>JBBPZT010000182.1:0-4051 GCA_038198625.1 Rubrobacterales bacterium
GGATCGTTGCTCTAGCGGAGAGTCTGGCTTCCGCATCGCGCAGCTTGCGCACTATCTGCTCCGGGGTATGTCGTTTGTTCTTCACTGAAAGTCCTCCTTGTGCCCACCACGGGCTGTTGGACTCTCATACTAGCTGGATCAACTTTCGGGGGGCAGGTCAGCAGAGCAAGAGCCCCAAGGCGAGTATGCAGCCTTTAGAGAGCCACCCCCGGCGAGCCGATGAAGTGCTTATGTCCAACATTATCTACTTCCTCCTTACTAGATAGCTTCCCTTACACCCGCAATTCTTTCATCGGCAATCACTCTACTCAACACTAAAACACGTTTTGTAAGCAATTGTCCATTTACTCGTAAGGCATCTGTAAGACATTCGAATGAGAGGCGTCTCCTGGCATCACTTCGCCTACTACGCAGCGGCTGAGGCGAACTCGAGTGATGACCGAAACCCTGGCGCAAAGTGTGCAGAGAGAAGGATCAGGGCGAGCGCTGTGTGCCGGGTACTAGAGCAACGCCCACGAACCAGGAGAAACTCGACGATCCGGAGTAGCGGGAGACGGTAGAGAGGCTCACCCTCCAGGTCTGCACCCGATTCGCTTTGCTTCACCAAGAAGTAGGGAGAGCCTCTGTGGTGAGATCTCTTACGATTCTCTTAACTGTTGGCCAAACGAGGCCAAAATGAGCCCGGAAAGTCTTGCACTTTGATATACGTTGGGGGGTGAGCGATCTTCCGGGGATTGCGGGAACAAAGACATTAGCTTGAAAGGAAATCAATTATGAGCACACTCAAGCCACGCGAGGCGACGCCTCCTCTGGAAGTGGACACTATCGAGGGTAAGCGCTTCATTTTGGACGAACAGGCTCCTGAGACGTTCACGATGATCGTCTTCTACCGCGGGTCGCACTGTCCGGTATGCCGCATGTATTTGCGAGAGCTCGACCGCTTGCATGAAGACTTTCTCGGCAAAGGGGTTGAGGTGATCGCCGTGAGCGGAGATACGGAAGAACGGGCGCACAAGGCAAAGCAAGAGTGGAAGCTCGAGAGCGTGCCGATCGGCTACGGGCTTGGGGTCGAGAAGATGCGCGAGTGGGGGTTGTTCGTGTCGGGAGGAGATGGGGATGAGGAACCGGAGCTGTACGGTGAGCCGGGCCTGTTCTTGATCCGTCCGGATGAGACCGTCTACTACGAAGCCATAAACAGCATGCCGTTCGGGCGGCCCCAGCTTGGGGAGATGCTCACCGCCCTCGACAACATCAAGAAGATGGACATTCCGGCGCACGGCGAGGCGTAACGTACAACCAGCTCGCGGGAAGAGAGCGATACATGCTTGGCATATTCAGCACCTTGGCGCCGCCTTTCCGGAAGAACGCTCCTGTGAAATAATTAGAAGCCATCCATTAAAGGAGGGTAAACGACATGGCCCAGACCAGCACTACCCCCGAGTTCTTCCGGGAAGAGGTAGGGCTCGCCCTCCGTAACCCCGGCATGCAACTCGAAGGGTTACGTTATCCGATCACGCCGATCGGTATGCACTACCTCCTGATCCACTTCGACATTCCACACGTCGACCCGGCTACTTACGAGCTTCCGGTGACGGGCCGGGTCCGCAACCCGCTCAAACTGACCCTCGAGGATATAAAAGCGCGCCCAAAGGTCACCATGCCCGTAATGATGGAGTGCGGCGGCAACGGACGGGCGCACCTCTCTCCACGTCCCGTCTCCGCCCCGTGGTACGACGAGGCAGTCGGATGCGCCGAATGGACGGGCGCCTCTCTGCGTCCGATCCTCGAGGAAGCCGGCCTGCTGGATGATGCCGTCGAGATACTCTTCTCCGGGTACGACCGGGGCCTGGACAAGGGTATCGAGCACGACTACGAGCGGAGCCTGACGGTAGAGGATTCCCTGCGCGACGATGTCTTCCTCGCCTACGAGATGAACGGGACGCCGCTCCCGCCGCAGCACGGCTCTCCTCTCCGGCTCATCGTGCCGGACTGGTACGGTATGGCTTCGGTCAAATGGGTCAAGGAGATCAGGGCGATAGAAGAACCCTTCGAGGGTGTCCAGCAAGTACTCACGTATAACTACCGGCAGTCTGAGAGCGACCCCGGCACACCCGTAACACGAAAACACCCGCACGCCCTCATGGTCCCACCCGGTATCCCGGACTTCCTCTCCCGCAAGCGGCACGTAGAGGCCGGAAGGATAACCATGGAAGGCCGCGCCTGGTCCGGTTTCGGCCCCGTCGAGCGGGTCGAATTCAGCGCGGATGGGGGAGAGACCTGGTATGACGCGGACCTCGGAGACGCGCTCGGACCCTACGGCTGGACACCGTGGGCCTGTGAATGGGACGCTCGTCCCGGCGAGTATGAGTTGCGCGTCCGGGCGACGGATACATCCGGGGAAACTCAACCGGGTGATGGCAAAGAAGCCTGGAACCAGGGCGGATACGGAGTGAACGTCGTCCAGCGAGTTTCCGTACAAGTCGGCTAGGTAGGACCCGGCGGGTCCGCGCCCCCTGTAAAGGCCCGGGATTCGATGAGACGTTACGTTTACAACCCAAAAACGGGTAGCTTTCACCACCAGCCTCGCCATCTCCTCGGATGCTTAACGGCCGTAGCGTCATGGCCCGCAAAGTTGAGGATCCAGTCTGGGAGTACGTAGAGGACCTGCTCTCCGAGCCGGAGTTGCCGAAGGCTCGCTACAAGGAAGGCCGCTGGGACCTGGGATGGACAGCGGAGAGGAAGCCGACAGTGCTGGAGCGAGAGCTCAGACACTTGATCGACGCCTGCCAGGCCGGAGTGATGGATCTCCCGCAGCTCAAGAGGAGAGTGTGTTCCCGGAAAAGAGACTCTACCTCCATATCCACCAATAACGAACTGCCGGTAAATGGCCGTATGCTCGCGACAAACCCCTTGTAGACGAGTCGTGGACGCGGGATCCACTCTTCGGCACGTTGTGGAGTCATACGATATAAGAAAAACTTAAGCTGCGCGTAAGCCCTCCACAATATCTGGCAACCACACTGGAACTTACTCACCATTATGAGTCTGGAGGGTAAGAGATCGTGAACAAATACGTGCGACGTGGAGCGATTGGGCTGCTGGCCGGGGGATTGAGCAGCGTGGCGCTTACGGCGACGCTGAACGATAGCCTTCTGGGGCTACTCCTGGGTATCGTGGTGGGCGCCTGCTACGCGCTGTCTTTTCATCCGGCGCCACGAGCGTACATCGACAACATCATGACCGCCGCGGCGCTGGGTGTACCGCTCTGGACGGGGATCAGCGTGATCGGACTGCCGCTCCTGGCGGGCCGGCAACCGCAATGGACGGCTGACGGAATGCTGGCATTGTTTCCGGCGTTGGTTGGCTGGATCCTCTATGGTGCGGCCCTAGGGTTTTTGGTGCAGACGCTAGAGGATCTAGCCATTTTATGGTTGGGACCGGAGCCTGCGCCGCCCCCACACGAGCGCAACATAAAGACGCGCGTCGTGATATTGGGCGGCGGCTTCGCGGGCATGGCGACCGCCGAGCGCCTGGAGAAGAGGTTCGGTACCGACCCGTCGGTAGAGATCACGCTGGTGAGCGAGACCAACGCGCTGCTTTTCACGCCGATGCTGCCAGAGGTGGCCGCGAGCAGCCTGGAGCCGACGCACATCAGCAGCCCGCTGCGCACGAGCCTGCACCGTACCGACGTGTTGCGCGGTCGCGTGACCGGGATCGACGTCGAGCGACGCAAAGTGCTGTTGAAGCCGCATGCCGGTTCGTCCGAGGGCGAAGAACTAACGTACGACCATCTCGTACTGGCTCTAGGGTCCGTCTCGGATTACCATGGCCAGGAACGCCTGAAGAAGGAGGCGCTTGACTTCAAGACGCTCACGGATGCGATCCGCATTCGCAACCACGTAATTGACATATTCGAGCGCGCCGACCACGAACCGGATCCGGAGATCCGGCGTCCTCTCCTGACCTTCGTGGTGGCCGGCGGCGGCTTCGCGGGCGCGGAGCTGGCCGGCGGGCTGAACGACTTTGTTCGAGGCATGCTGGCCGAGTACCC
>JBBPZT010000183.1:0-3655 GCA_038198625.1 Rubrobacterales bacterium
CCGTAACGAGGGTAGCCCGGATGCTCCTCAGGAAGAGCAAGATTATGAAGACGGCGACCACCGCCCCGATCAGGGCTTTCTCGATCAGGCCGCTGATCGACTCCTCCACGTCGTCCGCCGAGTTGGCGATGATGCGGACCTGGTCTTTACCGATCCTGTCCCTCACCTGCCCGAGCGACTCCTCGACGCCTTTGGCGACGTCGATAGTATTGGCATCGGAGTCCTTGACGACGTTGAGCCCCAGGCTCGGCTCCCCGTTGGTCCGCGAGATGCCGGAGATGTTCGACTCGACTTTCTTTACCTGCGCGACGTCCTTGAGCAAGACCGGCTTCGGCGACTGCCCGGAAACCTGCGCTCCCCCGGAAGGCGGGGCGGCCGAGTCAGCTCCGGACGACGGAGCGCCACCGGACGGTGCGCCTCCGGGAGGCCCTCCCTGCGCGGACCCTGACGGGCTACCTTGTGCGGCCCCGACAGGCGACCCGCCAGCGGAGGCGGCCGACGCTCCTATCGGAAGGTTCTTGAGAGCGTCGACGTCGGTGATCTGGCTTTCGGCCCGCACCGGGGTCGAGAGACCGTCTATCCGGACGTCGCCGACGGGGGCGTTGACGTTGGCCCCGCTGATGGCGCCGACCACGGCCCCGGCGGGGATGTTTTTGTCCTTGAGCTTCTTCGGGTCGAGGCTGACCTGTATTTCCTTCTGGGCGCCCCCGACGAGATCCACGTTCGCGGTGCCGGGGACGTCTTCGAGGAGCGGGACCACCTTATTCTGGGCGTACTTCGTGAGGTCTACCAGGTTCCCGTTCTTCGCGGCGAGGGAGATGTTCATGATCGGGAAAGAAGAAGAGGACTGGCGGTTGACCTCCGGCTGGGAAGCTTCGGAGGGGAGTGAGATGCCGTCCAGGCTGCGACGGATCTCATCTTCCGCCTGCTTGGCGTCCGTGTCCAGGCTCAGTTGCACGAGCACCACGGACAACCCTTGCGAAGAGGTAGATTGCGTGCTGTCTATGCCCTGTACGTTCCCGAGCGCTGACTCTATCGGCTGCGTAACCTGCTCGTCCACCAGCTCCGGTCCCGCACCCGGAACCGGGGTCGCGACGGCTATCGTCGGGAACTCTATGTTCGGCAGAAGCTCCTGGTTGAGGCGCGTCGAAGCGTAGGCGCCGCTGGCTATGAGGAGCACGGCCGCGAGGATCACCACGGACTTGTTCTTCAAGCTCCAACCGATGATGCTCTTCATCTAACATCCTTCCCGGATAAGGGAGCGAGCCCCTGAACGAGTAGCTTCAATCCTTTTAGAAACGCCTGTGCCTCTTCCTCCGTCATACGCTCGACGACCCAGGTGAGCTGCTCCTGGTGCCGCCCCAGTATCCGGCGGGCTATCTCCTGCATCCCCGGCACGTAGTCGACGAGCACCACACGCCTGTCCTTCGTGTCGTGGCGGCGCTCGACCATCCCGATCTCCACCAACCGGTCCACGAGTTGCGTCACCGCTGGGGACGACACCCCCAACGCCCCGGCCAACTGCCGGATGGAATGAGGCCCACGGGCCAGCGAGATCATGATCTGGATGTGACCCGGAGAAACGTGCACGTCCGTCGGTATGCCCTGACGCGCGATCTCACCGAACTCCACCACGTCCGGACGATCCAACAACCGCCCCAAAACAGGCAACAACATAACTATCTCATCGACCAACCGCTCGCGATCCAATCCACCACTTTCTTTAAGACACTTACGTAAGTACCTTAACTATACCATGTACCTCTGTTAGTATCGCGATGGCTGCTTTGCGTAGACTGTGGTGGACGAAGGAGATAACGGAGATGTTTGGGTTTCCGGACATTGAGATGGAGGTTCGATGGTGAGGCTCGGGACGATACTGGCGGCTTGCGGGGCAGTCGGAGGGCTCGCGGTCTGGAACGAGAAGCTAGAGCGAGGTGGCGGGGTCCTGTCGGGCGCGCTCGGCGGCGAGACTCGCTACTACCGGTGGTGGGGTGAGGACCTCGCGTATACAGTCGCGGGCGACCCGGGGGCGGAGCCGCTTGTGCTGGTCCACGGCATCTACGCCGGGGCATCTTCCTTCGAGTTCAGAAAGAACTTCGGCGAGTTGTCGGAGAGCTTCCGGGTCTACGCGCTTGACCTGCTCGGGTGCGGCATGTCGGGGCGGCCCAGGAAGCGCTACGAGCCCGAGGACGTGACCTCCCAGATAGAAGACTTCGTGCGCGAGGAAGTCGGGGAGCGGGCTCACCTCGTCGCGAGTTCTCTCAGCGGTGCGCTGGCTATCCCAGCCGCCGTCCGGAGTCCGAGGCTCTTCAAGAAGCTAGTGCTCGTCTGCCCGACCGGCTACGCCAGCCTGGACCGGCGGTCGGGGCTTTTAGGAGATGCCATTTACTGGCTCTTTCTCGCGCCCGTGATCGGGGACTCGCTCTACCACGCCATCGTCTCGCGGCGGGGCATCCGTTACTATCTGGCGCGGATGGCTTACCACGATGAGTCGTTCGTGACGGAGGATTTGATCGAGAGTTACTACCGGGCAGGACACGGAAGGGGGGCGAAGTACTTCCCGGCGGCGTTCGTCGCGGGCAAGCTCAACATCGGGGTCGCCGACTACTGGCCACGGGTACCGCACCCTTCCCTGATCTGCTGGGGCTACGAGGCGAAGACCACGCCGGTACAGGAAGCCGAGGACTTCCTCCAGCAGAACCCCCGCTCAGAACCCCGCATCTTCAAAGACGCCGCCCTCCTTCCCCAGGACGAACGCGCCGACACCTTCAACCGCGAAGTACGAGAGTTCCTGCTCCCGAAAACCGATACGGATACGGAGAAAACCTAGCCAGAAATCGTGAACGCCTAGCCGGAGTGGGGTGCGACGGAAGCAAACCTGGAGATTCCACGCCCCGCTCCGGCCTCGAAATATACAGACTGAGTGAATAACCATACGGTCCGAGTTGCGAGCAGGTACAAGGTCAGATAACCAAAAGAGCAAAGTTGGGACCATCGTGTCGGATCGGTCGAGGATCGCAGCTTCCGGGAATCCTCAAGGCTCCTCAACCTTTCCGAAAGCCCTGTTTCCATGCGGCTGAGTGAATATCCGAGGGCTTCCGTTCTCGGAAACTATATGCACCAGCTAGCATCGTTGCCCCTGCCAGAACTCAATATTTCACACAGCAGAAAATTCTCTTTACATAGTAGTCGGTTTCTGCAAGCATTGGGCTTGGTGAGAGGAAAGGGGAATATCGTGACAGAAGAAGGATCTCCCGAGGTAGACGGAGGACGCCGTAGTGAGGATTCAGAGGCGATGACGAAAGCCAGCGCCTCTGCTGATAGCAATGTAGACTGGGCAGAGGTGGCGCAGTACCCAGCCTTCAGCGCCTTGATGTCTACCAAGGTCCGATTCCTCGTCCCATTGGTTGTTATATCTGTGGGGTTCTACCTGGGAGTAACGGTACTCGCCGGCTTGGCTCCGGACTTTACGGGCCAACTAGTCATTGGTCCACTCAACGTCGGCTACCTATTGGTGTTCGCCGCATACATAGTGGCCTGGGTTGCCGCGCTCGTCTACGTCCACGTCGCGAACCGCGACTTCGATGCTATGGCCACTAACGCCATCTCCGAACTCGAGGAGCACCAAGCACAAAGAAGGGAGGATGCATGA
>JBBPZT010000184.1:0-21962 GCA_038198625.1 Rubrobacterales bacterium
TCAGTCCAACGAGACCTCGAACAGCAATCCCGTGCGGGGAAGCTGGCGTAAACCCTAGCGCGTGGTAATGCAGAAGCAGATATTTGTGTGCGCCACGCCGGGCGAGGGACGCTGCGGCGCAAAAGGCGGGGGAGAGCTCTTCGAGAGGTTCCGCGAAGAGGTCGAGTTGCGCGGTTTCTCACCCTCCACCGTCCTTCGTAACGCCTGCACCCGGCGGCACGAGGAGGGGCCGGTGGTCTTTATCTTCCCCGACGACGTCTGGTACACGCGGGTCACGATCGATGAGGTGCCGCGCATCGTCGAGCGGCACCTCGCGCCGGTCGGGGCACGAAACTAGCTCCTGGTAGCGTGGGCGGCATCTTCGCGACGAATCTGCGATTCTTAACAAATCCTTTATGGACTGGCAGCTTCTTCTTAACTATCTCTTGGAAAAGCAGACGATAATAGTAGCGTGTGAGTGAGAGGTATCCGGGTAACCACCGGGCGCTTCTCTGTTGAGCTTTGGGAGGTTGGATCCCCTTCGGGTCCCGGCTGAAAGTAGGGTCTGAAAAGTGCACCATCTGCCGCAGATCATCAAAGACATATTGCCGATCCTGAACCACTACGGTTATCTGGCGGTGTTTGGCGCGGTGATGCTGGAGGACTTCGGTGTTCCGATGCCGGGCGAGACCACCCTGATCGCCGCTTCCGCCGTCTCGGCTTTTAGCAATCACTTGTCTATCCCGTGGGTCTTGTTGCTAGGGTTCGCGGGCGCGGTCGTGGGAGACAATATCGGGTTTGCCATAGGCCACTTCGGTGGACGCCGGCTGGTGCTCAAGTTCGGCCACTACGTCTTTATCAGGGAGAAGCAGCTCGACTGGGCCGAGAGCTTCTTCCACCGTCACGGGGGTAAGGTGGTCGTGATCGCCCGCTTCGTGGAAGGGTTGAGGCAACTCAACGGCGTCGTCGCCGGGGTCAGCGGCATGCACTGGAAACGCTTCCTGGCCTTCAACGCGATCGGGGCGGCGCTCTGGGTCGGTGTATGGGGTGGCGCCGGCTACTTCTTCGGCAACAAGCTCGACACCATCTTGCCTATCTTCAAGCGGTTCGAGATCTACTTCATCATAGCCATCGCCGTGGTGGTCCTGATCCTGATAGCGCGTCACTTCCTGACCCGGCGTCAGGAAGCCAAACACCAGAGCTAGAGAGAGGCCGCCGGGTCAGGAAGCGCACGCTTTTCGAACCCGAGACGACCTACCGTCCGCTCCATCGCCCAGTCCGCGCCGGTTAGCACCCGGTCCCGGCGGCCTTTCATGTAGTAGAGGAAGATGCTCCGGTACAGCGCTTGCGCGGCTGCCCCCCTGAAGCGCACCCCGACCGCCTCGGCCACGGCGCTCTCCGGACCGAGGCTCACGATGTATCCTCGATCGAAGTAATGGAAGGCCGGTCGCCTCCCGCCTGCGGAACCCTGAAGCCTGCGTCCCAGATCTCGGGCCACGAACGGCCCTTCTTGCACCGCCACGGAAGCCGTCGGTGGCAGCGGCCCGTGGCGCGGATCCGTGTAAACTCCGCCGTCCCCCGGCAGATAGACCTCCGGATGACCTGGCAGGGTGAGGTGCTCGTCCACCTCCGCGCGCCCGGAAGGGTCCTTCTCTACCGGCAGGCTCTCTATGATCGGTGAGGCCTTGACCCCGACCGCCCAGACTCGCGTATGGGCCGACAGCCATTCTTCGCCGGCCTGTACACCTCCTTCGTTCGCCTCTTCGACTGCGGTGTTGAGCCGAACCTCGACGCCCAAAGAGGCGAGTTCCTTCATCGCCACCTCTTGGAAGTAAGGGTCTAGCCAGCCCAGCAACCGGTCGGTGGCTTCCAGCAGGACTACGCGTGGTTCCACCGGAAGCTTGCGGTGGGTGCGTTTCTTCAGGTAGTCGAAGAGGACGGAGATCTCGGCGGAAAGCTCCACCCCGGTCGCGCCTCCTCCTACAACGGCGACCGTGAGGGCGCCCGGTTCAGAACTGTCCGGGTCGCGAGACAGCGTCCTCCACCAGTCGTCGGCGAGGGTGCCGCGGAGCTGGAGCGCGTCTTCGAGGCTCCAGAACGACTGTAAGCTTTCACGCAGGTTCTCCGGGGGCGGGGCGGCGACGCTCCCCGCCGTCAGGGCGAGATACTCGTAGCCTACTTCACCCGAAGAGGTTTCGATCTTCCGGTTCGCGAGGTCTATGCTTCTCACCTCGGAGCGCAGGAAGGCGCAGCGGCCTTCGCAGAGAGGTGGTATGGGTGAGAGGACGCTCTTTGGGTGGATGCGTCCGACGGCGACCTCGTGGATCAGGGGGATGAAGGGATACGAATCCTCCCGGTCGATGAGCAGCGTCTCACCCGGACGGCGTAGCGCGGATGGCAGGCTCCGTATTAGAGAGGCGCCCGCGAAACCCGCCCCGATGACCACTAGCCGTGCCTTCCTGCGGGCCACCGTTTAGCTCATCCTCTGGCTTCGCATAGATCCTGTAAGAAGAAACCTGACTGTTTCGCGCATCCGACCTCTGCTCCGATCCGGTATTGAAGTTAGCCGGCTGGTTCGAGAGTATAACCTCCGTGGGCTCCGAGGATAGGTCTGTAGAGGGGATCTACTGTGGGACTTTACAAACCTTGAGAGGATCCGTACACTCTGAATGCAGAGACCGGTTTGGGTGCCGGGGGGAAACGGGGAAACAATACAATTCGGGAAAACTCGTCCTTCGGGGATAGAAAGGGGCCGTGGTGGCGAAGGAGGCAGTAGTAGGGGTGGAAAACATCACCCCTGGGATAATCGTCAGGCACACTAGCAGACGTCTTGGGACTCTTGAGCCTTGCGAGGCCTGTGAGCGTTTGATCTCCGGAAGCATATCTTTTTCCGAGTTCGTGGATCAGGTCGGAGAAGGCTTCCGGGAACTTCTCGATTTCATGACCGAGTATGATCTCCACCCAGGTAGACCGGAGGACGTCATATTCTGCATGGATTGTCACGCTGGTCCTCGGGAGCGCATGATCCTACGCTCCCAACTGGAGCATCTCCACAACCACGAGTACCCGTGCCAGCAAGCTGGCTAGAGTCGCCTTGCGCGGGCCGCACGGGCCGGAAGATCCTACGTGGCGGAAGATAGGGTAGGAGGGGTAGAGCTACCGGGCTCGCGGCGCCGGCTAGTCGTCGTTGGGGCGGGTTTCGTCGGTACGGTTGAGCTATTATTTGCTTTATGGTAGCGATCTTGATCCTGGTGCTCGTTATAGCCGTCCTTTTCGTGGTGGCTTCGTTGTTCCTCGGGCGTTCTACGCATGAGGTTGAGAGAGCCCGCGATACGGAGTACGTCGAACTGGATGGGAGCTACATCCGCTACAGGGTTACCGGGGCGGGGCCACCGCTTCTCCTGGTGCATGGCTGGCTGCTTTCTTCACGGATATGGGATCGGTTGTCGGAGCGGCTGTCCGCCCATTTCACGGTCTACTCGCTCGACCTCAAGGGCTTCGGTGACTCTGATAAGCCTCTCTTGGGATACGGGGTGCGGCATGGTGGCCGTCTGCTCTATTCGTTTTGCGCCCGCTTCGGCCTGCGCAGGGCAACTGTCGTCGGCCACGATATAGGCGGGGGCATGGCTGTGAAGCTGGCCATCGACCACCCGGAGATGGTCGGGAGGCTCGTGCTGATCTCGGTCCCGGCGCAGGAGGAGCAGATAGACCTTCCAACGCTGCTTTGGCTCACCACCTTGCCGGCCGTGGGCCCCGCCTTCTATGCACTGGGAGGACTGTTGAGACTATTGCGCTCCTTCTGGTTGCGAAACTTCGTCCTGTACAACAGAGAACTGACCGGCGCATCCGTCGAAGATGCCGGAAAGTCGGTGCCCGCAGCGGTTCGAAAGACGTACGATGCCGTCCGTCAGGAGATCTCCGACGGGCGTCTCGTCAACCAGGCTCGCGGCATCGGCGTCCCCGTGCTCTTGGTCGCCGGTGAGGAGGACCAGATCGTCGACCCGGCCTCCGTAGAGACCTGGGCCGCCGTTTTCGCGCGCGCGGAGACCAGCCTCATAAGGCGCTGCGGTCACCTCCCGATGATCGAACGTCCCGACGACCTGAGCTCCTTGATCCTCGACTTCCTGGGCGGCAATGTCTTACAGTCCACCCAGCCCGCAAGGCAACCGGAAGCCCCGCCAGAGAGAACACTCCAGGTGGATAGTGAGAGTGAAGAAGCGGAAGAACCACAACGGGAACAGCAATCCCCCGCCGGTGGTGATGCTTCCATGCCTCTTGTCGGGAACGGTCGGGACGACGAGCGGTCCCGACGCGGACTAGAACCACGACAGAGAGGCTCTATCCCCGTGCCCGACGACCTGTTCGACTGGCCCGAGCCCTACAGTTCTCGCACACGAAAAGACGAGCGGAAACCTTCCGAAAGCGAGAGTGGCGAGGCGGAAGATGAGCCGCCCCGCGACTAAGAAGTGGCGTGAGAAGTATCCGCAGACGTCGAGTGTCAACGGGTGGCGAAGCTGAACCGGGAGGATCCGGCGTCTTCCGGGCCGTCGAGGAGCGCTTTTATCCGCACGACCTCGATGAAGGTGTCCGGTATCACCCGGAAGCGGAAAACGGCCAGTATAGAGCCGATTTCCTCTAGAGACTCTTCTTTCACACCCGCGCTTAGCGCCGCTTCTCTCTCGGGCAGCGGCAGCCCGAGCACGATGTCGCGGGCGTTTTCCAGAAGCTCTTGCTTCTTCTTCCGGTAGGAGGCGGAGCCAACGAGAGGGCGAGTATGTCTCCAGGCCTCGGAGAGAAAATCCGGCCGGGTAGCGATCCCCCGATAGTAGCTGGCCGCGTTGGGATGGCCGTGCAGTTCCTGTATCTCCTCGAAGATGGACCGCACTTCTCCTTCAGCTTCGTCTGGCGCGACCATCGGCAGCACGCTCGTGCCCTCCGCGACTCCGGGTGAGACCGCGTCTTCAGGTGTATCTACGCTCGCGCCCCTCTCTCCACCCAGGCCTTCATCCAGGGCGCTCGCGACGAGAAGTAGCTTGGGCAGGACGTAATGGATGGTATCGGTAAAGCCGCGGATGTCTTCCAGGTCTCCCAGCGATGATAGACCCGGAGCCACGCTCGCGACGGGCAGTGGTTCGAGCAGCGCCCGCGACCGGAGATCATCAGACGCGCGCTCGAAGGAAGTAGTGAGCAAGTGAGGTGAGAGATGGTTCCAGGAAAGAGACAGGTAGGCAGGGTAGTTCGCGAGCATCCGGAAGACGAAGTTGACGAACGGCACCCGCAACCTGGCGCGCATGTCCTCGTAAATTCGCCGGACTTCTCCATTCGCCTCCTCCGGCATCACCTCACCGAGCTGCGGTATCAGCCGCAACCCGCGGTGCACTTCTTCGGTCCGATCAACCCACATCTGTCCTCCTTGTAAACTTCTCCTGAATGTCGTTGGTCTGTCCGGTAGCCACCCGCCTTAAATATATGCTGCGCCAGACTATCCCAAACCGCAGCGCGTGGCGCGCAACCTCCATCACACGAGAGCCACGACGAAGGGGGGCGCCAAATACCGGCCGGGGATGATCCTCAGAGGGTTTTTCTAAGGTAGATCCAATCGCGGATGCCCAGGAAGTGGCTGGTGAGGAACGACCTCTGGCGCGAGACTTCTTCGTACCCCTCGGCTTCGTAGAGCTTTATGGCAGGGGCGTTGTTTCCGCTGACGTGTAGCCCGGCGTCCTTTTTGCCTCTCTCTCGCGCCAGCTCTTCCGCCGCCGCCAGCAGGTCGCGGGCCATACCCTGTCTCCTGTAGTCCGGGGAGACGACCAGACGCTCGATGTATGCTTCCGCGGGTCTGGTCGTGTAGCGAGGGTAGGAGAGGAGAGTCGAGGCCCAGAGGGATTTCAGGAGCCCCAGGTTCTGTTGCAGTACCCGCCAGAGGTCCCTTGCGAGCACCTCGTCCAGGGATTTCTCGACGCGGACACCGACGCCGGCCGCGAGGTCCTGCGGGGATGCCCCTTCGATCACCAGCGACCGAACGCCGCCGACAGAGTGCTCCAACTCGACCCACTTCTCCATGATCCTGAGCGATTGATCCCCTTGCTCACCGAATATGGGACGGAACTTGTCTATGAACCCCTCCACCACGAGACCGGCTATCGCAGGGTCGTCGTCGGTGGTGGCGGGACGTATGGTGAACTGTTCTGTAGCCATATCTAATCCAATCGTACCAGAACAGCGGAAACGAAGATAAGGGACGGCGCAGCGGTCCGTTTCCAACTCTACACCTTACGAACCACCCACTATTCTTTTGATAGACTATTCGAGTGAAAAGTAACGGTGGTAGCGGGAGTCGTCTCGGCTCGATATGGGAGAGGGTCAACTCCAGCTTCTGGTTTATTCCAGCGCTCTTAACGCTCATAGGCATTCTTTTGTCCGGCGTCACCCAGTGGTTGGACAACAAATTCCAGGGACTTCTGGATAGCCTGCCGGCTGTTATCTCCGGGGGGGCGACCGGAGCCAGTTCCGTGCTCTCCGCTATCTCCGGGAGCCTCATAACCGTCATAGCGACGGTCTTCTCGCTTACCATCGTGTCACTCACGCTAGCCTCGGGCCAGTACTCGCCGCGCTTGATGCGTAGTTTTACAGGGGACAAGGGTTTGCAGATCGTACTCGGCTCCTACATAGGAACCTTCGTGTACTCCCTGCTGGTCTTGAGGCTCGTGGCCCTCGGTGGGTCCCAGGGCTCGAGCTCCTCCTTCAAGCCGACTATTTCGGTTGGGGTGGCGATCCTGCTGGCGCTGGTCTGCGTCGGACTTCTGATCTACTTTATCAACCACGTCGCCCAGATCATCCAGTCATCGAGCATCGTCCAGATGGCCCAACTCGACATGATGGGCATCGTTTCGAACTTCGATGGTCCGGAGTCTTCACTTTCAGATATAAGAGACCCCGGGGAGAACCCGAGATGGGCTGACCTCTTCGCCGGGCAGCCGTCGCTGCTGAAGGCCGAGAGCAGCGGATACGTGCAGAGCCTGGACATCGACGAGATATTGAAGGAGGTCGTCGACGAGCGGACTCAGTTCGTCGAGATACCATCAGGACCGGGTATCTTCGTCTCGGCCGGACTTCCTCTGCTAAGGGTGTGGCCCGCCGCGGAGGAAGAGTTCGACTCCAGGGCGTGTCGTGAGGTGCATCGCGCCTTCGTCTTCGGGCGGGAACGGAGCTTTCAGCAGGACATCGCCTTCGGTTTCCGGCAGCTCTCGGATATAGCTTTAAAGGGGCTCTCACCGGGGATAAACGACCCGACTACCGCGATGCAGGCGATGGACCGGATCGAGGCCGTGCTCATCGCTCTTGGCTCCAAGGAGTTGCCGCGCCGCGTCCAGGAGAAGGAGGTCGATGGACGCAAGATCCTGGTGAAGGTCAGTTATTCGACCTTCGAGGAACTGGTAGGGCTCGCCTTCGACCAGGTGCGGCGCGCTGCTTTCACCAGCGGACAGGTGGCCGTGCTGGAGCGGCTAATAGAGATCCTCGATCGGGCTACACGCGTAAATGTCTCCGCCGATCGCCAGAGTTCCCTGTGGGCCAGGATCTTCACCATAGCCCGACTCTGTCCGCCGCAGATCTCCGATCCCGAAGACGCAGTAAACCTGATGCTCCGGGCCGTCGAGTCGGTCTACGGACTCTCCATGAAGCAGCGGGTCGAGGTAGACGAAGACCTTGACCGTCTCCTCAAGCTCTCCGAAGACCTGGAGGACGACGGAAAGATCTGGGCAGCCATCGAGGCCGCACGTACGAAGGTACGCTAACTAATAAGCCGTCCGCGCATAAAGCGGATCGGCAACAGGGCCAGAACGAGGGTGAAGACCAGGATCCAGGCCACATCCACCAGCACGGCTGGCGTCGGCCCGGTTGCGAGCGCCCGGCAAGCGTTGACCGCGTGGTAGAGCGGGGTGAACCACGCCACCTGCGGCACCGGAGCCGGGAAGTTCTGAACGGGGAAGAAGATGCCCGAGAACAAGAAAAGTGGCGTTACGACCAACGTGAAGTAGTAGGCGTAGAGGTCTATGCGTTGTATCAGGCTCGTGAAGAGCGTCCCCATGACGCTGAACATGATGCCGATCAAGAGCAGCATCGGCGGGATAAGCAGTGCCCAGAACGAGGTAATGAGCGGCTAACCGAAGGCGTAGCCGAGGACCGTGAGCATCACCAGAAAGGCGGTGCCGTAGAGCGCCGAACGCGTCCCGGCCCAGAGGTATTCCCCGGCGACCACGTCCTCGGCGTTC
The DNA here is from genome assembly GCA_038198625.1 of Rubrobacterales bacterium. Lineage (GTDB taxonomy): Bacteria > Actinomycetota > Rubrobacteria > Rubrobacterales > Rubrobacteraceae > JBBPZK01. Next base: position 8,250 of record JBBPZT010000184.1, read on the forward strand.
ACCGGGGTCGAGATTATGGCGTCGTATATACGGTCTATCTTCAGCTTGACGAACGTGTTGAACGTGCTCTCGAAGGAGGCCGCGAACATGGCGTTTGAGGCGAGTAGCCCCGGCGCTATGTACTGCACGTAGCTCTGTCCGTTTATTACGCCCTGCTTGATAAACGCCCCGAGCCCGAGCCCGAGGGCCGCCAGGTACAGCAGCGGCTCGATGAAGTTCGGGAACATGATGGACTTCCAGTATTTGCGGAAGATCGTCACGTTACGCTGCCAGACACGGAACGCCCCGCGCGGTGAAGGTATTCTGAAAGCGGACTTCGTCCCCGACTTCGTCATTCGATCAAGCTCCTCCCCGTGAGCCGCAGGAATACGTCTTCTAGCCCAGCCTGCCGGGTCATGGTGTTCTCGACCGCGACCCCCGAGTCGCGAATTCTATCCAGGAGTGTCGCCGCGTCAGCGGTATAGGCTAGCAGCGCGTCGCCGCTCTTCTCGACGGCATCCGCCTCGCTTTCGAGAATTGACCGTAGCTTTTCCAGGGAGTCTCCGCCGGAGCGGAACTCCAGAACCTGCGGGCTCACGTGTTCCTCGATCAGGGCTTGCGGCGAGCCTTCGGTGACGATGCGGCCTCCCTCCATAATGACGAGCCGGTTACAGAGCTGGGCCGCCTCCTCCATGTAGTGGGTGGTCAGGATGAGGGTTTTGCCCTCCCTTACCAGTTCTCGCAGCCGCTCCCACACCAGATGGCGTGCCTGCGGGTCCAGTCCCGTCGTCGGCTCGTCGAGTACCACTATCTCGGGGTCGTTGATGAGGGCGCGGGCGATCAAGAGCCGACGCTTCATCCCTCCGGAGAGCTGCTCGACTTTGGAGCGGGCTTTTTCGGTGAGCTCAACGAACTCCAGCAACTCCTCCGCCCGCCTCCTGACCAGCTTCCGGGGCAGGTCGAAGTAGCGTCCGTAAACGAGCAGGTTCTCCCTGACCTCCAGGTCGTCGTCGAGGTTGTTCTCCTGCGGGATGACCCCGATGCGGCGTTTGACCTCTCGCTCGTGGCTCCGAACGTCCAGTCCGGCGACGGTAAGCTCGCCGCCCGTCGGGATGGCCGCGCCGTAGATCATCTTCATCGTCGAGGTCTTGCCCGCGCCGTTCGGCCCGAGAAACCCGAAACATTCACCCCGGTGAACTTCGAAGTCGAGTCCTTTGACGGCTTCGAAGTCTCCATAGCTCTTCTTCAAGCCACGCGCGACCAGCGTGCTCTCCCTCGTATGAGAAACTGTATCCTGCTCCATCCCGATGCTCAATCCAACGCTCCCACAATCTCCTGAAATCTACCGCTTCCCGCTGTGCGCTACATACTCTCAAACGACCGGAAGACATATACTACTCCATGACTACCGTATTCCACCCAGGTTCATTCACCGCCATCCCGCGCAAGCCTACGGCCCCGAATCGACGGCGGTTCAGGTCCGCGAGCTTTCTTTGAAAGTGGCGGCAGATGAAGATTGATGTGCAAAATTTAAGAATGTAAGCTAATAACTCTACCGTTCTGCTTTTCTTGCTGATAGACTTGATGCTATGAGAAGAAGACCAAAGAAGAAGTTGTTCAGGAGAAGGCGGCGGTTAGGTGTTTTTCTCTACCTTCCGCTATCGCTGTTGGTCATCGGTGGCCTGCTCGTCCTCGGGTTCGATTTTGCCGGGAACGCCGGCACTCGTCACGTGACGGAGGTAAAGAGCCCTGTTCTAGCCAAGGCCCCACAGGCGATGTCCAGCAAGGCGAGGAATGCCGCCCAGGCCAAAGACAAGGCCGCCGAGCAAAAGAAGGCAGAGAAACAAAAGGCCGCCGAGAAGAAAGCTGAAGAGAAACGGAAGTTCGAAGCCGATAAAAAGGCCGCCGCCGAGAAGAAAGCTGCTGAACAGAAAGCTGCTGCGAAGAAAGCCGAGGCCGCGAAGAAAAAGAAGGCTGCCGCCCAGGCGCAGGCAATGCCTCCTGCTCCGGCGGACAAGACGTTGTCCCTCACGGTTCCGAAGATGGGCCGCTACGACGACGTGGTCTACAACACCAACAGCGACGAGGCGATGAACTACGGGGCCGTGAAGCTGCCTTCCACGGCTTTCCCGTGGCAGAACGATGGCAATACGTATATCGCGGCCCACGTTCTCGGGTATTCGGGGACCGGGAGCTTGTACCAGTTCGCCAACCTGCCGAACATGACCTATGGGGATAAGATCTACCTGACCGACGCTAACGGTTACACCTACGAGTATGAGGTCAGTGAGATCTTCGTGGTGACGCCATCCGAAAACTGGGTGACCTACCCGGTAGCCGGTAGGAATATGGTTACGCTACAGACCTGTATAGACCCGCCCGCCTATGACCAGCGGCTCGTAGTCCGGGGCGACCGGGTGGCGATCATCCCGCCCTCTCAGTAGCTCGATAAGACCGACCAGAACGATAGGCTCGCGGAGGGCGCCCCATAGCGGGAGCGCCCTCTTCGTATCTCACCAGGAAATAGTTATACTTGAACAGAGACGCATCCTGGCAACGAGTTTCCCGGATGCTGGAAGATAGCAGGAAAGCTGAGGAGGCTTTTGTATGGCACTGGTAACGATGCGCCAGCTTCTCGACGAGGCGGCGAAAGGCGGCTACGGGGTTGGGGCGTTCAACGTCAACAACCTGGAGCAGATACAGGCGATCATGGAGGCCGGCCGGGAGACGGGCTCTCCGGTGATTATCCAGGCTAGCCGCGGGGCGCGCAAGTACGCCAACGACCGGTTTCTTTATCATCTGATGGAAGCTGCCGCGGAGGTTTATCCTGACGTGCCGGTAGCACTCCACCAGGACCACGGCAACTCCCCTGAAACTTGCAAGAGCGCGATAGAGCTCGGCTTCACTAGCGTCATGATGGATGGCTCCCTGAAAGACGACGGCAAGACCCCGGCGGACTTCGACTACAACGTGAAGGTGACGCGCGAGGTCGTCGAGATGGCCCACGAGAAGGGCGTCACCGTCGAGGGAGAGCTCGGGACCCTGGGCGGCATCGAGGACGGGCACGGCTCGGGCGAGGTGAACCTTACGGACCCGGATCAGGCGGAAGAATTCGTCGAGCGGACCGGGGTTGACGCCCTGGCGGTGGCGATAGGAACCAGCCACGGGGCGTACAAGTTCACCAAGGAGCCCGACCGCGAGGTCCTGGCGATGCACATTATCGAGGAGATCAACCGCCGCCTGCCGACCACCCATCTGGTGATGCACGGCTCCTCCAGCGTCCCGAAAGAGTTAGTGGACCTCATCAACCAGTACGGCGGTGAGATCCGTCCAACCTGGGGTGTGCCGGTGCGTGAGATTCAGGAAGGTATCAAGCACGGCGTCCGGAAGATAAACGTGGACACCGACCTGCGCCTCGCCGCAACCGGTGCCATCCGCAAGGCCTTCGCTGAAGACCCCGGCGCCTTCGACCCCCGCTACTACCTGACACCCGCCCGCGAGGCGATGAAGCAGGTCGTCAAGGCAAGGATGGAAGCCTTCGGCCAGGCCGGACATGCCGGAGACTACGAGTCGATCACGCTGGAAGACATGGCGAACCGCTACAAGGAGCAGGGGCATCAGCTAACGGTGAGTTAGAAGCTGGTCAGCTTCTCGGCATTTCAGCCAGTCAGCGGTCAGCCTTTTTTGGCTGACCGTTTTCTGTTCCCATGTACAATCTCCTCGAAGGTCGAGAACGGAGCAGAACCCATGTGTGTGAGAGTACGGTTGATCTGGGTCTTTGCAGTGGTCGTGGCGATACTCTGCGTTGCTGCGCTCCCCACGCAAGCCAAAGGCAAGGCTGGCACCACGAAACGATACTCGCCTAATTCTGATTCCGGGAGCATGTACTCCACGAGCAACCTTCCGGCCCGTCAGCGTTCCTTCGATCCGTACAAAGTTCCCCGCTCTTTCTTGAAGAAGTGTGGAGTCAAGACCATCCCTCTGGTAGCCGTGAGACCTCTCCCTGGCGGGGGTAAGGACTACGTCTACAAAGATGGGACTCACATGCCCGTACCCCCCAAGGCTTCAACTCCTGCACAGCCACCGACAAGCAACTCGCCGAGTACAATTTTCCGCCGAGAGAGCATACCACCGGCAACGCGAAGTGTCGCCCTGCTATCGTAGAACCCCAAGGACCTTTCATAGTGGCGACCAATATGACATCAGGTGCAGTATCTGAATCTGGCAGAGGAGGAGGGGGCAACATAGGCTTCTCTACGGAATCAACGGACACCTCGACCTCACCGGCGGGAAGCACTACTTCTGCAATGTCCAACGCCTCAGGCATTCCTGATACCGGTGGTCCGCCCCTCTTGTCTTACGTGGCTGCTTTGTTCGTGGTTTCCGGCGTCGTGATGCTCGTGGTGTTGCGGCGGCGTGTCCGGTAGGGGGTCTCGTCCAGCCGGAGTAAACATATCCCCGGAAATTACTCCGGTTCGTATACGTCGTAGAGGATTGGCTCTATTCCTTTGTCGCCGACGCCGGAGCGGTACTGGATGTAGCGGGCGCGCTGGAGGTAGGAGAGGGCCGTTTTTACGCGGCCTTCGAGGGGAGGTATCTCTTCTCCTAGCTGTTCGAGTTTTGTGGAGTCCAGGATCACGTCGTCCTCGTCGTTGTCCTGCCATAGCTCCCACAGGCTGCGCCAGAGCGCCTCGGCTTCGGGGGAGAGTTGTTCGCGTTCCATCTGTATTACCTGCTTTCCTGGTGCTTGCGGAGCTCGAAGACGACGTGGGCTATCTCGGGGACGAGCAGTTTCTCGACGGCGAGCCGGACAGCGTTTCGGGAGCCGGGGAGGCTGGCTACGAACTTCGTGCCGACGGCCCCGGCCACCGCGCGGCTAAGGAAGGCGGCGGCGCCTATCTCGTCGTAGGAGAGCATCCGGAAGATCTCCCCGAACCCGTCGAGCTTTTTCTCGATCATGCGGTCCACGACCTCGTAGGTGGTGTCGCGGGCGGAGATGCCGGTACCACCCGTGGTGATGACCGCGTCCACGTCGGACCGGGCCAGCAAGTCTACAAGCTCCGTCCGGATGCGGGACGCCTCGTCCTTTACTATGGAGCGAGAGACGATCTCGTGTCCTGCTCCTTCCAGTAGTTCCTGGACCGTGTCGCCGCCGGTGTCGTCTTCGGTGGTGCGGGTGTCGCTGATGGTCAGGACCGCGGCCCGGACGTGATCCGGGGCCGACTCCCGATGTTTCTCCACGCTCTCGCTCACAGCAACCCTCCTCCCCTCAAGAACGGGTTGCTCTCCCGCTCCTCTCCAATAGTAGTCTTCGGGCCGTGACCCGGATACACCCGCGTCTCGTCCGGGAGCGTGAGGAGCCTCTCCTCGATGCTCTTCATCAGGACCTCCATGCTGCCGCCTGGAAGGTCGACCCTCCCGACGCTGCCCGCGAACAACGCGTCTCCGGCGAGGACCAGACCCTCGTCTTCTACGTAGAACGCGAGGTGTCCTGGCGCGTGTCCGGGGGTGTAGAGGGACTTCAGTTCGATGCCGCCGACTTTCAAAGTTTCTTCGTCCGCGATGTAGCCGTCTATGGTGGGGACCTTGCCGAACTTCAGGCCCATCATCAGCGCCTGATTTGGGACTTGTTGGAGCATCGGTTCGGCTTCTTCGTGGATCAGGACGGGGCAACTATATTCGTCAGCGAGCGTGGCGACGGCCCCGACGTGGTCTATGTGAGAATGGGTCAGTAGTATCTGCCCGATCTCCAACTCCGTCTGCTCGACGGCGATGGCGATGCGCGCCGCCTCATCGCCTGGGTCCACTAGCGCCCCGACGCCGGATGACTCGTCCCCGATGATGTAGCAGTTCTCCTGAAACGGCCCGACGGTCAGCATCTGGAGGATCATCTAAGCACCTCTATCCATCCGGCCCATCAGGAACTCCACGAGAAGCCGAGCGGGCGTGCCGGTAGCACCCTTTGGTGTGTAGGAGTTGGTCCTGCCCCAGGCGGTACCCGCGATGTCGAGGTGTGCCCAGGGATATTCGGTGGCGAACTCTTTTAAGAATGCCCCGGCGGTGAGCGTTCCGCCCGGCCGTCCGCCGGTGTTCTTTATGTCCGCCGTGTCGCCTTTTATCTGCTCTGTGTACTCCTCGAAGAGCGGCAGCGGCCACGCTCTCTCGCCGGACTTCTCACCGGCGGTCTGAACCTCGGAGATTAGATCCTCGTCGTTTCCCATCAGCCCGGAGGCGTGATGGCCCAGGGCTATGACGCAGGCCCCGGTCAGGGTGGCGCAGTCTATGACGGCGGCCGGGTCGTAGCGGCGGGCGTAGGAGAGGGCGTCGGCGAGGATGAGCCGTCCCTCAGCGTCGGTCGAGAGGATCTCCGTGGTCTTTCCGGAATGGAGCTTTAGCACGTCCCCAGGCTTGAAGGCGTCACCTCCGGGGAGGTTCTCGGTCGCCGGAACGAGAGCGACTACGTTGAGCGGCAGGTCCAGGGCGCCCACGGTCTCCATCGCCCCGAGGACCGCGGCGCCCCCGCTCATGTCGAACTTCATCTCGTCCATCCCGCCGGACGGCTTTATGGAGATGCCGCCCGAGTCGAAGGTGACGGCCTTGCCGACGAGGACTAGCGGCGGCGCGTCTCCGCCTTTCAGGTGCTCCAGCACGATAAAGCGAGGCTCGTTAGAGGCGGAGCGCCCTACCGTGGCCAGTCCGTTTAGTCCCTCATCTTCTATGGCGGACCTGTTCAGGACGGTGACGTTCATGCCGTGCCGCCCCGCTATCCCGCGCGCCGTTTCGGCCAGGTATTCCGGGGTCGCGGTGTTCGAGGGCTCGTTTGCAAGGTCTCGTGCCAACGACGCTCCCGCCGCGAGCTTCTCACCGGTCTCGGCTCCCGAGGATGCCTGCTCCTCGTCGGCATCCGTGCCGAAAATTAGTGAGATCTCCCCGACCTCGTGCCCGTCTTCCTCGCCCGTCTTGTAGCGGTCGAATCGGTAGAGGCCCAGGGTCGCTCCCTCGGCGGCCGCTCTGGCGGTTGACTCGGTATCGATGCCGTCCAAAGTCGGCAGCACGAAGGCCGCTTCCTGGAGCTTTACGGAGCGGGCTTTCTTCGCGATGGTCGCGGCGGAGCGGCGGAGCTTCTCCGGCGTGTAGGAGGCCCGCTCCCCGAGGCCGACGAGTAGCAGGCGGGAGGCGGATATACCGTCTCCGGGATAGAGCAGGGAGGTCTCGCCTTCCTTACCGGAAAAGTCTCCATCCGGGAGTGACGCCTCGACGGTGGCTGCAAGCGTATCGGGGGGAGCCTCGTCCTTGTAGAGACCGACCGCGAGCAGGCCGGTGGAGATCTCGTCTAGGGCGGCCTTTGTCGTCTTGATGCTTATCAATACCGTTCGCCTCCTGGAACCGTGTTTAGATGTGTAGGACCGGTACGATATGCGTCCGGCAACCTGGATTATACGGGAAAGGTGGTCCTGGATGGGAGCACGGTCCGGTATCTCCAGGCCGGGTTACGATACACGGCTCGTGTTCACAGCTTGTGTCCCATCTCCGGTGGTATAAACCTCGGGTGGAAAACAAAACGCTGATGAATACTGTTACCCGGCGCTATTTCGTGCCGCCGGACGGAAAGGTCTTGCTCTTGGCTGGTTGCATTTGAAATCCGGCGGGTCGTTCGTCGAATCCATAAGGGGATCTTACTGGCCGACCGTGATGATCTCGCTGTTGGCTCTCTCCCCGGACTTCGTCTTGAGTTCGTCTCTGGGGTTGTTGCGGCCGACGGTGGCACAGAGTCTCGACGCCCAGCCTGGTCTGGTTTTCTGGGCATCCATCCTGAGCAACGCGGCACTGGCGCTTGGGGCGGTACTCGCCGCCGACCTTGCGCAACGTTTCAGGAACCGACCACTCTTTATGACCTACGAGGTCGTGTTTATAGTTGGTTCCATCCTTGGGACTTTCGCCCCGAGCGTGAACTTCTTGATCGTGGGTCACACTATCCAGGGTCTGTCCACGGGGTTGCTCCTCGTGGCGTCCCTGCCGCCGCTGGTTACGGGCTTCCCCGTGCAACGCCTCAAGACGACCATACCCGCCGTGGTGATAGGTCTCTTCGGCGCCGTAACAGCCGGGCCGCTGGTCGGGGGCTTCGTCTCAAGGACCGGGGCGTGGCGCGTGCTCTTCGGGGCGACCCTGATCATCGGCGTCCTTACCCTGATCCTCGCCCTGTTCGCCCTTGCCGAGAAGGAGGCCCTGAACCCCGGCGCCAAGGTCGACGTTTCCGCCATCGTTCTCTCCATCTCAGGCACGGGACTGGCTTTCTTCGGGGTCGGATGGCTGATGCGCTCGGGATGGGGCTCTCCCGGCTTCTATGTGCCGCTGGCCGCCGGACTGTTGTTGCTGGGCACGCTCGTCGTACTGGAGAGGTTCAGGAGGGAGGCGCTCATGCCGGTCGGCCCCCTGACGACGACTTTCCCGGTCATGGGAATCCTCGCCGCCATCATTTCGGGTGCGGTTTTTACGGGACTCCTGGAGCTTACGATCCTCTTTTTGGAGAAAGTTCGCGGGTTGGACGCTTGGTCCACGGGGTTGCTGTTCTGGCCGACCTTCGCCGCCGGGTTCGTTGGTGCGCTGGTCGTCGGCGCCGTCCTGACGACCCGATGGGTATTGACGCTTCCTCTGTTCGGTATGGTCGCCCTGACCCTGGCCGCGCTGCTGCTCACCGGTGTTACGTCCGGAACCAGCGACGGCCTGATACTTTTCGTCTCCGGCGCTCTCGGTCTCGGCGCTAGCCTGACCGTGACGCCGGGCCTCTTGATGGCCGCCCTGAGCGTCCGACCAGCGCTGGTCGGGCGTGCGATCGCGCTGGTCGAGCTGCTACGTCTTGCGAGCGCCTATGCTGTAGGCCCGGTGCTCGTCTACTTCGCCCAGTCCTACGGCGCCCGGCTTCTGCCGGGCCTGCACATCGCTTTCTGGATAGTCGTTGGTTTCATGCTCGCCGGGATCGTTGTCATCACCCTGATCTACCTCTCCGGCGGTATCCGCATCCATCCCCCCGGACTCGACACTTTTCTCGAAGAGGGCGAGCCCGCCTTTGACTCTCCACCGATCTCGAAACGACGGACACCAGACCCCGAGTAGCGTTGATCTCTCCGAAACGTCAGCCTGAGGGGAAAATGAAACTCTCCGTCATAATACCGACGCTAAACGAAGCCTCCAACATAGGGGCGCTCCTGAAACGCCTCCACCGGACGCCCGGCATACACGAGGTCATAGTCGCCGACGGAGGCTCCACCGATGGCACGCGACTTCTCATTTCTTCTCCGGATCTCCTGGTGTGTAGCGAGCCGGGACGTGGCATTCAACTTCGGGCTGGTGCGGAAGTTGCGACGGGCGACGTCGTTCTCTTCCTCCACGCCGACGTGGTGCCGCCACCGGACTTGTTAGTCCAGATAGAGGAGGCCGTCGGAGACGGCTACGTCGGGGGCAACTTTCGTTTGCGGTATCCGGAAGGCGGGCTCCTCGGGCGCTGGTTGGAGAGGCTCGCTCTCCTCTACCGGCGGCTCGGGCGTTACTACGGCGACTCGGGGATCTTTGTCCGGCGGGATGTTTACGAGGCGTTTGGCGGGATGCCTTACGTACCTATAATGGAAGATATGATCCTGGTCCGCCGTATGGAGGCCGCCGGGCCAACCGCCTACCTGCCGGGTCCGGTCGTCAGCGCCTCACGCCGCTGGAGTGGCCGGCCACTCCGTACCCTCGCCCTCTGGGGCTCCATGCAAACCGCCTACGCGCTCGGCGTGAGTCCCTGGCGATTGGCACGGTTCTACCAATCGGCCAAGGGGTGAGCGGACTGGTCCGGGCGCTCATAATGGCGAAGGCTCCGATCCCCGGCGCCGTAAAGACCCGTTTGAAACTCGCCCCCGAGAAGGCGGCCCGGTTGCAGGAAGCCTTGCTGGTGGACGCCGTCGAGAAGGCCCGCGCCTTTGTAGGCCCAACGACCGTCGCCGGGGCGCCGTCAGATCTCCTGGGACTCATAACCCCACTGTTGCCGGATAGCGTGAAGCTCATCGCCCAGGTGGAAGGCGACCTCGGACGGAAGATGTTCGCCGCCGCCGCGGCTCTCTTCAATGAATCCTCGGAGCCGCTCTTGATCCTCGGCGCCGACGCCCCGACTCTTCCCCCGGAATACATAGTCCGCGCCGCCCGTGCCCTCGAAACCCACGACGCTTCCATAACCCCGAGCACCGACGGCGGTTACGTCCTACTCGGCCTCCGCGAACCCCACGAAGACTTTTTCTCCGGCATCGAATGGTCCACGGAAGCAGTGTACGGACAGACACTCGCCAGGGCCGCGGCAGCCGGACTCTCCCTCCACGAAACCGAACCCTGGTACGACCTGGACACACCGGAAGACTTGCGCCGCCTCGAAACGGAGCTCTACCGACGCCCAGACCTCTCACCCCGCGTCGCCCGTATGCTGGAGAACATCTAACCTCTCTTCCGGTATCTTATCCCTGCCGTAATGCTATGCTGGACACGATGGATTTAAGCCAGTATCTGGAGTTTGCCGTTCAGACCGCCTACGACGCCGGTCGTCTGACGCTCGGATATTTCCAGACCGGAGTCCGGCCGGAGTTCAAGGACGACGATACACCGGTCACGGTCGCCGACCGTGAGGCTGAGAACCTAATGCGCGACAGGATACGGAGTAAGTACCCCAAGCACACCATCATCGGCGAAGAGTACGGTACGGAAGAGGGTGCGCTCGGTACTCATCGTTGGATCCTCGACCCCATCGACGGCACCAGGTCTTTCGTTAGGGGCGTCCCACTCTACGGTGTCCTGATCGGCCTGGAGATAGAAGGCTCCTGCGAGGTCGGTGTCGCCTACTTCCCCGCCATCGACGAGATGGTATACGCGGCAACCGGACGTGGATGCTACCTCAACGGCCGCCGTGTGCGTGTAGCGGACACCAAAACGCTCGGAAACAGCTACGTTGCCTTCACCGACTCGAAGAGCTTCGGGGAACACGGCCGCGAAGAGGCGTGGAGACGCGTGCAGGGTACCGTCCTCTACAGTCCCGGCTGGTCCGACGCCTACGGTCACGCGCTGGTCGCGACCGGTAGGCTGGAAATAATGCTCGACCCGGTCATGAACCCCTGGGACTGCGGGCCGTTCCCACCCATCCTGCGCGAGGCGGGTGGCTACTTCGGAGACTGGTTCGGAAAAGAGACCATCTACGGCGGAGAAGCTCTCAGCACCACCCGGACCCTACTGCCGGGAGTCCTGGGCTTGCTCGGGGATCAAACCCCGCCCTCTGATGAGCAACAGGAGAACACCCCCACAGTCTAGCCGAACACCAGGATGGATAGCCCCCAGACGCCGCTGCACAAAAAGATGCCTGTTGAGACGATAAGACACGAGCGATAGATGGTCTCAGAGCCTGAGCCGTAAGGCTCCTGCTTGTAATGATATGCGAGCAGCCCGGCAGCGATACTGCAAGACCCCGATAGACCTGCCGTCAATAGCAACGACCCCATCATACCAAACCGCTCCACGACGGCTCCGGATGCCCTCGACGTCACTAAGTATGCGAGCCAGGAGAGCAACCCGAAGAGCGTTAGTGCGAAGACGCACACCAGGACCCGAACAATTGGTGTCGGCAACCCCTGCCTCATACAGTTCATAGTACGACAAAGTCGAGGTGGGTACGAGACTGGTTTATTTCAAGACGAAAAGCGGCGCGCAAGACAAAGGGCGCGGAAGAAACTCCCGCGCCCCAGACCTACTGAAATGCTGACAAGTCTACAAAATCGGCAGGAACTTCTCCAGCTCGTAGTGCGTGACCTGCACGCGGTAGTCCTCGAACTCCTCGCGCTTTAGCTGCAGCAGGCGGGTAAAGACGTGTTCACCGAGCGCCTTGTGCAAAAGCTCCGAGTTCTCGGCTTCCTTGATCGCCTCGCCGAGGTCGGCCGGGAGACTCTGGATTCCCATCTTCTCCCGCTCCTCGGACGTGAGGTTATACAGGTTGCGCTCCATGGGCTCGGGCAACTCGTAACCCTTCTCGATGCCTTCGAGGCCCGCGTGCAGCAGCGCCGCGAAGCACAGGTAGATGTTGGCCGCCGGGTCGGGGCAACGTAGCTCCATCCTGGTCGCCTTCTCTTCTCCCGGATGGTACAGGGGCACCCTCACCAGCGCCGAGCGGTTGCGGCGGCTCCAGGCTATGTATACCGGGGCCTCGTAGCCTGGCACCAGCCTCTTGTACGAGTTGACGTGCTGGGCGAAGATAATAGAGAGTTCGCGGGCGTGCCGGAGCTGACCCGCTATAAACGCCTTCGCCTCACCCGAGAGGAAGTTTTCGCTGTCGGCGTCGAAGAAGGCGTTCTTGCCGTTCGAGAAGAGGCTCTGGTGAGTGTGCATCCCCGAGCCGTTCTGGTCGCGCAGCGGTTTCGGCATGAAAGTCGCGTAGACCCCGTGGCGCGTGGCTATCTCCTTGACGACCGTCTTGTAGGTCATCACCTTGTCGGCCATCGTGATCGCATCGTCGAAACGCAGGTCGATCTCGTGCTGGCTTATACCGACCTCGTGGTGAGAGTACTCGACTTTTATGCCGAGTTCCTCCAGCGCCAGGACCGTCTCCCGCCGCAGGCTGGTCGCCGCGTCCAACGTCGTCAGGTCGAAGTAACCACCGTAGTCCAGCGGTACCGTCCCGGCCGAGTCCCTGAAATAGAAGAACTCCAATTCCGGGCCGCAGTAGAACTTGTCGAAGCCCATCTCGCTCGCCCGCTCCAGCGCGCGCCGCAAGACGTAGCGCGGGTCGCCCACGTAAGGGTCGCCTTCAGGCGTCTGCACGTCACAGATCATACGCGCCGTCCGGTTCTCACCGGGGCTCCAGGGGATTATTTTGAAGGTCGAAGGATCGGGCATGGCGATCATGTCCGACTCTTCTATATCCTGATAGCCCGTGATCGAAGAACCGTCGAAACCCATCCCGCCGTTCATCGCGTCTTCTAGCTCCTCGACCGTGATCGCGAAGCTCTTCAAGGTCCCCAAGATATCCGTGAACCACAACCGGATGAACTTTACGTCACCCTCCTGGGCCTGCTGAATAACGTCCTGCTTGCTCGGAGCCGCCAACCTTACCTCCTGTACTACTTTTGCAGTGCCATGAACGCGTAGAAAACGCGTAGTCCGCGAGAGACTACCAAGACCCTCGTCCTGGTATCTTCCCGCAACTCATAAGGTATGATAGGGAGATAAATATCTGCTGAATACGGCCCAAAGTACAAGTCAAGAGCTTTTTGAGAGCATTATTTTTATCCAGTTGTATAAATCGGGTCCTAAAAACCGTTTCTAGGGCGAGCATGCTTTATGTGAGCCGGATCTGGAGCTTACTCCGGGTGGCGCTGGAAAACAGGTCGGTAGGACGAGACGATGTAGAATTACGGGTGTCAGGTGACCAGTGCGGAACTTGCCGTTGAAGTTGTGCCGGCGAGTCGAGCGTAAAGGGGAGAGATGAGCGACAACCCGCAAGACGGACCTCAGGAGCGACGCAGGAGGGGGCCGCTCGGGGATCACGACGAAGAGCAGACGCGCCGGTCACCCGCCGAGGATGACTCGGGAGCCACCCGGCTGATACCCGGTGGACAGGGCCGTCGCCGCGGTACGGAGGAACAACGGACGCGCGCCATCCCGGAGGAGGATCGCCAGGTTGGACAGACTCGTAAGAGGAGCGTGATACGGCCTTCGGGCTTTGAA
>JBBPZT010000185.1:0-28074 GCA_038198625.1 Rubrobacterales bacterium
AGCCGACGACTTCGACCTCTGGGGCCTCCATATCTGCCCGGATCTCGACACGGTGATGTACACCCTGGCGGGCGTCGCGAACCCCGAGACCGGCTGGGGGATCGCCGGAGAGACGTTTGCCGCCCTGGAAGCGCTCGCCCGTTACGGAGAAGATATCTGGTTCAAGCTCGGCGACCGGGACCTCGCGACCCACATTCTCAGGAGCGCCCGCCTACACGCCGGGGAGAACATTACGCAGGTCACGGGCCATCTCTCGGCGGCGCTCGACGTGAAGAGCAATATCCTGCCGATGTGCGACGAACCCGTTTCGACGACGCTCGAAACACCGGACGGATGGCTGGAGTTCCAGGAGTATTTCGTCCGGCGGGGCCAGAAAGACGAGGTGCTCGGGGTCGAGTTGCGCGGTATCGAGGAGGCCCGCGTCACCAGACCCGTCTCCCAGGCGCTCGCCGCCGCGGATGTCGTCGTTTTCTGTCCCTCCAACCCGGTGGTGAGTATCGGGCCGATCCTCGCTGTACCCGGGATGAAAGAAGCGCTCCGGGCCTCTTCCGTGCCGAAAGTGGCGGTCAGTCCTATAGTAGGTGGGCGGGCGCTCAAGGGACCGGCGGATAAGATGCTCGCCTCGCTCGGGCACCAGGTTTCGGCGACCGGGGTCGCCCGGATGTACGAGGGGCTCGTGGACGGGATGGTCATAGACCGGATGGATAGAGAGGAGCGGGCGGAGATAGAGGACCTCGGGATGCGCGTGCTCGTCACGGAGGCCGTGATGCGCGACGAAAAGGACCGGGCGCGGCTTGCCCGAGAAATCCTCGACTTCGGTGCCGGGATGGTAAACGGATGAGCCTCTTCGCGGTCGTGCCGGTCAAGGATCTCAGTAGCGCCAAGAGCCGCCTGAGCCCGGCGCTGGACCCTGTAGAGCGCGTGGACCTCACCCTCCACATGCTGGACCATGTCCTCGCGGCGCTCCGGGAGGCCGGAGTTGAGAACGTCTGCGTCGTCAGCCCGGACCGCGCCGTGCTCGATGTCGCGCGGGAGTGTGGCGCATCTCCTCTCTACCAGGAGAGTCGGGGTCTCAACCCCGCGCTGGAAGAGGCCCGGCGGTGGGCGGTCCATCAGGGCGCCTCCACGCTACTCGTCCTGCCAGCTGACCTCCCGTTCATGACGGCGACGGACGTCCTGGCACTATTGGAAGAAGGACCACAGGTGACGATCTCCCCGGACAAGTCTCGCACCGGTACGAACGCGCTCCTACTCAGGCCGCCGGACGCCCTGCCGTTCGCGTTCGGTCCCGACAGCTTTGAAACCCACCTACGCCTGGCGCGTGAGCGGGGGCTGGACGTAAGCGTCCGCGAGCTACCGAACCTCGCCCTCGACCTCGACACCGCCGAAGACCTGGAGTGCGTCGAAAGCCTGGGAGTCCGGAAATGGTGAAGAGGATAGAACTTCTGCCGGTCGAAGGCGTCCCGGAGGTGAGGCCGGGCGAAGACCTGACGACTATTATCTCCGACGCTCTCGGAGAGGACCTTCGAGAAGGCGACGTGCTCGTAGTGACGCACAAGATAGTGAGCAAGGCGGAGGGACGCTTGCTGGACCTCCGTAAGGTCGAGCCGTCCGCGTTCGCAAAAAACTTCGCCGCCAGGTACGGCAAGGACCCGCGCCAGATCGAGGTAGTCCTGCGCGAGAGCCGGCGCATCGTGCGGATGGACCGGGACCTCATCATCTCCGAAACGCACCACGGTTTCGTGTGCGCCAACGCGGGCGTCGACGCCTCAAATGTACCGGGCGACGATATAGTCTGCCTCCTTCCCGTGGACCCCGACGCCTCCGCCGCGAGGCTCCGCGAAGCGCTCGCGGCCCGCCTCGGGTTGGAGGTCGCGGTCGTCATAACAGACTCCTTCGGCCGGGCGTGGCGGCACGGCATCATGGACGTGGCGATAGGTGTGGCCGGTATGGACCCTCTCTCTGACTACAGGGGCCGGAACGACCCCCACGGCTACCCATTGGAGGCTAGCATCCTCGCAACCGCCGACGAGTTGGCGGCGGCCGCTGAACTGGTCATGGGCAAGACCGACGGAGTGCCGGTCGCCATCGTCAGGAACTACCCGTACAGAAAAGGTTCTGGAAACGCGCAAACCCTGATCATGCCGCCAGAAAGAGATCTCTTCCGGTAGCCCTCGAAACAGAGTTCAGGCAAACCCGACAAAACTTATCGGATTTTGTATTGACGATCGGGGGTATGTCGTCTAGCATCCCCTTCATGAACTTATATGCTAGCTTTGCTGTTTCCAAGAGGTCTGGTTCTGTGACGCCTTCTACGCGTGCCCGATGTAGTCCTCGGCTCTGCGTCTGAAGTTCATTCCGTCATTCGAGAACGTCTAGTATTTTCCGGGGAGAATTATTGTGTCTGAAGCTATGAGGTTGGATCCACAACAAGAAGTTTTGAGCCAAGAGGAGATCTCGCAGGCGTCCGAGCGTCTGGAGGGCGCCGACCCCCAAAAGATATTGAGATGGGCGGTCGAGACTTATGGGAGCGGGTTGGCGCTCTCGGCTTCGTTCGGCGGGGGCGAGGGTATGGCGCTCCTGGACATGCTCTCGAAGATCACGAACGAGGTTACGGTCCTAACAATAGATACGGGCTTCATCTTCAAGGAGACGGCCGATTTCCGCGATGAAGTCATGCGCCGCTACAAGCTGCCGATGGAGGTCTTGAGGCCCGCCCTGACGGTGGATGAGCAGGTCGAGCGTTACGGGGAGCAGATGCGCACGTGCTCGCCCGATCTATGCTGCCAGGTCCGTAAGATCGAGCCGTTGCAGAGGGCTCTGAGCCGCTACGACGCTTGGATGACCGGTATTCGCCGGGTCCAGACTCCTCAGAGGGCCGACACCAAAGTCGTCTCCTGGGAAGAGCGCTACGAGGCCGCGAAGATAGCGCCGCTTGCCCACTGGACGGACGAGCAAGTGTGGGGCTACATCGAGGAGCACAACGTTCCCGTAAACCCGCTCCTGCATCAGGGCTACAAAAGCATCGGGTGCGAGCCTCAGACCCGTCCCGTTCACGACGACGAGGACGCGCGGGCCGGTCGTTGGGCGGGAATGGACAAGACCGAGTGCGGGATACACGTGGTCGACGGAAGGGTGAGGCGTGCGGACTCTTAGAGAAGGACAGCGGCTCAACCGGGTAGAGAAGATCAAGCAAGAGCGTCACCCCCTGGAGATCCGCCAGGCGATCATAGACACCTACTCCAAAGACCTCGGTACGATGGGCGAGGTCCCCGGAGAGACCGAGCGCCTCAAGTGGGTCGGGGTGTATCCGCAAAAGCAAGGCGGGGACGCTTTCATGATGCGGATAAAAGTGCCGGGCGGCGTGCTGACTGCCGAGCAGACGAAGGTCATCGGGCGTATCGCCGTTGACTTCGCCAACGGGCCGTATCCGAACCCGCACTTCGGGAACAACTTCCTGGACATCACCACGCGCCAGGACATCCAGCTTCATTGGATCCACATGAAGGATATCCCGGAGATATGGGACAGACTGGAAACGGCCGGCATGACGACGGTACAGGCGTGCGGCGACTCGGCCCGCAACGTCCTCTGCTGCCCGGTCTCGGGACTCGACGCGGATGAGGTGACGGACGCTTATCCGTTGGCCCAGGAGATCTCCGACTACTTTACCGGCAACCGCGAGTACGCGAACCTGCCCCGCAAGTTCAAGATCAGCGTCACCGGCTGCCTCGAGGACTGCGCCCAGGCGGAGATCAACGACATCGGGATGCTTCCCGCCCGCCTGGAAGACGGCACGGTCGGTTTCAACGTGCGGGTCGGGGGCGGCCTCTCCGACGGTCCCCGGATGGCTTCGGACATAGACGTTTTCGTCACCCCGGAGCAGGCTGTGGAGCTTACGCGCGGCATCGCCCAGGTCTTCGGGGAACTCGGCAACCGCGAGAACCGCTGGCTGGCGAGGATGCGCTACCTGGTACAGGAGTTGGGACCGGAGCGTTTCCGGGAGGAGCTGGAGAAGCGGATCGACTTCGAGCTCTCGCCCGCCGGGGAGAGCCTGACCCGTCACTACCGGGGCGACCACGTCGGCGTCCACGAGCAGAAGCAGGAGGGCCTCTATTACATCGGCCTGAACGTACCCGTGGGCAGGATGAGCGGGGAGCAGTTCGAGGAAGCCGGAAGGCTCGCCGAGGAGTACGGCGAAGACTTGCGGCTCGCTACGGACCAGAACCTCATTATCACCGGCGTGCCGGAGGAGAAGCTCGACGACCTGCTCGCGGAGCCGCTGCTGGAGCGGTTCTCCCCGGAGCCCGGTGCGTTCGAGCGCGGGGTGGTTGCCTGTACCGGGAGCGAGTTCTGCCGGTTCGGGATCGTGGAGACGAAGGTCCGGGCCGTGGAGTGGGCGCAAGAGATGGACCGGAGGGTCGGCGACATCGGCCAGGACGCCATCAGGATGCACTTCTCCGGTTGCTCGGCCTCGTGCGCCCAGCCCCAGATCGGAGACGTAGGTTTCCGGGGCGAGACGGCCAAGCGCGCCGAGGGAATAGTCGAGGGCGTGGATATCGGCCTCGGCGGCTCTCTCGGCAAGGACGCCGCTTTCATAGACTGGGTCGAGGGCGCGAAGCCCGTCGACGGGGTCCCCGATGCGCTCGAGAACGTGTTCCTGAAGTTCAAGGAAGACCATAGGGACGGCGAGCGGTTCCACGAGTGGGCGCGCAGGAAGCAGAACAAGGAACTGCGCTCCATGATCCGGGAAAAGGAAGTTCGCTAGTGGCGGGCTTCGATATCCGGGAGATGATGAACGACATCGACGAGGCTCCCGGCAAGGTCTGGTTCTGGGACCTTGAGAAGGCCGTTATAGACGCCGACCGCTGCGTGCAGTGCGGCGTGTGCGTGGCCGCCTGCCCGACCGACTCTATAGGCATCGGGGACGACGACCTGCCGGAGCTAGTCAAGATGTGCACCGGCTGCTCGCTGTGCTGGGACTTCTGCCCAAGAGGCGGCCTGCGCCACGAGGCGACCTGGAAGCTCGGCCATGAAGATGAGGTCGAGGGCTCCGGGTTTATGATCTCCGCCTCGGACAAGGGCATCGAGGGGATCGGTCACGTTCAGGAGAGCTACACCGCGAGGGTGGACCCGATGATCGAGGGCGCCCAGGACGGCGGGGTGGTGAGCGCGCTGCTCATCTCTCTGATGGAAGCCGGTGAGATCGACGGCGCCTTGCTCGCCCGCGAGAGCGCGACGGAGCGGTGGAAGGGCGAGGCTTTCCTGGCCCGCACGCCGGACGAGGTTAGGGAGTGCGCCGGTAGCTTCTACAACCAGACGCTGGCTTTGGGTCACGTGGACTTCGCGGGGTACGAGTTGCCGCCAAACCCGAGAGTTGCGGTGGTTGGGACGCCGTGTGAGATCGAGGGGATCAAGGCGATGCAGGCGCGGCCGTGGAGTTGGGGGTCTTCGCGGGTGGAGGCGATCACGCTGACGATAGCCCTGCTCTGCACCAAGAGCTTCAACTACGAGAAGCTGATGCTGGAGGAGATCCAGGAGAACAGGAGCGTGGACCTCGACGACGTCGGCCGGGTGGACATCATCCGGGGCAAGCTCATCGTGCAGGGCCACGACGGCGGGACGATCTTCGAGGAGCCGATCAAGGACTTCCACGGCGCCGCCTTGAAGGGTTGCGACGAGTGCGCGGACTTCATGGGACACGCGGCGGACATCTCCGTGGGGAGTGTCGGGAGCGCCGACGGGTACTCTTCGGTCCTGGTCCGGAGTGAGGAGGGGCTCGACGCCTGGGCGCACGTCCGGGAGAAATTGGAGCTCCGCGACCTTGACAAGCCGCAAGCATTGGATAAGCTAGACAGCTTGGACAAACGGGTGGCCTTCAAGAGCCTGAAGCGGGCCTTCGACCCCGAGGCCCCGTTGTTCATAGACTACGAAGAGCATTTGAACAACTACACCGGGACGGATCTCGCCCCGGTCGAGCACGAAGCGGTGAGATACTAATGGGAGACCAACGTAGAAACCTTCCTCTGCCCGAGGAACCGACGGAGCTTAGATCGGAGACCCGCGCGCTACTGGAAGAATCACCCGAGGAAGGCGGCGGCATCGTAGACGATGCCGGCTTCGTCGCTGATTTACTCTGGGAGGAGTGGGCCTGCGAACTAGAAGAGGCGGGCATGGACTACGAGCGCTTCCTGGAGATCTCGCGCGGTTACGCAGGAGAGTTGAGGCTCTGGGTTGTAGGCGAACGTCCCTGGGAGCACTGCGTCGCGGGGCTCGCCGGGAGGGTGCGGCGCAGGTTGCCGGAATGTCAGGAAGAGAGAGTTTTGATCTGTTCGGAGGCGAGTTGATGAGGAGCGGAGCGCAGAGCACGGGATCCATCCCACACGGGGGGGAGATCGTCGACCGGAGGCCGATGCCCGAAGAGCGCGAGGAGCGGCTCCAGAAAGCGGAGGAACTCCCGAAGATTACGCTCGGGGGGAGGACCCTCTCCGACCTGGAGACGATCTCCACGGGCGTCTTTTCCCCGCTGACGGGCTTTATGGTGCGCGAGGACTACGACAATGTTGTCGAGAACATGCGTCTCGCCAACGGTCTGGTGTGGAGCATCCCGATCACCCTGTCCGTAAACCAGGATGAAGTGGACGGACTCTCGGAGGGTAGTGAGGCGGCGCTCGTGGACGGCTCTGGCAGGATCGTCGCCACCATCGAGGTCGAGGACCTCTACTCTTACGACAAAGAGCGCGAGGCGCGGGAGGTCTACCGGACCACCGACGAGGCGCATCCGGGGGTTGCGGCGCTCAACCGGCAGGGAGATACCCTCGTCGGGGGCAAGGTCACGTTGCTTGTGGACGACCCGACACCCAAGCCGTTCCCTGAGCGTTACTACGAGCCGCGGGAGCTTCGGGCTATCTTTACCGAGAAGGGCTGGCGGCGGGTCGTCGGCTTCCAGACACGCAACCCGGTGCATCGGGCGCACGAGTACATACAGAAGAGCGCCCTCGAGATAGTGGACGGACTCCTCTTGAACCCGCTCGTCGGGGAGACGAAGTCCGACGACATCTCGGCGGCTGTCAGGATGAAGTCCTACGACACCATCCTGAACCGATACTATCCGAAGGACCGGACGGTGCTCGCTGTGTTCCCTGCGGCCATGCGATATGCGGGCCCGAGAGAGGCTGTTTTCCACGCCATATGCCGCAAGAACTACGGTTGCACCCACTTCATCGTCGGACGCGACCACGCGGGCGTGGGTAGCTACTATGGCACCTACGACGCCCAACACATCTTCCAGGAGTTCGACGAGGATGAGCTTGGCATAACGCCGCTGTTCTTCGAGCATTCGTTTTTCTGCCTCAACTGCGGCGGGATGGCGACGACCAAGACCTGTCCCCACGACAAGGAGTCGCACGTGTTCTTCTCCGGTACGCGGGTCAGGGAGATGCTCGCGCAGGGTGAGTATCCGCCGCCGGAGTTCAGCCGTCCGGAAGTTATAGAAGTCCTGATCCAGGGTCTCAGGGACGAGGAGAAAGTTATCGAGCAGCCTCGAGTCTACGAAGAGTAAAGAAGCCAGAAACGAGCAGAAGGAGAGTTTTTATGGAAGATGGGAAAAGAATTGGACGTGGGTTCACGCTTTGGTTCACCGGGCTTTCGGGCGCCGGCAAGACCACGATAGCGGAGATCGTCGAGCGGGAGTTGCGCAGGCGCCACGGGAAGGTCGAAGTTCTCGACGGTGATATCGTACGGACAAACCTCTCCAAGGGGCTCGGGTTCTCGCGGGAGGATAGGGACACCAACATACTGCGGATCGGGTTCGTGGCGAAGATCCTGATGCGCAACGGGGTTGGGGTGATCGTCTCGGCAATCTCTCCTTACAAGGAGGCCCGGGACCAGGTACGCCAGGACGTTGGCGAGGGCTTTATGGAGATTTTCGTGGACTGCCCGGTCGAGGTCTGCGCCGAGCGGGACGTGAAGGGCCTGTACAAGAAGGCTTTCTCCGGGGAGATCAAGGAGTTCACCGGCGTCTCCGATCCTTACGAGGCTCCCTCGTCCCCGGAGTTGACTATAAAGACCAACGAGGAAGAGCCTAAAGAGAGCGCCCTGCGGGTAATCGGCAAGTTGGAGGAACTCGGGTATCTGGAGCTGGCGGAGGAGCTTAGCCGCGCGTGATCCAACCTGGCCCCGCTCTGTTCGGCCTGCTGGTCGGTTTTCTAGTGGGCCTTACAGGTGTTGGGGGCGGCTCTCTGATGACGCCGTTTCTTTTGTCTATCGGGGTGCCTGCGCCCACGGCCGTCGGGACCGACCTCGTCTACGCTACGGTTACGAAGATGGCCGGGTCCATCCAGCACTACCGACAGCAGTCGGTCAACCTGGAGGTTGCGGTCTTCCTCGGGATGGGTAGCATCCCGGCGGCTCTTCTTGGTGTCGGGACCCTGGAGTGGATCAAGGGTGCCTTCAACCCCGACATGGTCCAGTCGATCATGGTCACAGTGATAGCCGTGACCCTGCTTATGGTTGGATCTTCGCTGGTCTTCCGGGCTTTCCTGCCGCAGCGGTGGACGGACCGGCAGACGCACCGGTGGGACGGCAAGGGTCGGATGAGTCGCAGGCGCCGCATCTACACGGTGGCCTTCGGCGCGTTCGGCGGCTACCTCGTGGGCCTGACTTCCATAGGCTCTGGGAGTGTCATGGCGATCATACTGCTGCTGCTCTACCCGATGTCTCCGGCCGTCATAGTCGGCACCGACGTGGCTCACGCGACGGTATTGTCGCTCGTTACCGGGCTCGCGCACATAGCCGGGGGCAACGTAGACTTCGGTCTCGCCGGGACGCTGATGCTCGGGAGCGTCCCGGGTGTCCTGATCGGCAGCCGCATAGCGCCACACGTTCCACGTAAACCGCTCACCCTCATCCTCGCCGCCATGCTCATCTTCGTCGGTGTGCGGGTTCTTTTCTTCTCCTAGAGCAGCGCTCTCTACAACGAGTAGTCTCCGGTGTGGGCCTCTTCCAGGTAGCGGGCGAGCAGGGTGATGCACGCCTGAACGTCCTCTTCGTTTACCAGCTCGTTCACGGTATGGACGTGACGGCAGGGGATCGAGAGGGTAATGGCCGGGATGCCGCCGTGCAGGCGCTGTACGCCGCCCGAGTCAGTGCCGCCGGCCGGTAGGATCTCCATCTGGTGCGGGATTCCCTCGCGTTCGGCGATGGTACGGAAGTGCTCGACCAGCTTCGGGTGGGAGATCAGGGAAGAGTCCATGATCTTGATCGCCGCACCCTTGCCAAGCTCGGTAATAGTGTTCTCGCCGCCCCCGCCCGGAATATCCATCGCCAGCGTTATATCCAGCGCAACTACGACCGTGGGAGCTAAGGCCGCCCCGCTGGCCGCAGCGCCCCGCAACCCGACTTCCTCCTGCGAGGTCGCCGCCGCGAAGATAGTCGCCTCGTTGCTCCGCATGGCCCTCAGGGCTTCGATCATGACGAAGACCCCGACTCGGTCGTCCATCGCCTTGCCCATGTAGCCGTCGCCGACCTTCTCTAACGTCCGGTCCATCGTCGCGTAGTCCCCGACGCGGACTAGCTTCTTTACCTCTTCCGCGCCCATGCCGAGGTCCACGTAGAAGTCGCCGTGCGTCGGAAGCTTCTGCTCCTCGCCGTGAGATAGGTGCGGCGGCTTGCGGGCGGGCTGCAGCGCTCCCCTCAAGACCGTGCCGTCGGCGGTGGTGACGAGGACTCGCTGGGAGACCATGTTCGCCGGGTCGTGACCGCCGAGAGTCTGGAGGCGGAGGAATCCTTTATCGTCGATGTGCTTGACCATGAAGCCGATCTCATCCGTGTGGGCGGCCACCATCACGCGCACGTCCTCGCGCCCGCGCTTCGTACCGATGACGCTGCCCATAGCGTCCGTGTGGACCTCGTCCGTCAAAGCGCCAAGCTCTTCGCGGGCGATCTCCCGCTGCTGTTCTTCACGTCCCGGCACACCGGGCGTCTCGATCAAACGGCGCAACAACTCTTCGTTTATGCTCAAGTTTTCTCCCAGTTTTTCTCTGTACGCAGCTACCGGAGAGTAGCAGAATAAGGCCCGCCACTTCAAAGCTCGTGCCGATGTAAAGTAGTAGAGACTGGCAAACGTAAGGAGTAGAGTTGCGAAACGATGGTGTTCTGAACTTCGGGCCGTGGTACGACTTCCGGCTGGGGTCGAGCCGGAATGAGATCGAGAGAAACGAGAGGCTCGCTTGAAGACCGAGGCAGGCATCCTCACAGCCGGGGAGACGGCGTTCCTCGTCAGGCGGCGGGTGGCGCGGCTGGCGACGGCTGACGGGTCCGGTGCGCCGTACGCCGTTCCGGTTTGCTACGCGTATTCTGCGGGGTCGATCTACATCGCGCTCGATGAGAAGCCAAAAGACGTACCTCCGACCCGCCTCAAGCGTGTCAGGAACATCATCGAGAACCCGAACGTCGCCCTCATCGCTGACCGATACGACGAAGACTGGAGCCTCCTGGCTTACGTGATGGTGCGCGGCCGGGCGGGGTTGCTCGAACCTTCCACAGCCGAGCACGCGGCCGCCGTCCGGCTGCTGCGCGGCAAGTACTACCAGTACGAGCGGATGAAGATAGAAGAGAACCCGGTGATAGCCATCCGCCCCGGTAAGGTCGCCTCCTGGGGCGCCCTGGATACGCCGGAGTCGGAAGTACCCTCCATCCTGAACGACATCAGGGGCCGTCGCTCGGTGCGCAAGTACCTGGAACGGAAGGTGCCGGAAGAGAAGATCGAAGCGATCCTCGAAGCCGCCCGCTGGGCCCCTTCGCCCCACGGCCGCCAACCCTGGCGCTTTGCCGTGCTCGAAGGACGGGAAGCGAAAGAGCGCCTCGCGGAAGCGATGGGGGAGGAGTGGCGGTCGAACCTTCAGATGGACGGCCAGGACGACGAGGTTGTGGAGAAGCGTCTCGAAGGCTCCCGGCGGAGGCTCCTCGACGCGCCGGTCCTCATCCTGCTCTGCTTGTATCTGAAGGACCTGGATACTTACCCCGACCCGGAACGCCAGCGGAAAGAGACCACGATGGCCGTGCAGTCTCTAGGCGCCGCCGCCCAGAACATGCTTCTCGCCGCCTACTCCTCGGGATTGGATGCGGGATGGATGTGCGCCCCGCTATTCTGTTCCGAGGAGGTGACGGAAGCTCTCGGGCTCGACCCGAAGCTCGTCCCGCACGCTTTGCTCGCGCTTGGGTACGCGGATGGAGACCCGCCCAAGCGCCGCAGTCGCAGGCCGCTGGAAGAGTTGGTCGTGTACCGGGGGTGAGCAAGGCAGCCGGTCAGTGCGGGTAGAGAAAGAGCGGCGCCCTCCCTGCCGGGTTACAAGGATACCTGACCAAACTATGCCAACCAATAGCGCAACGCGGCGCTGTAGTGGGGTGTGGCAGAACCCAGGTGTTCTCGGCTCCTAATTTGCGGCTTGCGATGTCGCCCGGGCTCTGAGCCTAATCAACGACCGCGCCGCATGTGATGTTGAGGGCGGTCGCGGTCATGGTACGGGCATGGTCCGAGGCAGCGAAGGCGGCCGCATTGCCCACGTCCTCGAGCGTCGCTGCCCGCCTGAGCATCGTCTTCTCTTCGGTAGCTTTGGTGATGGCTTCGCGCCACTCTAAGCTCTCGGGGATCGACTCGGGCACGCCACCCGTCTGCAAGGCAACGACACGGATACCGTGTGGTCCGAGCTCGCAGGCCAGATTCCGGCGGAACGCTTCGATCGCCTGGAACGCGACCTGGAGCCCTCCCAAATTGGGCATCGGGTCTCCGTAGCCGCCGAACGCGAGGATCACGCCCGAACCCTGCCCGATCATGTGACGCGTCGCCGCCCTCGTTGTCAGGAACTGCGTCCTCACGGTCGTCACGACCGGCTGCATGAAGTCGTCAAGCGACATCTCGGCGAGCGGCGTCCCCTGGACGTCTCCCTGCGAGATGAGGTTGAAGGAGATGTCAAGGCTCCCGGCATTCTCGGCCACGGCGTCAGCGTGCTCGTCGACCGCCGTCTCGTCTGGGGCATCGACTCGCGCCGTCTCGGCTACTCCTCCAGCGGAGCGGATCTCCTCAGTCACCTCCTCTAGCGTGGCAAGGGTTCGGCCGGCGAGAAAAATCTTCGCACCCTCGCGGGCGAATGCACGGGCCACCGCACCACCGACCGAACCGCCACCTCCGTAGATCACGGCGTTCTTACCTTCTAGTAACATTCTCATCCTCCTTCGCTCGGATGATAGGTATAAAATACGGTTCGTGTGCGGTCTTCACTACGGGGATTTTGCTGTGGTGTAGGACTTACGAGGCCCTACGACCGACGTTGCTAGGTCGACGACTGGAAGGCGCACCGTGGAGGATCAGGAGGCTCCTTCTGTTCTGCCACGCTCCACTGTTGCCCCGCGCTGCGCTGTTACTGGTCTAGCTTGACCTGACAAGCTGAAATGCTGACCGGCTGAATCGCTAAAAGCTAATGTGCTACCTCTTCGGTCGCTGCTTGCTCCGCTTCTTCCTCGTCCACGTAATCGGCGTGTGAGGTTTCGTCCTCGCCGCCTGTATCTCCCATAGCCGCGAACACGAACGTCAGGATAACGGCGACTATCAGGTTGGCGATCAGGGCGTAGAGAGAGGCATAGGCCGAAAAACTGAAGCCGCCGATGCTCAGGGGGAAGATCGAGGAGAAGCCCTGGGAGGCGGCCATCGCCGTGCCGGTGATCATGCCGACCGCCCATCCGGCGATGAGCGCCCACCTGTGGAACCAGCGGGTGTAGAGCCCGATCACGATGGTCGGCAGCGTCTGGAGGATCCAAACTCCACCGAGCAACTGCAACTGTATCGCGTACTGCGTCGGCAAGAATAGAACGAAGAAAAGCGCCCCGAGCTTTACGACGAGTGAGGTTATCTTCGCGACCTGCGACTCCTCGCGGTCCGAGATGTTCGGACGGATATATTCCTTGTAGATGTTACGGGTGAACAGGTTTGCAGCCGCGATCGACATGATCGCCGCCGGCACCAGAGCTCCGATGGCGATCGCCGCAAACGCCACACCCTCGAACCACGACGGGAAGAACTTTATGAACAGGTCCGGGACGGCGAAGTTTGGGGTCTCCGGTTTGATCCCGGCCGCTATCGCCATGTAGCCGAGCAGGGCTATGAAGCCGAGCGCGAGCGAGTAGGCCGAGAGCAGGCTCGCGTTACGGCGAATAGCATTCCCGCTGCTGGCGCTGAAGATACCGGTCAGCGCGTGCGGATAGAGAAAGAGCGCCATCGCCGATCCCAGGGCCAGCGTCGCATAGGCGCTGAAGCCAGCCGCGCCCTGCGGTAGGAGCGCCCCCGGAGGATCGTTCTGGGGCAGCGTTTTAGAGGCCGCGTCGAAGATGTTGCCGAAGCCGCCTAGCTGTATCGGGATGTAGATGATGGCTACTATCACCGTCGCGTAGATCAGGAAGTCTTTCACTACGGCGATCAGGGCCGGCGCCCGTAACCCGCTCTGGTACGTGTACAGCGCCAGTATTACGAAGGCGATGATGAGCGGTATGTCCCGTGCCAGCGCAGAGGCCCCACCGATTCCCATCGCCGCGATAACGGTCTGTATGCCAACGAGCTGCAACGCTATGTAGGGCATCGTCGCCAGGATGCCAGTGAGCGCCACGGCGAGCGCCAGGGTACCGCTGCCATAGCGCCCGCGGGCGAAGTCCGCCGGGGTTATGTAGTTGTGCTTTTTGGCGACGGCCCACAGGCGGGGGAAGACCAGGAACAGTATCGGGAACACTATGATGGTGTACGGCACGGCGAAGAAGCCGATGGCCCCGGCGCCAAAGACGAGCGCCGGCACCGCTATGAACGTGTACGCGGTGTAGATGTCCCCGCCGACCAGGAATCACGTCACCCAGGTCCCGAATTGCCTCCCGGCGAGCCCCCACTCGTGCAGCATATCCATGTCCCCGCTGCGCCAGCGCCCGGCGACGAAGCCTATTACCGTGACGAGTAGGAACAAGAATCCGAAGACTATTAGCGCAACGATGTCCAGATTGTGCGGCATATTTTCCTCCGGTCCTCTCTAGCGCGTCGCGCGGAATACGATCGTCGTCAGCACCGCCGTTATAAAGAGCCACGCGAACTGGTACCAGTAGAAGAAAGGTATCCCGATCAGGCGCGGCTCCTCGAACGAGTAGAGCGGCGGATAGAGCAGCCCCAGGAATGGTAGGAGCAACAACAGGTACCACCAACTCCAGATACGATGCTCATTATTCCCGCCGGCACCGTTAGATGAACGATCCTCCACAGTGTTCTTCCTTTCCCCCGAGGCGCGACTACGCGCGTCTACTAATCCCAAATCCACCCTTGCCGCAAGACATACTAGCTGCGGCATCGGGCGGATGTCAACAAGAGCCTCGCGAGGCTCTTGTCTCGGGGACCTGAACCGGCCTGTTGCGTTCAGCTCGTCGAGTAGGCCCGCTCCGGTGTACCGTAGAGTGTGTTGCGGCGACGGGGGACGCGTCCCATCTCCCGGATCATGGCCTCCAGTTCCTCCGGCAACATCTCTTGACCGTGGCTGGCCCCGGCCGCCCGCGAGATACTTTCGTTCATCAGCGTGCCTCCGAGGTCGTTGCACCCGGCTTCGAGGCAGGCTTTGGAACCCTCTATGCCCATCTTGACCCAACTGACCTGCACGTTGTCTATGTAGCCGTGCAGCGCTAGCCTACCGACGGCGTGCATCTTGACGGCCTCGGCGAAGGTCGGTCCCCTCCGCGAGCGGCCCTGCAGGTAGAGCGGGGTCGCCATGTGAACGAACGGTAGCGGGATGAACTCCGTGAAGCCGCCAGTCTCTGCCTGGAGGTCGCGCAGGACTAACAGGTGTCGCGCCCAGTTCACCGGACCGTCCACGTGTCCGAACATGATCGTGGTGGTCGAGTGCAGCCCTATATCGTGCGCCGCCCGCATTACCTCCGACCACTGGGCAGTGTTTACCTTGTCGGGGCAGATGATCTCCCGGATCTCATCGTCCAGAATCTCCGCCGCCGTTCCAGGCAACGTCGAGAGTCCCGCTTCCTTCAACTCCATCAGGAACTCCTCGATGGAGATCCCGAGCGTCCGCGCTCCCTGCCACACCTCCAGGGGCGTGAAGGCGTGGACGTGCATCTCCGGCACCTCTTCTTTGACGGCCCGGAGATAGTCAATGTAGTTCTGGCCGGTGAACTTGCCGTGGATACCCCCGACCATGCACACCTCGGTCGCCCCCTTCTCCCACGCCTCCCTGGCTCGCCTCGCGACCTCCGATGTCTCCAGCAGGTATGGGTCTCCCCGAAGGTTCAAGGACTTGGGTCCCTTCGAGAACGCGCAGAAGCGGCACCGGAAGTAGCACTGGTTGGTGTAGTTGATGTTCCGGTTGACGACGTAGGTGACCTCATCTCCGTTGACCTCGCGGCGCAACTCGTCGGCCACCCTACAAAGCTCCTGAAGCTCCGTCCCGCGGGCTGTAAAGAGCAAAGAGATCTCACCCTCGTTCAAATCCCGCTCTCCCGCTCCCGCGAGGACGTGCGAGAACTCCGGTCGCAGCTTCGAGGGCCGGTGCCCGAGCACCTCCGCGAGCGCCCGTTTCGGTACTTCCTCCGACGTGCCTGGGGCCCAGTCCTCGGCCCTGGCGAACCCCTCGGAGTCCATGCCGGACCAGACGCGAGAGCGGAGTCCCTCGTCCACCCACCGCTCCGCTTCGAGCGCGTAGGAGGGATGTAGCGCGAGACGTTCGAGGAGCAGATAACCCTCGGCCTCGGCGGCCTTCTCCAGCTCTTCGAGGTGCGGCCAGGGGCGTTCGGGGTTCACGTGGTCGGGGGTGACGGGCGAGACGCCGCCCCAGTCGTTTATGCCGGCCTCTATGTACTTCGCGTAGGACGGCCTGCCGTTCGACCCGTTGCTCCCGGCCGGGCCCGCGAGGTTCGGCGGCGCCTGGACCGTCATCTCCGGTGGCAGGAGTAGTCGGGCGAGCGCGATGGTGGCTAGCATCTCACGTTCATCGGGTTCCGGAGAGTCCTCCATCCTGGTCCCCGGTTTCGCCCGGAAGTTCTGGACGATGCACTCCTGAACGTGGCCGTGGCGTTCGTGGACCTCCCTGATGGCGAGTATGGTGTCCACCCGATCTTCGATGCTCTCTCCGAGCCCGATCAGGATACCCGTGGTGAACGGCACCGAGTGTTCCCCGGCCGCTTCCAGCATCCCGAGTCGCCGCGCGGGTACTTTATCCGGCGAGGCCCAGTGGGCCATACCTCTCTCCAGCAACCGCTCCGAGACCTGCTCCAGCATGATCCCCTGCGACACGCTGACCTTTCGCAGTGCCGCGACTTCCGCCCCGGAGAGCACGCCGGGGTTGGCGTGCGGCAGCAGCCCGGTCTCTTCCAGCATGAGCTTACAGCAATGAACGAGGTACTCTATCGTCGTCTCGAAGCCCATCTCACGCAGTTCCCGACGCGCCTCCGGGTACCGCTTCTCCGGCTTGTCTCCGAGCGTGAAGAGAGCCTCCTTGCATCCGGCCGCCGCGCCCGCCTGCGCGATCTCGAGCACCTCTTCGGGTGTCAGATATGCCCGCTTGCCGGGACGCGGGGGATGGGCGAAGGTGCAGTAGCCGCAGTTGTCCCGGCAAAGCTTGGTAAGCGGTATAAAGACTTTGCGCGAGTACGTGACGCGTGGCCCGAACGCCTGATCCCGAACCTCCGCCGCCGCCGGCATGGCCGGGCCGGGATCTTCATGTGCCAGACGCGCCAGTTCGTAGGCGTCATCTATATCCAACCGTCCGATGACGGCTCCCTCTATAAGTTCTTTGTAAGCCATTCCGCTCCTTGGATCCACGGTCTAGAACACGCTGATACTACACCCTGATGGTGATTCTCTCATCCGCCGCCACCATACCCGACCGACTTTATCGGATATACGTTAGAATGTTCCCCTGTGTGACTGACAGCTTCGAGAGGAGATCATAGTGGAGCAGGAGATACAGCAGAAGGGGTACGCCCATCCGGAGTCTCTGGTGACAACGGAGTGGGTGGCCGAGAACCTGGGCGACACGGAGAACGTGCGCATCGTGGAGAGCGACGAGGACGTGTTGCTCTATGAGATCGGGCACGTACCGAACTCGGTCAAGATAGACTGGGTCGAGGACCTGAACGACCCGCTGATGCGCGACTACCTGGACCCGGAGCACTTCGCGAGGTTGATGGGCGAGAAGGGCATCGGACCCGATACTACGGTCGTGTTCTACGGCGACAAGAACAACTGGTGGGCGACGTACGCGTTGTGGGTCTTCCGCCTCTTCGGGCACGAGAACGTGCGGGTGATGGATGGCGGTCGCGTCAAATGGGAGGCCGAAGGCCGGGAGATGACCCAGGATGTCCCGAGCTTCCAGGCGGCTGACTATCCGACCCCCGAGCGGGACGACTCCAGGATAAGGGCCTTCAAGGAGGACGTGGAAGCGCATCTGGAGAAGCGCGGTTCGATGATCGACGTGCGTAGCCCCGGCGAGTACTCGGGCGAGTTGCTCCACATGCCCGACTATCCGCAGGAGGGCGCACTCCGGGGTGGTCACATTCCCGGTGCGGCGAACGTGCCGTGGGCGCGGGCTGTAAGGGAAGACGGGACGTTCAAGAGCGCGGATGAGCTCAAGGAGATATACGAGGGCGAGGCTGGACTCTCCGAGGGAGAAGACGTGATCGCCTATTGCCGGATCGGGGAGCGCTCCAGCCACACGTGGTTCGTGCTCTCGTACCTCCTCGGCTACGACAACGTCCGCAACTACGACGGTTCGTGGACCGAGTGGGGCAACTCCGTGCGCGCCCCCATCGAGCGGTAAGCGGTACAGCATTTTGGATCGTCAGCAGCAGCTAGCGCTGCTCGTGGACCACGCCAAGAACCCCCGGCACAGGGAGGCGATGCAGGACGCCGATGTGGCGATGCCCGGCGGCAGCCCCGAGTGTGGAGGCTCCGTGGTGATGTACCTGAAAGGCGAGGGAGACAGCCGAATAGAAGCCGTCTCCTTTAACGGACGGGGCGACACCATCAGCATGGCGGCGACCAGCCTCCTGATGGAATTCGTCTACGACGAGGACCTGAAGATGGATGAGGTCCTCGCCCTGGACTACGACGACTTCGTGGGACGCGTAGGACGCGAGGTGGTCGGGAGCCGCACCAGAAACGCCACCCTCGGCCTTAGCGCCTTGAAGTCGGCCGTGCGCAAATACTGCAAAGATCGCCAACTCTCGCGGGCTAGCACCGGCTAGAGAGAAGAAGCCGCGCCGAGCCGGCCAACAGCGGTTTCGGCTAAACTGAGGACCATGAACGAGCAAAACAAAGGGCCTCTGTGGGGCGGCCGGTTCGGCGCATCTCCGGCCGAAGCGTTCGGCTGCCTGAACGCCTCCATACCTTTCGACGTGCGGCTGGCGCCCTACGATATCAAGGGCTCCATGGCCCACGCCCGGATGCTCGGGCGTCAGGGGATCGTCGCGGAGGAAGAATCCACCGAGTTGGTGAGCGGTCTCGAAGCAGTGCTCGCGGAGGTCGAGGCGGGGAAGTTCACGTGGACTATCTCCGACGAGGATGTACATACGGCGGTCGAGCGGCGGCTGCGCGAGTTGGTCGGAGAGGTGGCGCTCAAGCTCCACACGGGCCGGAGTCGCAACGACCAGGTGGCGCTCGACCTGCATCTCTTCGTCCGAGACGCCGCTGGGAATATAAGAGAAGGTGTGCTCGCTGCGATGAAAGCATTTGTTGAAGCCGCGGAATCGAACCGGGAACTTATACTGCCGGGATACACTCATCTCCAGCGTGCCCAGCCCATTCTGCTCTCTCACCACCTGCTCGCCCATTTCGAGGCGTTCAAGAGGGACCTGCGACGTTTCGAGGCGGCCGGAGAGGCGGCGAGTGTTTCTCCGCTCGGGGCTGCGGCGCTCGGCGGGACGTCTCATTCCATAGACCCGGCGGTGACGGCCGTCGAACTCGGGATGAAGCCACTCGGCAACTCGCTGGACGCTGTCTCCGACCGGGATTTCGCCCTCGACCTGCTCTACGCCTGCGCCGTGCTCGGGGTGCATCTCAGCAGGCTCGGGGAGGAGTGGGTCTTGTGGACCAGCCAGGAGTTCGGTTTCGCCACGCTCGACGATGCCTACTCCTCCGGATCGTCCATCATGCCCCAGAAAAAGAACCCCGACGCCTACGAGTTGATGCGGGGCAAGGCGGGACGCCTGATCGGGGACCTGAACGCCCTGCTCATTACCGTCAAGGGACTCCCGCCCGGCTACTCCAAGGACCTGCAGGAAGACAAGGAGCCACTCTTCGACGCGATAGACGCCGTGCTTGCGATGCTCGCTGTGCTCCCGGAGATGCTCCGCACGGCCCGCTTCCACGGAGGAAAGATGAAGGAAGCCGCCGGTGGTTTCGCGCTCGCGACCGAACTGGCCGACTTCCTGGCGGCGCGGGGCGTGCCGTTCCGGGAGGCGCACCGGGCCGTCGGGCGGCTGGTGCGGCGGTGCGAGGAGCTAGGGGTATCGCTGGAGGATGTGCCGCGAGAAGAGCTCGTCGCCGCCTATCCGGATCTGGAACATCTGCCGGAGAACCTCCTCACTCCAGAGGGTAGCGTGTCGAACAAGAAATCTTCCGGCTCTACATCGCCGGGTTCCGTGGATGCCCAACTCCGGCGGGCGCGGGAGTTCCTGGAGGAGGCTTCGGAAGGAATTCCCGTTCAGAGGCCGTAGCCTGACGACACGGTTCTACCTGCGGGCCGCTGTCACGATAAAGCTCCTGACGCCCGCTGCGTTGATCTCGGTGTAAACACCGGGGTAGCCTCTAGCTCCGCAACCGGCGCCGAAGCTGGTAAGCCCGATCTGTGTGTACCTGCCGGCCACGGGGGCGAACAACGGCCCGCCACTGTCACCCTGACAAGTATCCTTTCCAGTCCGTCCCGCTGCGACCATGAGCTTCGGAAAGAAATCCGTCCCGTAGGCTCTTTCACCCACGCGGTCGGAGACTATTGGCAGGCGCGCTTCGCGCATCTGGTTCGGGTAGTGCGTCCCGTTGTTCCCGTACACCGGCTGCTGAATAGTGTTGCCCCATCCGGCCACGAATGCCGGGCGTCCGGGCGTCTCCAGGAAGTTCTGCCGGGCTGTGGCGAGCCGGACTGGTGTGATCCGTACGACCGGACGGCTGAGCTTCAGGACGGCCGAGTCGTAGGTAGAATTGGCGCGTCCGTTGTACCTGGGGTTCACGAAGATCCTGGCTACCCTCCGCACCTGTCCCTGAGAACTGTTCAATACCGTTCTTCCGACCGTAACGCGCAACGGCCGGGCGGACGTTCCGGTTACGCAGTGTGCGGCGGTGAGGACGCTGTCACGGTCGATCAAGCTGCCGCCGCAGAATTGCTGCTGCTTTGTGGTCGAACCGTAGTTCCTGTTCAATAGAGCCACAACGAACGGGTACTTGCCGTCCGGAACCGGGGTTCCACCGATGACCTCGGGTTGGACCGTGTCCCCGCTACCGGCATCGGACGCCGACGCTGAGATCGCCGCTCCGGATCCCACCCCAAGCGCAACGACCAGCGCCGCCGTCAGGAACAGGAGCCTCCTGCGCGCCTTCTCAAGATAGTTTTGACCCTTGTCCACTTTGACGACCCCTCCCCGCTTCGATACTCCACCAACGCTACAAAGCAGCTTAACCGCTTGGAGGAGAAGATACATCCCCAAAAGGCGGTTTCTTTCAGGGTTCGCGATCGGTTCCGGACTAGCTTCTGTCCCCGATCATCTTTCTTATGCCGCCTTCCACGCGCTTCAATCTAGCCTGGTAGAGTTCCTCGCGGGTGGCTCCCATCATGGCGTGTACCTGATCGATGTAGCCTTCGGTAAGAGCGTGGTTCGGGTTTCCGATGGGGAAGTGGCGGATCTCTCGAATAAGCTCCCGCTCGTACTCTTCGAGTTGTTGGAGCCTTGACTCGAGTAAGTCTATGCGGCGTTTGGGTGAGGATGAGAGCCGTGCGCAGCGTTCTTTGAAGGCCAGCACCAGAACGTCGGTATCCTTGTTGGTCAGCAAAGACGCCACCCCGAAAACCACAAACGCGGAGAGGGCCGCGATCGCCGGGCTAAAGAGAATGAACAGGAGAACTACTACTATAAGCTCCATGCCGCTCATAAACGGCCCATCTTTGCGAGACTCTCGACTCTTACGTGCCGAGAGTCGTCTTCGAGACTTCCCCGGGGACCACTGCGTCCCCTGGTACATTGTTCCGCTCTCGCTCCCAACGGTTGTACCTTTCCCTTAGCAGGCCGTGTGTGTAGTATATCGTCCATCGCGCTGGTAAAGAAGCGCCGCTGGAGCGAAAGCAAATGCGAAAATATCCGGTGAGAGCCCGCGAGAACGGGCGCTTTCGGTATGCGGAGGAGTGGCATGAGGATAGTTCAGATGTCGGACATCCACGCCGAGGATGGCGGGCTTTTTAGGCCGGATCTCATGGAGAACGTCGTCGAGCAGACGAACGCTCTGGAACCGGATACGGTGGCGGTCGTTGGCGACCTGACCGGAGAAGGATACTGGAAGCAGTTCGGGCAGGCGAAGGAATACCTCGACAGGATCTCATGCCAGAACGTCATCTATACCATGGGCAACCACGACGCGAAGAACGTCGGCTACCGGTACTTCGAGGAACTCTTCGGCCACCGCAGCAGCTCGCGCGTAGTCCCGTTTCAGGGAGGCGAAGCGAAGGTGGTGGCGCTCGACTCGACCAAGCCAGACCTCGACGAGGGAGAAGTCGGCCGCGAGTACTACGCCTGGCTCGACTCGGAGTTTCGGGGCTGGGACCGGGGGCCGAAGATACTCCTGATCCACCACCACATACTCGCCGTACCAGGACCCGGCCGCGACTCGAATATCTTGCGCGACGGTGGGGACGTGATGGCGCTGCTCAGAGAGGTGGAGGTTGATCTGGTCCTCTCCGGCCACCGGCACGTGCCGTACTTCTGGAGCATCTCGGGAGTCAGGATAATACACTCCGGCACGGCGGCCAGCGAACGCATCCGGGGGACCGTAGGACCTTCGTACAACCTGATCGAGCTAAACGAGACCGAAGTAAACGTCACCCTCAAAGACTCTGCCGGAGAGAACGATAGGCCCATGGCGAAATACTCGCCCGACCCCTCCAGGAGCAGCGAGTTCTACTTAGATTACAAGCAGTTCGTCCGCTACGATGACCTGCCGTTCTAGCTACCTAAAGAGCCCGAAACCCGATGAGAGGAGACGAGAGGTGCGGATAGTTCAGATGTCGGATATTCACGTGGGTACGAGCCTCTTCCGGCCGGACTTGCTCGAGGCCGCGGTAGAGGAGTCGAACGAGTTGGAGCCGGACCTGGTAGCCATTGCCGGGGACCTCACGATGGAAGGCTACCGTTGGGAATTCGAGGAGGCTAAAGAGTTTCTGGACCGGCTCACGTGCCCGAACGTGGTTTACGTCATGGGAAACCACGACGCCAAATGCGTCGGCTACCGGCACTTCGAGGATATATTCGGGATGCGTGAGAGCGCCAGGACCATCTCCGTGCCGGAGGGTGAGGCGAAGGTGGTGGCGCTCGACTCCAGCAAGCCGGATCTGGATGAGGGTGAGATCGGCCGCGAGCATTACGCCTGGCTCGACTCGGAGTTTCGGGGCTGGGACCGGGGGCCGAAGATCCTGATAGTCCACCATCACATACTCGCCGTGCCTGGGACCGGCCGCGACGTCAACAATCTGCGCGACGCCGGGGACGTAATGGCGATCCTCCGCGAACTAAAAGTGGACATGGTCCTCTCCGGCCACCGGCACGTCCCATACGTATGGAGCATCTCGGGGGTCAGGATCGTCCACTCCGGGACGGTATCTAGCATGAGGGTCCGCGGCACGATGCCGCCGAGCTACAACGTGATCGAACTAGAAGAAGAGAGCGTGAAGATCACGCTAAGAAGACCCGGTGAAGGTGAAGAACCGCTGGCGAGTTTTGCCCGGGAAGCGCCCTCGACGAGCAACTTCTACCCGAACCTCGAACGTTACGTCCGCTACGACAAGCTGCCGTTCGAGGTCTAGTCCTTACCGATGAACTTCAGGCCCTCGGGCTGGCCAGTCTTCTCGAAAGCCTGCCGGAGTAGCTGCCGGCCCTCCTCGCGCTCTTCGTCGGAGCGGGCCTTCTCCTCGACGGTCTTAACCGATTCTTCGATACCGTCTTCGTCGAAGACGATGTCCGGCAGCGCGATCACGACCTCCCGGATCTGGCGGTAGATAAAGTCCGGCTCGCCCGCGTAGGCCCAACACCTGCGGGCCAAAACCCACGCCCAGCCTTTCATCCGTATGGTGTTCTCTATATCCTCGTCTTCGAGACCGTAGAGCTCCATGCGGAGGCGGTGGGCGGTGATCACCTCAGGCCTTATGCGAACGCGGGCGGGCATGGATCTAGTTTAACAGCCGGTAGACCGCCGAACGAAACAAGGGCGGAGACCCGAAAGCCTCCGCCCCCAAAGAACTTCTGTTTTTGCTCCTCTACTTCTTGAAGAGACCTTGATCCTGGAGGTATTGCTTGGCGACCTCCGCCGGGTCCTTGTGGTCTATATCGACCTTGGCGTTGAGCTTGCGCATGGTCTCGACGCTGAGGGTCTTGGAGACCTTGTTCAGGACGCCCTGGATCTTCGGGTGCTTCTTGAGCACGTCAGCCCTGACGACCGGGGCCGGGTAGTAGTAGGGCCAGATGTTCTTCGGGTCCTTCATGACCACGAAGTCGGAAGACCGGAGCTGGCCGTCTGTGGTGAAGCCCACGCCCACGTCACCGTCACCCTGCTGCACGCCCCTGTATATTGGGCCGCCAATGCTGTTGACTTTTAGTATTTTCTTGAATTTGAACGGGTAGTTCTTCTTCATGTTCGGGTAGCCGTCCGAGCGGTTCTGGAACTCGGAGAAGGAGACGAAGGTCAGCTTCGGCGAGGCCTTGGCGAGGTCGGCGAGGGTCTTGAGGTTGTATTTCTTGGCGGCCGATTTGGAGACGAAGATGCCGTAGGTGTTGTTGTAGGGGGCGGGCTGGAGCATGGTGTCCGAAGGGCTGCGCTTCGCGTACAGCTTTTTGGCCGCCTGGTAGGTCTTCTCTGGCGTGTCCGGAGTCTTGCCCTTGTAGTTCAGCACCGTTTCGAGCGAGGTACCGGTGTATTCGGGGTACAGGTCGATCTGGCCTTTTTGCAGCGCTTGGTCGTTTATCTGCACGGAACCCAGGTTGAGCTTTTTTACGGCGTGGAAGCCGTTCGCCGCCAGGGCGTCGGCGTACATGTTGCCCAGGATGTACTGCTCGGTGAAGTTCTTGGAGCCGACGGTGATCGTCGGTCCCTTGCCGCTGGCCGTGTCGCCGCCGGAACCCGACCCCGAGTTGCTGCTGCTACTGCTGCCGACATTGCCGCAGGCCGTGAGCAGGAAAAGCGCCAACACCATCAGTACCGACGGTACGACGCGGGTGAACCTGGTCTTGTTTTTCACTTTCTCTCCTTCTCTATTTTTGCTTCGTGCTTCATTTGCCACGCCTCTTGCGGGCGACCTTCAGTCCCTTTGGGGTGAATGCTCTTTCGAGCCCAGCGAAGGTTAGCTCCGTAGCTATTGCCAGCGTCGCCACAGAGAGTGCCCCCGCCAGCAGCATTGCCTGATTGTTGCCCTGAAAGCCGCCGACGATCAAATCCCCGAGCCCACCCCCGCCGATGAAGGTTGCCAGGGTCGCGCTGGCGACGACCTGGACCGCCGAAGTGCGGATGCCGGCGAAGATTACCGGCGCTGCTATGGGGAGTTGCACGCGGGTGAGGATCTGGACCTCGGAGAGCCCCATTCCGCGCGCGGCGTCCATGATCTGGCGGTCGACCTCCCTCAAGCCGGTCAGGGTGTTTATGAGGATCGGGGGAATCGCGAGGGCCGCCAGGGCCACCAGCGCCGGCGTAAATCCGAACCCCAAAAACGGCTGCGCCAGAGCGAGGATGGCGAGGCTCGGGACTGCGCGTCCGATGTTGCCGATGTTGACTGCCGCGATGGCGGCGACCCGCGTGTTCCTAACCGCGAGCGCCACAGGAAGGGCGATCGCCACCCCGATTATGAGCGCGAACGCGGAGAGCTGAACGTGCGTCACGAGCAGTTGTGTGAAGTTCTGGCCCTTCAGGGAATCTATTATCGCGTTCATCGTCTAGGCTGCCTTTTTCCGACGCGCCCAGGGCCTGAGGTAGCGCTCCAGTGCGAGCAGCAGCAGGTCCGCCGTTACAGCGAGGGCTGTAGCGAGGACGGCGCCCACGATGATCTTCGTGTCGAAGCCCTGGCCGATGCCGTCGAAGATAAGCTGCCCGAGGCCGCCGCCGGCGACGTAGGCGCCTATCGTGGCGATGCCGATGACCGTGACGGTCGCTATCCGGATGCCCGCGACTATGACCGGCAGGGCGAGCGGCAACTCGACCTTGAAGAGGATCTGACTGTTAGTGAGGCCCATTCCTCGCGCGGCGTCTATGGTCTCCGGTGGAACGGAGTCTATCCCCGTGACTACGTTACGGATCAGGACTAGCAGCGAGTAGGCCACCAGCGCTGTTATAACCGGCGTCGCCCCGACGGGCAAACCTACGCTGATGAGGATTGCGAACATGGCGAGGCTCGGGATCGTAAAGAGCAGCCCGGTTGACACGGTGACCGGCGGATACGCCTTGCGATAACGGGCGACCACCACTCCCACCGGCAGCGAGATCGCCAGCGCGATGCCTATCGAGACGAACGAGAGGAAGATGTGGCCCTGGAGCGCCTGTAAGATCTCCGTCTGGTTTTCGCCGATCCAACGCCAGTCTATTAGCTCCGTGCCCGCGCTCTGGAGCAGCGCCAGGCTATCCATGACCGTTACCGGACGGGTGCTCAGTGCTCCGCGACAGGTCTTCTATAGCCTGCAGGGTCAGCAGTCCACGTCCGCCGTCTTCGCCTTCGATGAGCCCGGTGCTGGAACCTGAGCCGATCAACTCCGAGAGGGCATCCCTGACGGTAAGGCTGCCGCTGATCTTCGGGAGACCGTCTCCGTTGCCGTTGGCCGGTTCCAGGTCCATGTCCCGCACCCGCAGGAGCGAGAGCCGTTTCAGGACCCGGTCCGCCCCGACGAACGAAGAGACGAACTCCGAGTCCGGGTTGGAGAGGATGTTCTCCGGCGTGTCGAACTGGGCCAGGACGCCGCCCTGCTTGAGGATGGCTATCTTGTCGCCCATCTTTATAGCCTCGTCTATATCGTGGGTGACGAAGACTATGGTCTTCTTTATGTTCTCCTGGATCCTGACGAACTCGTCCTGAAGCCGCTCGCGGGTGATCGGGTCGACCGCCCCGAAGGGCTCGTCCATGAGCATGATCGGCGGGTCGGCGGCCATCGCGCGGGCCACCCCGACCCTCTGCTGCTGCCCGCCTGAAAGCTCGGCCGGGTAGCGGTTGCGGTAGTCATCCGGTTCGAGCCCGACTAGCTCCAGAAGCTCGTTGACCCGATTCCTGGTCCGCTGCTTATCCCAGTCGAGCAGGCCCGGCACCGTGCCGATGTTCTCGGAGATAGTGCGGTGGGGAAAGAGCCCTATCTGCTGTATGGCGTAGCCGATCTTACGCCTGAGTTGCGTCCCGCTCATCTGCGTGTTCGGCTCTCCGTCTATAAGGATCTCCCCCTGAGAGGGTTCTATAAGCCGGTTTACCATCCGCATCGTCGTCGTCTTGCCGCACCCGGAAGGACCGACCAGAACACAAATCTCTCCTTCGGGCACTTCGAAGGAGAGATCGTTGACCACGGCTCCTTCGGAGCCGTGGTAGGTCTTGCTGACCCCTCTAAACTCGATCATTACATCTCCCGAATTTCCATGGGTAGAACCCTTCCCTACAAGTCTTGATTAACTTCCCGAAAAAATTCACGACCTTACCTGTTTCTCCTCTTGCGAATGCATTAGCAACGGAGTATAGACTATCCTCCGGCCCGGTAACCGGCTCCGCATACATTTTGATGTATATATCCGGGAGATGGACACGTCCTTTTTGAATGGAGATAGATGCCCCGAGCCCAGACCATAGTCTTCGCGGGAGGAGGACACGCCCACCTCTACTCGCTGCTCAGGACAGGTGACCTAGTGCGGCAGGGCTTCGACGTCGTCCTCGTGAACCCGTCCCGCTATCTCTACTACTCCGGGATGGCGACCGGTGTCATCTCCCGGACCTACACCACTGAGGAGGACCGGATCGACGTGCGTCGCCTCGTCGAACGCGGCGGTGGCCATTTTGTCGAAGGCCGAATCGAGAAAGTCATCCCAAAAGACCGCGAACTACTCCTCGAAAGCGGCGAACGCATCTCCTATGATGCCGCCTCCTTCTGTCTCGGAAGCGAGGCGCCGGTAGAGAGTATCTCCGGCGGTTCCGCCGAGAACGGCCGGGTGCTGCCGGTGAAGCCGGTTGAGAACACCGCGAAGATAAGAGATTCCCTGCTCGCCCCGAGCGGTGGCACCGGGCCGCGCGTGCTGGTGGTGGGAGGCGGGGCGGCCGGCTGCGAGGTGGCGGCGAACACCGCCAACCTGCTCCGGCAGGAGGGGAAGGGCGGACGCGTCACGCTTGCGGAGTCCGGCCCGGCGCTGCTGAAGTCTTCCCCGAAAAAAGCCCGGCGCGAAATGTCAGCCTACCTGGGAGAACGAGGCGTCGAAGTCCTGCTTGTCTCCCGCGTCGTCTCATATAAGGATGGAGTGGCGCGGCTGGAGACCGGGCGTGAAATGGCGGCCGGGCTGCTCATACCGGCGGTCGGCATAGTCCCATCGCCCGTGTTCCGGCGCTCGGGGCTCGTCACGGAGGATGACGGTGGGTTGTGGGTGGACCACTACCTGCGCGCCGTGGGCGACGGGCGGCTCTTCGGCGGCGGTGATTCCATTTGCTTCAGGGGGGAGGCGCTGCCTCGGCTCGGGGTCTTCGCCATCCGGCAGGGACCGGTTCTCTTCCACAACTTGCAGGCTGTTCTAAAGGGCGAGCCGCTACAGACTTTCGAACCCCAGAAGCGCTACCTGTACATCCTGAA
>JBBPZT010000186.1:0-7994 GCA_038198625.1 Rubrobacterales bacterium
GATCCACTCGTACAGGCAGAATACGAGAAACGCGGCGAACAGCGTCGCCGAGATCGTGATCAGGGGTATCCCGAAGACGTTGTAGCGGGCTATCGGGGAAGCATTGTAGATCTCCGGCTTGCGCCACGGCAACACCGCCGCCGCAATAGCAGAGCCCAGGAACGTTATCGAGATGACCAGCGTTGCATCGAGCGTATAGGTGGCGAAGTTGTTCCCGAAGGCGTACAGGTAGCTGATCGGGATAGACGGTATCAGCATGAGCGCCAGCGCCGCATACGGCACGCCGTTGCGCGAGGTCTTGGCGACCCACTCCGGCAACACTCTGTCGAACGCCGTCGCGAACACGACCCGCGTCGAAGACAGGAAAACGGACCCGACCCACCCGAAAAACCACAGCGACAGTAGCGCCACCAGGATGAACTGCAAGACCGGACTGTTGAAGAAGAAAGCCGCGAAGAGCCCCGGATACGGCCAGGCGGAGATCGGGGCATCTTTCGCTCCCGCCCAGTAAGCGTTGCTAGCCGCGTAGTAGAAGTCCCACCCGAAAGTCTTGGCGAAGAGGAGAAGCATTATTACGGCGACGACCGAGGTTGCGATGAGCGCGCCGCCCATCGCGTAGATGTTCTTGCGGAAGTCCGAGGCTCCCCGAACCTCGCCGTAGAGGGTCGCCCCCCAACTGGACCACAGGTTAAAGAACACGATCATCGGAATAAGCAGCAGTGTCGGCCCGAAATTGAAGCTCCCTAGGCCCGCGCTCTTTATGCTGCCGGCTTGTAAGGTCTTCTGATAAGCGTCGCCCGAGACGCCGTAGAGGTTCTTGGCCTGGGCGTTGAAGGCGGAGATGAAATCGGCGTGAGAGTGAAACAGCAGCAGCGCAAACATGATCGCCAGCCCGATAACGCCGCCGTAGAAGCAGAACTTCTGGACGCTGGCGTAGGTCCTCATGCCCAGCCCTATCAGGACGGAGGCCAAGACGGCAACGATCATCGAAGCGGTGAACACGCCGCCCGGCTGCCCGAAGAAAGTGGCCACCCCATCGAGCTTCAGGATAGTCGCGAGCGGAATAAGCACCTGGATATTGAGTATGTTCGCGTAGATAGGGACCCAGTGCCACAGGATAAACCACCAGCCCGTCACCGCTAGCACGAATCCGATGCCACCGCCGAGCACCCTACTCATCCACACGTAGTCACCACCCGCGCGCGGCATCACCGCTATAAGAGAGGCGTAGGTGATCGCCTGGAAGACCAGGTACAGGCCGGCCAGGACGATGGCGTAGACGAGCGAGCCCTGCGGAATGAAGGGCGCGAACGAGAAGATGTAGAGGCCGAGCGTGACCAGGTTGATCGCGAACGCCGAGTAGATGAACGCATCCCTCACCGACCAGCCCTTGAGCAAGCCGGTCGCCTTTCGTTGAAACAGGTCCCCCGAGTCAGAACCTGCCGTTGTGTTAGCTGCCATCTTCCTCCCCTTATCCGCTGGTCAGTACGAAACGTTTGACTTTCTTGCCCCCGTCGAGGTCTACTACCGCCCCGAGTAGCTGTCCCTGCTCGTAGGAGCTTCCGGGGTTGATGCAAAGCGTGCGCCCGATGCGGGCGTTACCTCGCGCCTCGTGGATGTGGCCGTGCAGGGCGAGCGTTGGCTCTCCCTCCTCGATCGCCTCTCGCACCGCTTTCGAGCCGACGGGCATCGTCGAGCGTCCGGCGTCTTTCGGGCGCATGTCCTCCGTTATCTCCGGCGCGTCGTCTAACCCGGACTGGTACGGTGGACAGTGGAAGTTGTAGATCGTCCGCTCCGGCGGCGCCGTGACCCGCGAGGTCATCTTCTTGAGGCGTTCGGCCAGGTCCTTCTCGTCTTCCTCCCGGTAGGTGTCCCAGGGCGTCCGGTTCGCCCAGCCGGTCGAGACCATCTGGAACTCCCCGAACTCGACGACCTCGCCCTCGGCCAGCCGCACCCCTTTGGCGGCGGAGATGACCTCGTCCACCTCGAACTGATCGTCGTTGCCCGGACTGACAAAGCACTCGATGCCCGTCCCCTCCAGCCTCTCTTCGGCCATCCGCATCCAGCGCTCTACCGTCCCGAGCATCTCCTGGTGGAAGAGCTTGTCGCGCAACTTCTCGTCCGACTCCAACTCCGCCATCCTGTCCGGGTCGGTACGGAACGGATAGTAGCCGCGCCGCCTCACCGAGTCCTCGAACTCTTTCACCTCGTCCTCGCCGTCGAAGTCCCGGCGGTTTTCGAGTAGCGAAGCGTGCCAGCGTCCTTTTCCCTGCGCGACTATCGGGACGAGCGCCTTGCCGGTCATGTCGCCACCGAGGACTATCACCTTCGCCTCGTAGTGCTTTCCGGAATTGAGGAACTTCCGCCAGCAAGTCTCCGAACCATGTATGTCGGTAGCGAAGAAGATCCGGGTATCGTCTCTTTTGGAGAATAATCGGGATATCATCAGGGGCCTCCATCCACTTCTTCGGGCAAGTCGTACCAACGCTTCCGGTCGCCGATCTTGGAGCGCATCTTCCAGCCGAGCGTCTTCGGCTCCCGCTCTATACGATCCTGCAACTCTCGCACGCGTCCGGTGATGAGCCGCTTGCTCTCTACAGGCAGGTCATACGGTTTCATACGCTCCTCCAGCGCCGAGAGGTTGGCCGTGAACGTTCGCCACAACCCCCAGTCGGAGGCGCATAACTCCGCGATACGCTCGCAGTTCACCGAGTCACCGTCTTCCTCACCGACGGGATGGTCGTGGAGCAGGGCGAGTGTGTCGCGCACGT
Organism: Rubrobacterales bacterium; assembly: GCA_038198625.1. Classification (GTDB taxonomy): domain Bacteria; phylum Actinomycetota; class Rubrobacteria; order Rubrobacterales; family Rubrobacteraceae; genus JBBPZK01. The sequence continues at coordinate 2,772 of JBBPZT010000186.1, forward strand.
CCTTCTCGTTGATCTCGATGATCTGGAGCTTGGTCAGGAGCAGTTCGGCCAGCGGTATAGTCAGTGGCTCCAGGGTGAGACGATCGCCGAGGCGGATCTCGTGACACATCCTGAAGGAGCCTATCAAGATATCTACCTGACGCCCATGCTCCTCGTCGAAGAACAAAAGCCGCTCGCGCCCGTAGAGCGCGTTGAACCGTGTCTGGGGCGCGTAACCCTGGGCCTCGAAGAACCGCTGCGCCCCGGCCGAGTTTCCCTTGGGGGAGATCCAATCGAGATCCGCATACTCGCGCTCGAAGGCGGGATCCAGGCCACCCTTCGCCCGCACCCTGACCGCCAGCCCCCCGAGCAGCCGGAGAGGAACCGAGTGCTCCTCGGCTTCCCCGGTGACCCGGAGGGCTTCTTCGACCATGTCGGACCGTATGTCGCTCACGCCGTCACCATCGGTGGCTTACGCTTTCTTCGCCTTTTTCGCAGCCTTGATCCAGGGCTCTACGACGCTCCGATTCTCTTTTATCCAGGCCTTCGCGCCCTTCATCGGGTCGTTCTTACCTTTTTTGTTGATCATCAGCTCCAACTCGTCCATCTGGGGCTTGGTGAACCTCATAGCGTTGATGAGCGCGTATCCGACCGGGTCTTTGCTCTTGAAGTCCTTGTTGACCACGGCGTGAAGCGTGGCCGGGTCGTCTATGTTACCCATCGCATCCTTGGGGTCCTTGAGGTAGTGGAAGTCGTACTTCGCGTTCATCCAGTGCGGAGACCAGCCAAGAAACACGAACGGCTCTTTCCTCTTGTACGCCCGCTCAAGAGCGGCAAGCATCGCCGCAGTGCCCGAGGAAAGTAGCTTGAGCTTCAAGTTGTACTCGGGAATGACGTTGTTCTTTATCCTGTCCATCAACAAGGCGCCGGGCTCTATGCCGGTGATCGCATCCACCCCGGATTTGTTCAGGTCCGATATGGTCTTGATGTTCTTCATGTAGTCAGGAACGGCGATACCGTACTGCGTGCTGCCCTCATACCAGGGGTTCTTGAGCAGCACGGCGCCTTTGCCAACCTTATTGAGGTACTCCTGATGTCCGGGCATCCAGGCGTCGAGGAAGGCGTCGGCGTCACCCTTCGCCACACTCTGGAAGGCAGGCCCGACATCACCCAGCGTCAGCTTCACGTTCTTGTAACCGAGGTCGTTCTCGGCGAGAGCTTTGATCACGTTGGAATTCGCGACGTCCTCATCCCACGTTATGTAGCTGAGGGAGAGCGTCTTATTGGCCGAGGAGCCCGATGCCGCCCCACCAGCGCTGCCGCAGCCCCCCAGAACCGCCAACCCGCCCGCGCCCGCGCCCAGACTAAGAAACTCCTTCCGGCTAAACCTCCTGCGCCCGCCGGTATCTCTGTTTTCACCCATGTTCATATACCCTTTCCCGGTTGCTTCGAGTTCGAGCAAACAACTGCTCTTAACTTATAGCCCTATTGAATCAAAGAGAGCGTACTCACCATCTTCCCTCGCACCACATCTCTCCCTTGCGAGCAATGCGGCGCTGACGGCAGGTGACAGCAGAGAACCGGTAGAGTCCGGCGAGGAGCCTCTCGAATATAAGCTCCCCGCCGGAGGTTCTGGCAGGATCGGAGTTTTCCTGATCCCTCATGTGTGTCTCTCTTCCCAAAGATTCACTTTGACGGCAATATTAGGCTTTCTTGGCGGCCTGCACCCAGGGCTTGACCACGCTCTTGTTGCTCTTGAGCCAGCTGCGGACACCCTTCTCCGCGTCATCCCCGGACTTGTTCATCTCGAGCTCTATATCGTTCACTTGCTTCTCGTCGAGCTTGATCGCCTTTAGGAAAGCGTAAGCCTTGGGGTCGTTCTTTTGGAGATCCTTATTGACCACGGCCCGGATCTTCGCGGGGTTATTGAAGGAGCCCAGGGCATCCTTGGGGTCCTTGAGATAGGTGATGTCGTACTTGACGTTCATCCAGTGCGGGGACCAGGCGAGAAAGATAATCGGCTGCTTGTCCTTGTAGCTCTTCTGGAGCTGGGCGAGCATCGCCGCCGTGCTGGAAGTGACCAGCTTGAAACCGCCCAGGCCATACTGCGAAAAGACCTTATTCCGGATCTGTGGGTTGATAGAAGCTCCCGGCTCGATGCCGGTGATCTGCTTGAGCCCGGTCTTCGAGAGGTCCGCGATGCTCTTGATGTTCTTCATGTACGCTGGTACGGCGATGTCATACTTGGTCTCGCCCTGGTACCAGGGCGGCAGGAGCTTGACGTCGTTCTTGACCTTGTCGACGTAGTTCTGGTTGTTCGGCAACCAGACATCCTGGAACGCGGCCAGGTCGCCCTTCGCCACGCCTTCGAACAGCGGCCCGAGGTCGAGCGGCCCTTTTATCTCTACCTTGTAGCCGAGATCATCCTCCATGACGATCTTCGTCATGGTGGAGACCGCTGTGTTCTCGGTCCAGCCGATGCTACCCAACGTGAGGCTCTTGTTGCCCGACGAGCCGCTGGAAGAACCCGCGCTACCACAACCGGCGAGCGCCACCATTCCGGCTCCGGCGGCCCCGAGGCCGAGGAACTGCTTCCGGTTGAGCTTCTTGATCGCCTCTACTCTAGTTTCCGAACTCATGCTTTCGCATGCTCCCTTCGTCTGGTGTTCTTTTCCCATTCAGAGTTAAGCGGCACCGTTTCGATCCTACGCGGTACCACCTTTTCCTCCGGCCTCGCTACTGCCATGACCGATGTTGCGGGTGATCCGGTCGAGAATTATGGCGATGATCACGATCCCGAGACCACCTTCAAAGGCTTTTCCGGTGTCGAGACTCTGGAGGCCCGTATAGACGTCCGCTCCCAGGCCGTCCGCCCCGATGAGCGCGGCGATAACGACCATAGAGAGCGCAAGCATTATTACCTGGTTGACCCCTGCCATTATCGTCAGAAAAGCCTGGGGCAACTCCACCTTGATGAGCGTCTGCATGGGAGTCGCGCCGAAGGCGTGCGCCGCTTCAACAGTCTCCTGAGAGACCTGCTGAATACCGAGCATGGTAAGCCTGACAGCCGGCGGCATCGCGAAGATGACCACCGCGATGAGGGCCGGTGCGTTACCGAGCCCGAGCAGCAGGATCGCTGGTATCAGGTACACGAAGGCCGGCATCGTCTGAAAAAAGTCCAGGATAGGCCGTACGATCGTCTCGACCGTCTTGTTCTGGGCGGCGAGTATCCCGAGCGGAATGCCTATTAAGAGTGCAACGAACGTCGAAGCCAGTATCAGCCCCAGGGACTGCATCGAGTGCTCCCAGAGATTCATGCCCAGTATGACCAGGAACCCTACCACCGTGAGCAGCGAGACCCGCCATCCGGCCACGAGCCACGCGATAGCCGCGAAGACAACGATCATGACCAGCGCGGGCAGTGAGTTGACAGCTCCGGTGGCTACGTTGACAAAGAACTGCAAAACCGCCTGCAATCCGTCGAAGAAGCCGGCGAAATTGTCGGTCAGGTAGGTCACGAAGCTGGATACCCAACCACCTATGGGTATCCTGGGTACGGGGTTGTACTGGAGCAACGCCATCATGCCGACTCACCTCCCCTGCCGCTCTGTCCGACCTTGCTGGTCTGCTGGAACTCTTCTTCGTTCTCTCCCTCATCTTCCTGTGTGTCCGACCCGGTGGTAAGCCCGGCTATGAGGGACCCGCGGAAGACCGCGCCTTCCAGGCGATTCCGCTCATCCGTTACGGCTACTGGTAGATTCCGCTCGACGAAGATGGGCAATACTTCGCGCAACGGCGTGTCACAGCTCACCTTCGGCGCCGTCTCGTCTATCGCTTCGCGCAGGGAGGACTCGCCCCGCTCGGCGAGCCTGGAGACGTCCTCCGCCTCGCAGATACCGACCAGACGCCGCTCCCTGTCAACGACGAACATGCGGGAGAGGCCCGCCTGCTGCATCCGTCTCAGGACTACCCGCGGCCCTTCGCTGTCGTAGGCGACCTCCTTGAGCTCGACCATCGCCACCTCGACCCGGCGCACCTTCGCGTAGTCAACGTCCTCTATAAAGCGCTGGACGTATTCGTTGGCGGGCTTGGTCAGGATATCCTCGGGATTGCCGACCTGCACGATCTCGCCGTCTTTCATGATCGCCACCCGGTGCCCGAGCCTCAGAGCTTCGTCGAGGTCGTGGGTGACGAACACTACGGTGCGTTGGATCTCCCCCTGAATATCAAGGAACAGGTTCTGCATGTCCCTACGGATAAGAGGGTCCAGGGCGGAGAAGGGCTCGTCCATGAGCAGTATCTCCTGCTCGGTAGCCAGGGCCCGCGCCAGCCCGACGCGCTGCTTCATCCCGCCGGAGAGCTCCGTTATCTGCTTGTTGCCCTGGCCTTCGAGGCCGACCAACTCCAGCGTCTCCTTGCCGCGCTTGTTCCGCTCGTCGGCGGAGACACCCTGGACTTCCAACCCGAAGGTGATGTTGTCCAGCACCGTCCGGTTCGGCAGCAGACCAAAGTGCTGGAAGACCATCCCGATCTTCTTGCGCCGGATCTCTCTAATCTGCTTCATCGGCATCTTCGAGATGAGCTCGTCGTCGAGGTAGACCTCTCCCTCGGTCGGCTCGATCAGGCGGTTGATCAAACGCAGAAGCGTCGATTTGCCACTACCCGAAAGCCCGATGATGACAAAGATCTCGCCCTGATAAACATCGAAGTTCGCGTCGAAGACACCGATGGTCGAAACAGTGTCCTTCTCGACTTCGGCCTTACTCTTCCCCGAGCGGCGCATCTGGAGCGCGTTTTCTACCCGGCGACCGAAGACCTTCGAGAGGTTCTCAGCCCGGATTACCGTCTCTCTGGCCTTACCGTTATCTTCCGTAGCCTCGCTCCTTTTTTAGCCTGCTACCAAGGGGAATATGCTAGTCATTTGCATATTCCCCACGTTCAAACGGACGAAAGTAGCACGTATTTCACTTCCCGCCCAATCGAATGTGGTTACTATAAGCGCTCCACCACCCCCATTCAACTGGTTTCGCATTAAAAAATATGTAATTTTGGACTTCTTATACATATCACAGGCCATCTTCGTACATGTTATGGCTCATTGAGAGGCGGAATTTTCTCTGGAGTCAGGCTTGGTATGCGAAGTGTTCCTGCGCTAAAATGGCTCAACATTGCGCCTGTAGCTCAGGGGATAGAGCACCGGTTTCCTAAACCGGGTGTCGGAGGTTCAAATCCTTCCAGGCGCAC
>JBBPZT010000187.1:0-6095 GCA_038198625.1 Rubrobacterales bacterium
AGGTCGACGACCGGGCATATGGTCCAGAAGTCCGACGCCGTGTACACCACCGGCGCTCCGAACTCCTCGAAGACCGGCAGGACGCTCGCCGAGAGCCCTTGCAGGTGCATGACGTGGACGATATCCGGCTGTATCTCTTTCATGTACTCACGCACCCGCCGGGCCATGGTGTCGTTGCGGTAGTTCAGGTGATAGGGGCGGGAGAAGCCTTCTTCGGGGCGTCCGATCCTACGCACCGGGATCCCTTCGTACTCGTAATCTTCTAACTCGCCCGGCCGGATGTCCCCCTCTATGCTGCGCTTGGGCGCGAGGACGTGGGACTCGTGCCCCCGAGCCTTCAGCTCCCGTGAGATCCCGAGCGTAACGGTCTCGACGCCGGCTGAGTGATCTGGGAAGAACTGGTGGGCGACGAAAAGGATCTTCACACCCCTACCCACCCGTTTTTTGAGAGACGCCCGCACCCACGCCACCGAGTATAGGAGACTCTAGATCCCCTTGCCAAAGAACCGGTCCAGCCAGCCGGAGAGCCGGGGTCTGGTGGCGGCGAGCCGGCGGCTCTTTGCTCCTACATAGGTCCCGATCTGGGACGAGAGGGCGTGCACGAGCGCAAGTGGAACGGCCCGCAACAAGCCTTCCTTCTCTTCACGGAGCAGCCGGAGGTAGAGATACGCGGCGGATCGGAGAACGTTCAAGAGCAAGGCCGCCAGATTGGGGACCAGTTCGAGTCCGAAGAGGTCGAGGAGCACCCGCTGGTTGATGTAGTGACGCCGCAGGTCGTACACCGCGCCCCGTTCGTGCGAGTGAAGCACGGCCGAGCGCGGCTCGTACACTATCTTATGACCCACCTCGACAGCCCTCTTTCCCCAACGCAGGTCCTCACCGAACCTCGTCCGCCCGAACGGCAACTCTTCCCAGACGGAGCGTCGCAGGCAGGAGCTCACGTTGTCGAAGCCTGCGAGTCGCCACCGCTCCGCGGGAGGCAGCTTCGGATACTCATCCGGATGCTCGACGCTCTGCTCCCGGCGCTCCAGGCTCGCGGTAGTCCGACTATTGACCAGGACGCGGGTAAGGGGGCTGCTTTGTGGACGAGGGAGTTGGCGTCCGTAGACCCCGGCTACACGCTCGTCGCGCCGCAGATCCTCTACCATCGCGGCCAGCCATCGCCCGTCGAGCGGCAGGGCGTCCTGCACGGTGAACGCGACGTACTCTCCACGGGAGAGAGAGGCTCCGAGGTCGCGGGTGGCGCCGTGGTCGAACTCGCCAGGATTTATGGCGTGGACGACCGCCCCGTGGCGGTGGGCGATCTCGCGGGTATCGTCTGTGGAGCCGGAGTCCAGAATGACAACCTCATAGTCAAAGTCCGTCTCTTGCGAGATCAGCCTGCCGAGCACCTCATCGAAGATGGGGCCGGCATTCATGGTTGGGATGACAATCGAGGCTTCGGACGTATTCAACTCGGCGGGTAGAACTCTCTGAGGATGGAGGCGTTGATCTCCTCGACCAGCCTCACCTGCTCCGGGGTTAGATCTTCCCGCCATCCTCCCGGCCTCCCCTTGCGGAAGAACTTGCCCGGCCCTTTTTCCTTCTCGGGTATGTTCGCCCACGAGAACTTCTTTATGGCGCGGGCCAGCTCCGCGGTGCTGTAAGGTATGCCGAGATCGGAGTAGAGACGGTTCATGGCCGCATGGGTATTATCCACCAGGTCTTCGTACCTGACGAACGCCTTCGGTCCCCGGTGGGACCGGTAGGCACGGAGGGCGTTGCCGACGCCATCCCTGTAAACCCTGGCCCAACTCTCGACGAACTCGTCCGGGTTATCGTCGGCCAGCCCCGGCTGCTCCGAGGCGCCACTGTCCCACCGTTCGTGGAGCCAGCCACCTTCTTTGGAGGCGTCGAGGACGGAGGAGACCACGTCTCTGGGGTCCCGGATCAGGAGCACCATCCTGCTCTCGGGAAAGGCTTCCATCAGCAACGAAGCTCCGATGGAGCCGTTCGGCTCCTTGACAATCAGGTACTCCCCCGGCCCCAAGCGCGGGTACGAGTAACGGGCCACCTCCAGCACGAAGTTCCTGATGGCCCGCTTCCAGCCATTCCGGGTCGAGTCGCCGAGTATGAAACCGGCGGAGCGCAGGCTCTCGGTATCGGCCTTATCGTGGAACTCGCCAAAGAGCTTTCCGACCATCGGTTCCTCCCAGATGCGGTGGCCGCCCATCTCACTGAAGATGCTCCTTATCCACGTGCTCCCGCTACGCCCGGAGCCAAAGACCCAGACCATGTTCTCCGGCCTGACACCTCCCGTCTGGCAGCTCCCATCGCTCTCCGAAATCCTCGCCCGGCGTTCCATAAACTCCAGGTAAACCCGACGGCTCATGCTCTTCGTCTCGTAGTAGAAGCTCCTGAGCTTTCGGCTCCTCCTCGCCACTCGCCGCAGGTCTCTCCTCAATTTTTCGAGGCCGCCGGGAACCGTCATCCGAAACCTTTCCAGTCTTCTCACGCCGGAGATCCAGAATCAAAATTACTTCAGAATCCTCCGCAATCCCAGGGAGAACGTCTATCAAACTAGTTTTACGGAACCTACTCTACAGCCTCTGGATGGAGAAGGTCCAGCGCCCGAAGGTCTCCTCTCCATGCAAAAACTTTCTACTTTTTCGCGCCCGACCCCTAAAGTTTGCTCAATTTTGTACGATAATAGCTATAGTAGCAGTGTAAATATACTTTTCTGGAGGGGAAAATTGCGTTCTAAAGCGTTTGTTTTTTTGGTTGTAGGACTGGTTGCGGTCTTCGGTCTGGTGGGCTCCGGTGGTAGCGTCTCGGCCCAGGAAGGAGACGGTACCCTCGACGACCAACTCACCTCGGCCGCCAGTAAGTACGGGGTTCCGAAGGAGTTGCTCTCGGCGATGGGCTACGCGAACACCCGCTGGGAGATGCCTCCGCCTTCGACCACGGACTACGAAAAAGGCGACATCGACGGCCGCGGCGACTACGGCATCATGGCCCTTAAGAAGAACCCTTCCCAGGACACTCTGGCCAAGGCTTCGCAGCTTACCGGCATCCCGGAGGATAAGTTAAAGACCGACCGGGCGGCGAACATCGAGGGTGGGGCCGCGGTGCTCGCTGATCTCCAGGGCTCGAACAAGCCCTCCGACATAAACGGCTGGTACGATGCGGTCTCCAGGTACGGGGGGGGTGCCTTGTACGCAAACCAGGTTTACCAGACGCTCAAGGACGGCGCGAAGGCGACGGTCGATGGCAAGGAGGTAACACTCGCACCGCAGCCGAACGCGGAGACCAGGACCCTTTACAACACGCAGGCGGGGGCGGATTATCCGCGGGCGACCTTTTACGGGGCGAGCTCCAACAACTATACGACGGCGAGACGAGGCGCAGCCCAGATCAACAAGATCGTCATTCACGTTACGCAAGGGTCATGGTCTTCGGCTATAAGCTGGTTTAGGGACTCGAGGGCCGGCGTCTCCGCCAACTACACGGTCCGCTCCTCTGACGGCAAGATAGGCCAGTCGGTCAGGGAGAAAGACATCGCCTACCACGCAGGCTACTGGCCCTACAACCAGACGAGCATCGGCATCGAGCACGAGGGTTACATCAGCAACTCTTCATGGTTCACGGACGCGATGTACCGTTCGTCGGCGAGGCTGTCGGCGTACCTGGTCAGGAAGTACGGGATCCCGATAGACCGCCAGCACATCGTCGGGCACTATCAGGTTCCGGGCTGCTCGGGCTACGGTGGCGGAGCGGGATGTCACACCGACCCGGGCCGCTACTGGAACTGGGACAAGTATATGAGGCTCATCCGCGTCTACGCAGGAACCAACAAATACAGCCAGGTGGTGGACAACGCTAGCAACCGCTTCAGGGCGTCTGGTTCGTGGGGAAGGAGCACCTACAGCACCCGGCGCTACGGCAAAGATTACCGCTACACCAATTCCAGGCGCGTCAACGACCCGGCCCGCTACAGGTTCAAGATTCCCAGCAGGGGTAAGTACGTAGTCTCCGCCTGGTGGCCGGCCAACTCCGGCTACAACAGCGCCACCCGGTTCTGGATCAAGACCGCCGATGGCTGGAAACTGCGATACCGTGACCAGCAGAGGGCCGGTGGAAGGTGGGTCCGGCTCGGCATCTTCACCATGAAGCCCGGGGACCACACCTACGTGACGATCGGCCGATACAGCGGCCGAAAAGGATACATAATCGCCGACGCCGTCAGGGTCAGGAAGTATTAGGGCGGCGGTTCGCTAGATAGCGTCGAAGGAACGTAGCGTCTCCTTGAGGCCCGTGTCCAGGTCCACTCCGGGCCGCCAGCCAAGCACTTCGGCAGCCCTGGAGGGATCTATGCAGCTCCTGAGCTGCTCGCCGGGCTTTCCGGGGGCGTGCTCTGGAGGCAAACCCTTCTCTGAAAGACGGCGCATCCGCCCGTAGAGATCGTTCACGCTCGTCTCGACGGCCGTGCCGATGTTGTAGGCGCCGCTCGGCAGGCCGCCCGGCAGGCCGTCTGGCCCGGCGTTCTCGAGGGCGAGGACATTGGCGCGGGCCACGTCCGCGACGTAAACGTAGTCGCGGGTCTGGTAGCCGGAGCCGTTGATCTTCGAGGTACGGTTCGCCGCCAGGTTGCTGGAGAAGATCGCCACGACGCCCGCCTCCCCGTGTGGGTCCTGGCGGGGCCCGTAGACGTTGGCGTAGCGCAGTGCCGCGTAGGAGATACCGTACTGGACGCCGTAAAAGTGGAGGTAGCGCTCCCCGGCGAGCTTCGAGACCCCATAGGGTGAGATAGGGTACTGGAGATGATCCTCGGTGGCGGGGAACTCTTCTTGCTCTCCGTAGATCGCCCCACCACTCGAAGCGAAGACCACCCGCCCGACCCCGTGTTCCACGCAGCCCTGCAGCAAACGCACCGTACCGATCACGTTGATCCCGGCGTCGAAATCCGGCTCTCTGACCGAACGCCGCACGTCCATCTGGGCGGCCTGATGGCAGAGCGTCTCTGGCCTGAACTCCCGGAAGACCTCCCCGCAACCCGAGCGGACGTCGCACTCGTAGAAAGCCGCGCCCTCCGGGACGTTCTCCCGACGGCCGCTCGAAAGGTCGTCCACGACGGCCACCTCATGGCCCCGCTCCAACAAACGCTCGGCGACGTGCGACCCGATAAAACCCGCGCCGCCGGTCAGCAACACCCTCATCTCTAGAAGATCCTCCTCTACAATCTGGCCATTCGCAAGTCTATAGGAACCCCTCTCACAGGCTCGCGTTCCCCGCCGGGAACCGCTCTGGATCCCATTGGGGAAGAGGCTCGCTGGTTGACAATTGAATGTTACGGTAAACTAATTGGCGGTTAAGAAGATCTCAGCAAAAGCTTAAAGCTAAGGATTAATGTTGCTCGAAAACGCCGCTCCGGCAAAAAAAGGGTCGTTGCTAGGAAACCCCTTGGGCTCGCTTGCAACGCTCTACGACCAGCGCTGGCTCGTAATGTATTTCGTGCAGCGACAGTTGACCCGTAGCTACCAGGGATCCTTCCTAGGCTTTCTGTGGGCGTTTCTGAGTCCTTTGCTAATGGTAGCGCTCTACACGATAGTCTTCTCGAAGATAATCGGGATACGGCTCAACTCCGTGGCGGGAGACAGCTCGCTCAACTTCGGGCTTTACCTGTATTGTGGCCTGCTCCCATTCATGGCTTATTCCGAAGCGATGAACCAGTCCGTGAACATTATCCGAAGCAACTCAAGCCTGGTGCAGAAAGTAGTTTTTCCGTCGGAGATGCTCCCGCTGACGTCGGTGATCACTTCCTTCGTGGACAAGCTGTTCGGACTGTCGGCGCTTTTGGTGGTGCTCGTTATCCTGAACCATCGGTTGGAGTGGACGCTGCTCCTGCTACCGCCGTTCTTGCTGCTCCAGTTGGTATTCAACCTGGGCCTGAGCTACTTCTTCGCGGTCGTCGGCACCTACCTGCCAGACTTGAGGGAAGCCCTGAACACCATCGTGCGGGCGTCGTTCTTTATCACCCCGATCTTCTGGTCGGCGGATAAGGTCCACGGGAAGATGAGGCTCATCGTGGACCTGAACCCCGTCGCCTATCTGGTCGG
>JBBPZT010000188.1:0-6229 GCA_038198625.1 Rubrobacterales bacterium
AGCTGGTGGAGCCGGGAAAACATAGAGCGCGTCGCCGGCCCGCTCGCCTCACTACCGGAAGATTCTCTTCCACAGCCCTCGCTTCCTGACCCCGACGCGCACCGCGTCATCCGGGCAACCCTGGGCGCCGGGACCGTCAACGCTGACCTCGAAGGCGATGAGCCCCGCGCCCTACTCTTGAGACGGCGCAAACCCCCGGTCGGTCTCTGGGAGAACCCCGGCGGTATGCTAGAGCCCGGTGAAGACTTCCTATCCTGTGCCCAACGGGAGACCCTCGAAGAGACCAGCCTGGATGCGGAGCCAGAGACCGCCTGGTGGGCGAAGGTAGAGCCCTGGAGAAGTCCGGACGACCCCACGCTCTACGCTGGGGTTGGCTTTCTCGCCCGCTACCCCGGCGGCAACGTTAGCCTCGAACAAAGAGCCCACGGTGATTTCAAGTGGGCCACGGAATCCGAGTGGCGAGCCACGCCTACCTGGTACACAAGTAAGGAGTCGGATGTCCTTTGGAAAGCCGTACGGGGACTGTAACGGTGATCTCGCTAGCGCAAAGTAATGTAGTTATGAAACTATACGACACACCCTCTTGAACGAGTTCGATGTGATACGTGGGATCTCCGACAGGCTCGGAGAGCAACCCGAAGAGGTAGTGTTGCCTATCGGTGATGACTGTGCCGTGTTGCGCCTGGGAGACAGGGAGTGGGTGGCGGCCGCCGACATGCTCGTCTCCGGCTACCATTTCGAGGGATGGGCATCTCCGGAAGACGTGGGTTACAAGGCGGTGGCGGTCAACGTCTCGGATGTGGCGGCGATGGGGGGGATACCGCGTTTTGTCCTCACTTCCGGTGGCGCCGGGGAGTCGGAGACGACCTTGCGGTGCATGGAGGGTGTGCTAGAGGCTTGTGAGGAATTCGATGTTTACCCGCTAGGCGGCGATACCACACGCGCCGACGCCCTGACCGTCAACGTGACGATACTGGGGGAGCTTCCGGGAGTGGCTGTTCTGCGTTCTGGGGCGCAACCTGGAGACCTTCTGGCGGTAACGGGAGAGCTGGGAGCATCGGCTGCCGGGTTCTTGATCCTGGAGAACGGCGGGGATGCTCCAGGGCGGCTGGTCCGTAGACATCTTCGGCCGGAGCCGCGGGTAGATGCCGGGCGCGCCGCTTCAGATGCTGGTGTTCACGCCATGATAGACCTCTCCGACGGGCTCGCTTCCGACGTGCGTCACGTCTGCGAGCAGAGCGGCACCGGCTGCCGGATAGACCTCGGGCTGCTGCCCGTCGCGGAGGATACGCGTGAGGCTGCGAGATCCTTCGATCGGGACGCGGAGCTTCTCGCGGCGACCGGTGGTGAGGATTACGAGCTACTCATCGCCGCCCCCGAGCAGGTACTGGTGGACTTCGCCCGGCAGGTGAGTGTGCCGATTACGATTGTCGGGGAGGTGACTGAAGAGGGAGTTCTCTTCGTCCGGGACGGTGAGGTGGTGGAAGGCCTCTCCGGCTGGGATCACTTCTCGTAGTGGACTCCAAGATCCATCGTCCCCTCTAGCTGCTTCCTGGGCGCTCAGAGTCACCATGGCCGTCTGGTTCGAAGCTCATCCGAGCGCTCGGACCATCGGCCATGACAGAGTCCATTTAGTTCTTCGTGAGATTAGGCACATTGTGTCGATGAGCACTGATTTTTCGCTGCTTCACTTTTATGCTCCCGTATCGGGATCCGTAGCAGCGTTGTGGGAAGTGATCGGCCGTGAAGTGTTGAGGGATCTCACAAGAAGTCACGTCAGGAATACCGCATGCAAGTGTGACAAAAGGAAAGGCATGAGCAAACAGAGATAGTCACATCAGCGGTGGATAGAGTAGGAGAGCGAGCTTACGCGCAATTTTGAGAAGGTGTCTACGGAGGCTTATCCAAAACTGGAATGGTAGAAGCAATTGCCAGTGACTGATCTACACTTGCGCACGGCGATAGAGCAATCACCTGTTGGCACCGTGATTTTCGACCCCGACGGCCGATGTCTGCTGGTAAACGCCGCCTGGAATACGCTGTGGGATCTTGAAAGAGGAGAAACTCTAGAGGGCACCAACATCTTCGAGAACGAGCAGGTGAACGCTCTGGGTCTCGCACCTTACCTCAAGGAGTGTATGGGTGACGGGAAAATAACCACGCCGCTCTTATTCAACGAACCGTTACCGATCAGGGCCGGCGGTGAGCCCCGATAGCTCAGGGCGATTATATATCCTGTTCGGGACCAGGATGGGCATTTGCTTGAGGTGGGGCTTATGCTCGAGGATTTCACCGAGCGCAAGGGACTTGAGGAGCAGCTCGCCTATCAAGCTTTTCACGACCCTTTAACCGGGCTGCCAAACCGGGCGCTTTTCCTGGATCGCTTGGAGCATGCTATGTCTCTTTCCAGGCAGAACGCCGAGCGGAATGGTGGTGTAACCGGTGAAGCTGCCAGGGTAGCGTTGCTGTTCATGGACCTCGACGACTTCAAGCGCGTCAACGACTCTCTGGGGCATGCCGTGGGAGACGAGCTACTAGTGCAGGTGGCCGGGCGCGTAGAAACCTCTTTGCGTCCCGGAGATACGTTCGCGCGCTTCGGCGGAGATGAGTTCGCCATTTTGCTCGACGAGGTCGAAGATGCCGGCGCCGCGGCCGGGCTGTCGGAAAGGCTCGTGGAGATACTACACGCCCCCTTCATGGTGGGCGGGCATGAAGTGTTTGTCACAACCAGCATCGGGGTGGTGTTTAGCGAGCTTGGCGAGGGGTGGAGCGAAGAGCTTCTGAGAAGGGCGGATATCGCCATGTACCAGGGCAAGCGGGGTGGCGGGGATCGCTGCGTAATCTTCTCGCGGGAGATGGGAAGCTCCGATCTGGGACACCTGCAACTGGAAGGAGACTTCAGGCGGGCGATAGAGAGTGGGGAGTTCAAAGTCTACTACCAGCCCAGGGTACTGATAGAAACCGAAGAGATAGACGGCTTTGAGGCTCTGGTAAGGTGGGAACATCCGGAGCACGGCTTACTGGACCCCGCGGAGTTCATCTCGTTGGCTGAGGAGAGTGGCCTGATCATTCCCCTCGGACGTTGGATCTTGTGGGAGGTCTGCCACCAGGTAAGCTTGCTCCGGCGGCAGATCCCCCCTGAGCAGCCCCTGAACATGTGCGTAAACCTCTCGGCCCGGCAGTTTCGCCGCCCCGGGCTGGTCGAGGAAATTACCGCGATTCTCTCCGAGACCGGATTGGACCCGGGAGATCTAACCCTGGAGATCACCGAGAGCGTAGTGATACAGAAAGAAGCGACGGCTGAAATCACGCTGGCGGCGCTCAAGAGTCTCGGGATAACGATCGCCATGGACGACTTCGGAAACGGCTACTCTTCCCTGGCGTACCTCAGGAGGTTCCCGGTAGACGTCCTCAAGATCGACTGTTCGATGGTGGAAGGGATGAACGAGAACGCTGAAGACTCGGCTATTGTCCGGGCGGTGACCAGCCTGGCACACGACCTGGGACTTACGGTGGTGGCTGAGGGTGTGGAAACCATCGGGCAGCTGGAAGAGTTGCGTTCTTTAGGGTGCGATTTCGGGCAGGGATACTATTGGCGCAGGCCCTGCCCTATCGAAGAGGCGCTAAAGCTGCTGGCGGACGGTACACGCCCATGGAACCGGTAGCCGATCTCCGAGGCACGGGGAGGATTGGATCCGCCGGATAGCGCGAAGATTCGGACTTGAGAACATCGCAAGTTGAAACCCGGCGCCGGTAGCTTGTTTGTGGCGGAGGCGGAAGCTACGGCATGACCAACAAAGAATTCTACGGTATGGGATCCAGCGTCTTGTTTTCGAATGCCTTTTGCATTATGTAATAGCTCTGCTTCTTGCGCTCGTGGGAGGTTGGATCGTTCCAGCTTTTCCAGTTGTAGTCGAGTGGGGCGATCTCCTTGTTCCCGGTCTTTTTCAGGGCCGGATAGACGCGCAGGCCTGGGCTCTTGACCGGTTTGATCCTGCCCGCTTTGTAGAAGTTGTCCCAGACTTTTAGCTCGCTCGGGTCTGTGTAACCGAGCATCGTCCAGGGGATGCGGACCTCCAGCACACTTCCCTTGGCGTACCAGTCGGCGAGGCTGTTGTAATTGGAGCTGGAAGGGTCGGTTATGCCGGGTTTCATCTTGCCGACGTCGAACTCTTCGAACGGAATCTTTCTCCCGCTCTGAGGGAGCGTCAAGGGGCGGCTCAACGCCAGCTTCCAGAGCAGGAATTTGCCCGCCTGCGCGTTACCGCCGTCCGGAACGGACGGTATCATTTTTAACTGGGACCCATAGGTCCAGGTGTGATAGTCGTAGGCGCTGTTGATGAACATCTTCGATTTGCTCTTGCCGTTTATCTGCAGCAGGGTCTGTATGCCGTCCTTTGGAAAGGTGAGGCCCGGCGCCGCATCCGCCGTCACGCTGCCTCCGGATTTTGTACCGAACCCGACGTTTAGATCGTCTTTCGGGAAGTTCCAGTCTCCATCTTTTTTCTTGGCCAGCAGGTAGAGGTAAGCTTCATCGTGGGTGACGGAGAGGTCTACGCCGGGGTAGCTCTTTCTGGAGACGTTCGGGTGATCCTTCCAGTCTTTCGTCTTTCCGTCCAGGTAGATCTGGTCTTTAGCCTTTCCGGGGCTCTCGGCCAACACGCCGAAGTTCTGCTCGTTGGTCAGGCGGTTGAGCCACATCGGCCTCCGGCTCGGCGGGACATCTATCTCGGCCGTGTTCCAGGTGAACTTGAACCACTCGTCCTGCCAGGCGAAAAGGAAGCCCCCATCGTAGCCTTCTTGCCGCATGTCCTTGAGCATGCTCGCCTCGATCTTTCCCTGCTCCTTCTCCGTGTGGTATCCCTGGTCGCGCCCGAGCGGCCCTATGTGGGCCATCCCCCGCGAGCTGGGCACGCCGAACTCACCCACCACCAGGGGTATACCCTTGACGTAGCCGCGGAGCTCGTGCAGGTAACCGGCGTAGGGGTCCGTCCTGCCGTCCGGGGTCTTGTAGTCCTGGTACTTCTTCTCGAAGCGGAGGAAATCCGGGTAATAAGGATAGACGTGGAACGAGGCATAGTAACCAGCCTTCCACGCCGGGGTGGGGGCGAGGTGTGTCGGATCCACGGAAACCAGGTCCTCCTGAGGGAAAGCCTCGTCGGGGTGGCGGAGAGGATCGGTGGTTAGCCAGTTGGTGAACGAGGCCGGATGCTGCCAGCCGTACTTCATCTCTTCTTTCGCCATCACGTCCATCATGGAGGCGAGCCAGCTCTCGAACGCGGTCGCGCCTGTCTTGGCCCGGAAGTATTTGCCGGAGAACGGCTTCTGGTTCGGGTGGGCGTCGTCGGTGACCTTTACGGCGTACGGATACCACTCGGTGCCGAGCATCCATCCCAGCATGTACTGAGAGACGTCCGCGTCGAAGTGGCCGCTGGCGTGACCGCGACGGGGGGGGATGTCGGCGTCGCCATGAACGGCCTGGACGGCGTCCCGGATTTCGCTCTCGAAGTCAGCGGTTATCTTTGGATCGTAGGCGTCCCGGCCCTCCTCGTCCTTCCCGATCAACTCTTCTTCTGGGGACCAGACGCCTTGCACGAGCCAGAGCGGGTCCTTGCGGCCGGCGTTGAACTGGCTGAGCGCCTCGTAGAACTGGGGAGAGAGGATCGTATATACCCTCACCACGTCCACGTTCATCGTTTTCATCTCCGAAAACCATCGGAGGTAGTCTTCCTTGGTAGGCGCGAGCTCTCCCGGCGCGTGACCCGGCAGCGTGGCGCCCATGTTTATGCCGTTCCAGAACTGAGGTTTCCACTTCTTCCCGTCGTAGGTAACGAGGTGGTCGCCCTTGACACCGGAGACGCGCTTGACGCCGTCCGTCGTGGAGACCGGCCTGCCCGGCGTGCGCGAGATGAAAAGCAAAACCGCCGCCAGCGCGACCACGAGCATGAGCGTGACGAGCAGTAGGACGTACCTGCCGCGTTTGCGGCTACCCCTCGTCCTTACTTCATAAAATTCGTACAATATTTACCCTCTGGCTTGCGGTTCATGGGCATCTTCGTTTTTGGGCCGGGTGGCCACCGTATCGAGTCGAGACGGTTTATCAGCAGATTCGTCGAAGCCGCGGCGTTCCATCGCGCCCCAGTCTTTGTTCTTACGGAGGTAGGAGATGATGGCGGCAACGCGCCAGAAGGTCGTCAACTGCCGGTAGCCAAAGTTCTCGAAGACGCCG
>JBBPZT010000189.1:0-18815 GCA_038198625.1 Rubrobacterales bacterium
ACGTCGTCGTAGAGGTTCTCCATGCCGAGCGCCTTCTCGACCTTCTCCACGCCAGCTTCCGTCGGGGCGACCTGGCGCTTTTTCTCGTCCACCTCGTAGTCCTCGCCCGCCTCCAGGCGCGGCATGATAGCGGCGAAGCGGTAGTAGGTGTCGGCGGCGCTCTCGGGCATACCGGAGATGATGAGCGGCGTTCTCGCCTCGTCGATCAGGATGGAGTCAACCTCGTCGACTATGGCGAATGAAAGCTCGCGCTGGACCAGTTGATCCGTCTCGGTGGCTATGTTGTCCCGCAGGTAGTCGAAGCCGAACTGGGCGTTCGTACCGTAGGTGATATCCGCCTCGTAGGCGACCTTCCGCTCCTCGAAGTCCATCCCATCCTGGACAATGCCTACCGAAAGACCGAGGAACTCGTAGACCGGCTGCATCCACTCGGCGTCGCGCCGGGCCAGATAGTCGTTGACGGTCACGAGGTGCACACCGTTGCCCGAGAGCGCGTTGAGGTAGACGGGCATGGTCGCGGCGAGCGTCTTACCCTCACCGGTCTTCATCTCGGAGATCTTACCCTGGTGGAGCGCTATCCCGCCCATGACCTGCACGTCGAACGGACGCATACCGAGAGTACGCCTCGAAGCTTCCCTGACGACCGCGAACGCCTCGAACAGCAGATCGTCCGGCGTCTCGCCTTCGGAAACCCTCCGGCGGAACTCTTTCGTTTTCGCGCGCAACTCCTCGTCGGAGAGCTTCTCGACCTCCGGTTCGAGGGCCGAAACTTCCCCGACATCTCTCCAGAGGGCCTTTACCTTCCGGCCCTCTCCCATCCTCAATATCTTCGTCAGTAGATTAGCCACTGGTCAACACCAACCTCGATTTAGGCGACTCACGACCGCCCGAATAATGTCGGGCCGTCTCTCTATACCTGTATTCTAGGATATCCGGGGCTATCTTGCGGGCTCTATCAGCCCGTAGTTTCCGTCCCGCCGCCTGTATACCACGTTTATGTCACCCGTCTCGGCACTGGTGAACACGAAGAACGAGTGGTCGAGAAGCTCCATCTGGAGCGCCGCCTCCTCCGCCCCCATCGGCTTCATCTGGAACTGCTTGGTCCTTACTATCTTTGTCTCGATCTCATCTTCTTCCGCGACGACAAAGGGCTCCGGCTCGGGAGAGTCATTCTTTGTCTTGTCTTGCCGCTGGCCCCGCCAACGGTCGACTTGCCGTCCCCGGTAGCGCTTGACCTGCCGCTCGAGCTTGTCGCTCATCAAGTCTATAGAGGCGTACATGTCGGCCGTCGCCTCACGCGCCTTCAAGACACTCCCGTTGATGAACAATGTTGTCTCGACAACCTCCGGCTCCGATATCGAGGGGTTCCGCTCGTGGATCAACTCTACCTCGGCCCCGGACGCGCTCCGGTCATCGTCGAAGAACTTGCTGATGCGCTCTACTTTCTCTCTCGCGTATCGTTCCAGAGCCTCCGTTACCGTGATGTTGCGTCCCTTGACCGCTACGTCCATACTCCGGCCTCCTTTCAGTCGGCTACTGGTCGGCTAGTTAGCATTTCGGCAAGTCAGCTTATCAATTCTCCGTCTGATCACTCCGCCGATCAACCGACCTTATCAGCGTAGCTCGTTCACGAACCTGGGGACAGCATACGCCTCGCTCTCTTTGTCTTCGGCGAGAGACCCTCGTGTCCCATCAACGAACCCGGACCTCAAGCTCTCGACCTTCCAACCGTCCTAAACACCTCCGTCCAGTACCCGGCGTCTCACTAACCCCGCCGACTGGCTGACTGGCTGAGATGCTTTTCAGCTTCAAACCGCCCTACACAGGCTCACCGCGTGTACCTCGGCCGCCCCAGCCCGCACGAGCACTCCTGCACACTCACTCATGGTCGCACCGGTAGTGAAAACGTCGTCCACCAGCAAGACCCTGCCATCCGTGCGCCCCCTCGCACCAAAAGCATCCTTCACGTTCGCCCGGCGTCCCGCGCCGGAGAGCTCTACCTGGTCCCTAGTCTCTCTCACGACTTCTAGTGTATCTGAAAGAGATGAGTTTATTTCTTGCGCGAGGCTCTTCGCCATCAACCCGGCCTGATTGAAGCCTCGTCGTCTCAGTCTGGAGCGGTGTAGAGGAACCGGGACCACGGCGTCGAACCTACCTCTCACGACCTCCAGAAGGAGCGGGGTCATCAGGCGGTCGACGACCTTTGTGTAGCCCTTGTACTTCAGGACGTGTACTATCTGCTTCCCGACACCTTCGTACATGAGGGGCGCCTGCGCGCTCTCGAACCCGAAATCCACGCCCTTGCACTCCTCGCACACAAACGTCTCAAAAGCTGTCGGAGCCCCGCACCTGCGGCAGGATGGGGCTCCGACCCTCGGCAATGCCTCGAAGCAATCCCGGCACAAAAGGTCACTCGCCCGCCGCTCGCAACCCACGCACCGCTGCGGATAGAAGAGGTCCGCCAGCGCGGAAAGGTAGGGCTCCACTTCAGCCCTCTATCGGAATACTTCGTCGACAGAGAGCTTCCAGCCGGGGGTCACGCTACCACCGTCGAGAACGTTACCCGCCGGCTCCATCCGAAGCCCCTCCCCCCTCACGAACTCGCTACGGAGACCGTCGTCCGGAATCTTCAGCAACTCTTCAGCGGTAGCTGGTTTCTGTATTACAGCCACGAGCGACACCCCACAGGTAGACTACCTGCTCCTATTGTAGCTACTTCAGTCTATCGCCGACCTGGTGAAATACTGACAATCTGAAATACTTTTCAGAACCTTAAGCTTCTCGGCTGGAGTACCACGCCTGGGTTCACCCGGATCCCCTGGTCAAGGACATTGCCTTCACCTACCACACACCCGGCTCCGAGGACCGAGAGCCCCCGAACGATGGCGTCCTGCCCGACGCGCGCCCCTGGGCCGATGATGGAGCCCCGGACCACGGCCCCGGCTTCGACTTCGGCGCCGTCGAGGAGGATGCTCCCTTCAACCACCGCCCTCTCCCCTACCCGGCACCCGCGCCCGAGCGACGAACGGCCCCCTATAGTGGCCCGGCGCCCGAGTACGCAACCCGAAGCTATAGAGACCGGCGGGAGTAGCTTGACGCTCTTGCCAATCTCGGTGGAAGGGTCAACGTCCAGGTACTCGAAACCTGCTCCACCCGCTCCGGTAACGCCGACCGCACCGGAAAGCACGTCGTGGGAGGCGGCCAGGTAGCTGCGTGGTGTCCCGATGTCGCGCCAGTAGGAGCTTGATACGTGCGCCCGAAGCTGTCTCCTCGCCTGGAGCTTCGGGAAGATCTCCCGTTCTATCGAGACCTCGCGGCCTTTGGGTATCATCTCCAAGACCTCGGGCTCAAGTACGTAGACACCGGCGTTTACGAGGTTGGTCGTTACCTCGTCGGCGGCAGGTTTCTCCAGGAAGCGCCGTACCAGCATCTCGTGGTCGACCTCAACGAGACCGTAGGCGGTCGGGTCCTCCACGCTAGTGAGGGTGATGGTCGCCAGTGCCTCTGACTCCTTATGTACGGCTATGACCTCGGCGAGGTCGAGCCCGGAGAGCACGTCTCCGTTGACGACGACCAGAGGCTCATTGTCGAGATATTCCTGCGCGTTCTTGATGCCGCCCGCCGTCCCGAGCGGGTTGTCCTCGACTGCGTAGTCCACGGAGAACCCGTCCAGGTCTTTGCCGGCGATGTATTCCTGGATCGGGTCCGGAAGATACCCGAGAGAGAGAACGGCCCCCTCCAGACCACCGGCCTGGAGGAATTGGATCATGTACCCCATGAAAGGTTCGTTCCTGAGCGGCACGAGCGCCTTTGGGACACTGTAGGTAATCGGCCGCAGCCGCGTGCCCCGTCCTCCGACTAATATAACTGCTTTCATAGGGAGTACAGCCTACAACAGCCCCGAAGCTCGGGCCAGTGCCGATAGCGGTCCGATTATCACGAAGAACAGGGCCGTGATAGCGGCCAGAACATACACGGAGAACCTGGTCGCCCCAGCGCCCTTAGGCTCCGCGGTCTCCACCACCGGCTCCTCGAAGATCATGTTCCGGATAATGTCGAAGTAGTAAGAAACGGAGAGCACGGTATTTACTACGATCGCCCCTACGACCACATACACAGCCACCGACCCAGACTGCGCGCCGGCCAGTATCACCCACAACTTCCCGAAGAAGCCGGAGAGCGGAGGGACCCCGACGAGCGCCGCCATGAAGATGAACATGCTGACCGCCAGAGCCGGTCGGGTACGGATCAGACCGCTGTAATTCTTGGCTTCCTCCCCGACGAGTTCCGTGACGAAGAAGGCGCCGAGGTTCATTACAGCGTAGGCGCCGGCGTAGATCAAAACCGCCTCGACGGCCGTCGTCGCGTCGGCGCCTTGCAGAGCCGTGAAGGCGGCGAGTATGTACCCGGAATGCGCAACCGAGCTGTAGGCGAGCATCCGCCGGACGTTCCGCTGCCGTAAGGCGAAGAGGTTCCCAACGAACATCGTGGTAATGGAGAGGACTACCAGCACCGCCGTCCAGGTAGGCGCAGCCCCGCGCATTCCTTCCAGAAGTATCCGCAGCAAGACCCCGAATGTCGCGGCTTTCGGCGCCACGGAGAGAAAGGCCGCCGCGGTCGCCGGGGCTCCCTGGTAGGCATCCGGTGTCCAGAAGTGGAATGGCGCTACCGAGACTTTGAAGGCCAGCCCAGATAGTAACAGCGTAAGGCCGACCAGGGCCACCGGGGAGAGGTTGCCGGAGAAAGTCTTCGCTACTTCGGAGAGTGCCGCCGAACCCGATACGCCGTAGATCAGGACTATCCCGTAGAGCAACACGGCGGAGGCGATCACACCGGTGATCAGGTACTTCATGCCGCCCTCGGAGCTCTCTTTCCTGGTGCGGTCGAAGGCGACGAGCGCGTAGGACGGGACCGTCGCGAGCTCAAGGGCGACGAAAATACCGAAGAGGTCCCGCATCGACACCAGCAGCATCGCTCCCAGGACGACAGACAGGATCAGGGTCAGGTACTCTGGGGCATCGCCGGTCCCGCCGGCCCAGCGGGCCGCCGCAAGGATGGTAAAGAAGGCCGAAGCGGAGACCACGAGCTTAAAGTAGAGAGCGAAGTCGTCCACGACGTACCCTCCGCCGAAGAAGCTGCCCGAGAAGCCGGTAGCCATAAGCACGGCGGCCCCCCCGAAGACGGCCAGCGCGCCAATAGCCGCCAGGCTCGCCGGCAGCATCGGGCTGCGCGGGCTCGAGATGCCAACCAGCAGCACAAGCACCAGAGAGACCAGCGCGATCAGCTCCGGCATGAGCCCGATAAACGTCTGTGCAGTGAACCCCATCTACCCCCCAACCGCGCTAAGGATCAACTCTACAGCCGGCCTCTGGATGCTCACCAGTAGTTCCGGGGCGAAACCCAAAACGACCAGAAGAACGGCCAGCGGCACCACTGCAGCCATCTCTACCGGCCCGGCGTCCGTGATCTCCTCGTAAGCCGGGTTCTTTATCGGGCCGAAGATCGTACGGGCGAGCATGTGCAACAGATATACGGCCGAAAATATTATACCTAACGAGGCGAGGACACCCTGCACCGGAAAGGTCGTGTAGCCTCCCATCACGCTCATGAACTCGGAGGCGAATACCGCGAGGCCGGGCAGACCCATCGCGGCCAGCGCGCCGAGCGCCAGAAGCCCCCCAACCCACGGCATCCGGCCGACGAGCCCTCCAAGCTCGGAGATCCTCCGCGTTCCGGTCCGGGCGGCGATTATGCCGACCAGGATGAACAACAGCGCCGAGTAGAGGCCGTGGGCCACCTGTCCGAACACCGCGCCGTTTAGTCCGAGGGCGTTTCCGGAGGCCGCGCCCAGCAGGATGAACCCCAGCGTGGCGATAGAGGAGTAGGCGACGAGCGCCTTCAAGTCGGGCTGCATGAAAGCCACGAAGGCCCCGTAAATGATGTTGATAACCCCGAAAATCGCTATGTAAGGCAGAAACGGCTCGACGCCCTGAGGCAGGAGAGGTATGGCGATCCTTATGATGCCGTATGTCCCGAGCTTCGGCAGGATGCCCGAGAGGACGACGTTCGTGGAAGTCGGGCTCGACACGTATACGTCCAGCAACCAGCTATGGAACGGCACGGCCGGGACTTTGATCAGGAGCCCGAACAGTATCGGGGCGGCGATGGCGATCTGGGCCGTCCGGCCGAGACTTCCTCCCGCCGTCAGCGCGTCCATCGAGAAGCTCTTCGCCAGGATGCCGAACGCCAGGAACCCGGTGAGCATGATGGTGCTGCCCATGAAAGTGTAGATAAAGAACTTGATCGCGGCCGGACGCCGGTTCTCGTCACCCCAGATTCCAACCAGCAGGTACATCGGTATGAGCGTTATCTCGAAAAAGACGTAGAACAGCACGAGGTCTTGCGCCGCGAAGACGCCGAGCATCCCGACCTCCGCCACGAACAGCATCGCCAGGTACTGCCGGAGGTTCCGGTGCACGTCCCAGGAAGCCACTATGGCTATCAGCACCAGCAAGGCCGACAGGAAGAACATACCAAAGCCGAGCCCGTCGAGGCCGACCCGATAACCGATGTTCAGCGAGGCTATCCAGTTGAAGTCCTGCGAGAGCGCGGACGCCCCGAGGTTACTACCGAACGCGAAGTATATGTAGACGGTGAGCAGTAAAGGCACCGCCGCGACCCCCAGGGCCGCGTATCTGACAAGCCGCTCCTCGTCGGGCAGGAGCAGCATGAGTACGGCTCCGAGCAGCGGGATGAAGATAGTTATGGTCGTGATCACAGACGCACTCCCCAGGCTACGATGGCTATGATAACTACAGCGATGAGCGCAACCATCATTAACAGCGTGTCGGCCCCTACTATGACTCCTATGACGAGCACGCCGAGCAGGAAGAACAGGGCGTAGGTCTGTACTCCGCCACTCTGGAGCGTCTTCAGACGGTCCCCACTCCTGAAGACGCCGTGCCCGAACCCGCCCACTAAGAGCCCGCTCAGGATTCGCCAGTCGAACTCTCTAACCAGGATTCCGATCCTCTTCACGCTCCTGACGAAGACGACCTCATACAGCGCATCAATGTACCAGCCGCGGTCCAGGAAAGCCCGCGGCCTGACCAGCCGGCCCATGAGCGTCCGGGCAAAGTTCGGCCGGCGCACGAAGAGGACGTAGGCCAGCCCGATACCGGCCAGCGCCATGATCAGGGAGATACCGCCCAGAACGTAGTCGAAGGTAGGCGCCTTTATGGCAAGCTCCCTCTGGGCGAAGTTGCTGGGCGCCACGAAGCTCTCGAAGACGCCACCCAGCGGCATCCCGAAGTCTTTCGGGATGCCGATCCAACCGCTCACCACCGAGAGGACGGCCAGTATGACCATCGGAATCGTCATGATCCCCGGCGGATCGACCGCAACCCGGGCCGCCTCCGAGCGCGGCTCTCCGGTAAAAGCCATGAAAATCGCCCGGAAGATGTAGAAGGCCGTGAAAAGCACCGTCAGCAGGCCCATCCCGTACAGCACGTAGAAGTGCTCGTCGAAGGCCCCGGCCAGTATGGCGTCCTTCGACCAAAACCCGCTTAGGGGAAAAATCCCCGAGAGCGAGAGGCCCGCTATGACCATGGTCCAGAACGTGATCGGCATCCGGCGTCGCAGGCCGCCCATCTCGGTCAGGTTGTAGCTGTTCATCGCGTAGATGACGGCGCCGGCGCCGAGAAACAACAGCGCCTTGAAGAAAGCGTGGTTGTAGAGGTGGAAGAGCCCACCAGAAAAAGCCCCAACTCCTAGCGCCATCATCATGTACCCGAGCTGCGAGATCGTCGAGTAGGCGATAACCCGCTTTATATCTTTCTTTACCAGCGCCATTGTCGCCGCCATCAGCGCGGTAAACCCGCCTATGTAAGCTACGACGAGCATCGCCGTCGGGCTCTGGACGAAGATGTCGTAGGTCCTCGCAACCAGGTATACGCCGGCCGCGACCATCGTTGCGGCGTGGATCAGGGCAGACACCGGCGTGGGCCCCTCCATGGCATCCGGCAGCCACACGTGCAGGGGGAACTGGGCGCTCTTGCCGCAAGCCCCGATGAACACCAGGATCAGGGCGGTGGTCAGCAGCGAGTCTCCCATGAACCCGGCCTGGGCCGCCTGAGAGATGCCGCTAAAGGAGGTGGTCCCCGTCTCCCGCCAGAATATGATGATGCTCACGAACAGCGCCATGTCTCCGACCCTGGTGACGATGAACGCCTTCTTGGCCGCCAGTGTGGCCTTGGGCCTCTCGGACCAGTGCCCGATCAGCAGGTAGGAACAGAGGCCAACCAGCTCCCAGAATATGTAGAGCTCGATGAAGTTGGGCGCGAGTACCAGCCCCAGCATCGAAGCGGTGAAGAGGTTGATCACCGCGTAGTACCAGCCGAAACGCGCATCATCCGCCATGAAACCGCCTGAGTAGAGCTGTATCATAAGGCTCACGAAACATACGACGACGATCATCATCGCCGCCAAGCCATCTATGTAAATCCCCATCGGGAACGAGCCGCCCGGACCCAGGTCGATCCAGTTCACGGCGAACGAAATCGGCCCGCCACCACCGCCGAAAATACCCGCGACGGAGAGCAGCGTAAAGACGGAGAACACGAGAGATATAGTGATGCCCAGGATCGCGACGTACTGGGCATTCTCCTGCAGGAGACGCCCAAAAAGCACCAGCGCCAGGAACGTCAGGAGCGGGATGCCTGGAATAGCCGCGATTATTAACTGCTGGCCGACGCTCTGCACTATTTGAAAGTCCTCTCTACCACTTCATCAGGTTTGCTTCATCGACGTTGACCGTCCGCCTCGTCCGGAATACTGCCAGGACAATGGCGAGGCCGACGGCGACCTCCGCGGCGGCCACGGTTATCACCAGGACCGCGTAACTCGCTCCCGCGCCGCCCGCGTTCGGCAGGTAGTCGGAGAAGGCGACCAGCGTCAGGTTGACCGCGTTGATCATCAACTCGACGCACATGAATACCACCACGGCGTTGCGGCGGATAAGCGCTCCCCAAGCTCCTATGGCGAACATCATCGCCCCCACGATCAGGTAGCCTTCCAGCGGAATCGTCGCGTTCAACGCATCCACGAAATATTGAATCTGTTGCGACATCTACTCCTCCACTCCCTGGTCGATCTGTTCGCTCGGCCTGCGGCGGCTGATCACGATGGCCGCGACAACCGCCACCAGCAGCAGCACCGAAGCCACCTCAAAGAGCAGGGAGAAGATACCCGTGCCCTGGGTCACGCCGAGCAGGTTACGCGCAAATACGGCGACGCTCTGTGGTCCGTTTCCGGGCCGCACATTCCCCCAGTTCTGCACGGAGAACACGTAGGACAGGAAAGCTCCCACCCCTATAGCCACCAGGAAACCAGCCCAGAACTGGCGGTTGACGATAGTCCGGAAGCGGCGGGCTTGAGGGCGTTGGGTAAACATGATCCCGAACAGGATCACGACCGTCACAGCCCCTACGTAGATCAAGACCTGAAACGCAGCCAGGGCCGGCGCGTTCAGCATGACGAAAAAACCCGCCACACCGAGAAAAGACCCCGACATGAACAGCGCCGAGTGAACGACGTTGCGGCTGATCACTACACCAAGCGCCGAGACGAGCGTCATCCCGGCGAGAAAGGCAAACGCGATGGTCAAGCCACATCTTCCTTTTTCGAGGCTTTAACAGGAGCCTTCTTTTCACTCGCGGCGTTGGCCCCAGCCTTGGCTCCGGCGGCGCTCTTCTTTGGCTTCTTCTTGACGGTCGGCTTCGGATCTATGGTCGGGTCTACCGGCCGCTCGCCGAACTGCCGGGCGAGTTCCAGGCGGTTGTAGGCCTGGGCCTCGAACTCCTCTGTATGATAGATGCAGTTGACGGGGCAGACCTCGACGCAAAGCGAACAGTACATGCAACGCGAATCGTCTATGACGAAGCCTACGGCGTAGGGTTTGGGTTTGCCGGAGCCATCAGCGTCGCGCTTGGTCTGCTCGATGGAGATGCAGTGGTCCGGGCAGATCCTCATACACTGCAAACACGCGATGCAGCGATCCATATCCACGGTAAGCATCCCGCGGGTACGCTCGGGGAGGTCCCGCTTGTACTCCGGATACTGGCGCGTGATCTTCTTCCCGAAGAGGTGCTTGAGGGTTACCCCCATCCCCTTCATAATGCCCTGTCCTACCTGTGGCATGGTCGAAATCCTCCTAAAAAACCAGTATCGCTCCGGCCGTCACGAACAGCCAGATCAGGGTTACAGGTACGAGGATCTTCCAGCCAAAGTCCATCAGCTGATCCATCCTGAGCCTCGGCACGCTCCAGCGTATCCACTGGAAGGTGAACATGATGAGAGCGGTCTTGAGTCCGAACCAGATCCAGTCAAAGTTCCCGAGGTCCAGAAACGGCAGCGGCGGCTGCCAGCCACCGAGGAACAGCGTGGTCGTTAGCGCAGACATCAGACCCATCGAGGCGAACTCCGAAGCCTGTATCAGCGCCCAAGTCATTCCCGAGTACTCGATCATGAACCCGCCGACGATCTCGCTCTCACCCTCCGGCAGGTCGAACGGAACCCGCTTGACCTCCGCGATGCTGGCGATGTAGAACACGATGAACATCGGGAACTGCGGCAGGAAGTACCAGTGCCAGAACCCGCCGGACTGGGACTTGACCACGTCCATCAGCGAGAGGCTCCCGGTCAGCATAATGACCCCGAGAAGGCTCAGGATCAGAGGCACTTCGTAGGAGATCATCTGTCCCGCGCCCCGCAAGGCCCCGAGCAGCGAGAAGCTGGAGCGGCTCCCGTAACCGGCCATGATGACCCCGAGGGCGCCGATGGAGGTTATCGAGACGAAGAACAAGAGCCCGATGTTCAGGTCCGTGACCACAGCATTCGGCGCGAACGGGATGACCATCCACACCAGCGCAGCCGGGATAAACATCGCGATGGGCGCGGCCAGGAAGATCCACATATCCGCCCTGTTGGGCGAGACGTTCTCCTTGGTAAACAGCTTGAACACGTCCGCCATCGGCTGCAACACGCCCCTCGGCCCGACCCTGTTCGGCCCGAAACGAAGCTGGATGTAGCCCGCCGTCTTCCGCTCGGCCATCGTCAGGACGGCCGCGAGGTTCAACACCAGGAAGATCACCGCCCCGAAGGAGAGTATGAACCGCCAGGGCTCCAGGTTGAGGTAGTTTACGAAAGTGCTCAATCTACTTGTCCCACCCGCCGGAGACAGGGTCGATCAGGCCCATGATAGGCATTATGTCGGGCAGGTAGTGGCCCGGTATGACTTCCTGCAAGAGCTGCATGTTGGCGAAGCTCGGGTCCCGGTAGTGGACCCGGTACGGCGTATCAGAACCATCTGAGACCACGTGCACGCTGAACTCTCCCCGCGGGCTCTCCACACGCCCGAAACCTTCGCCTTCCGGAGGCCTGAGGCGACGGCCCATATCAGCCATGACCTCTCCCTCCGGCATCTTCTCAAGGGTCTGCTTGATGAGCCTGATGCTCTGCAGACATTCCTTGATCCTGACCCGGTAGGCAGCCTCGACGTCCCCCGCATCGTCGGTGATCACATCGAAGTCCAACTCCGGATAGACGCTGTAGGGATAGTCGCGCCGGATGTCGAAGTCCACCCCGGTGCAGCGTAGCGGCGGACCGGTCAGGCCCATCTCCAACGCTTTCTCCCCGGTCATCTTCCCAATGCCGCGCGTACGGGAAACAAAGATCTCGTTCCCCTCGATCAGGTCCACGAAATCGGACTGGAACCGTTCCTCCAGCCCCGCGATGTACTCCCAGATCTTCTCGGGTATGTCCTCCGGTAGGTCCGCTTTGACACCACCAATCCTGATGTAATGGAACATCATCCGCGCACCGGTGACGGCCTCGAAGATGCTCTGGATACGCTCCCGCTCCCGGAAACCGTACAGGATCGGGGTAAACGCCCCGAGCTCCAGCAGCAGGAACCCGATCGAAGGTATGTGGCTCGCCAGCCTCATCAACTCGCACATCAGCACCCGGATATACTCGGCCCGCGGCGGTATCTCCACGTCCAGCAAGTCTTCTACGGCCAGGCAGTAGCCGTGCTCGTTGTGCATGTTCGCAAAATAGTCGAGCCTGTCGGTGAGCGGTATAACCGCCGGGTACATCCGGTTCTCGGCGATCTTCTCCTGGCAGCGGTGAAGGTAGCCCATCACCGGGTCACACCGCACGACGGTCTCGCCGTCGAGTTCGAGTATGAGCCTCAAGAGCCCGTGCATCGCCGGGTGCTGCGGACCCATGTTCATATCCAGGGTTTCGAGCCCGAATTCGTCCCGGATATCGGGTGCGGCCAGCCGACCACTCTCCCTTCCGGCCAGGGAAACATTGTCCGTCCGGCGTTCTTCACCGATCATCTCTACCTCAACCCCTCGAACGTGCGCCTGGTGGTGATCTCAAAGCTCTTCAAGAGCGGGTGGTGATCGAAGTGGTCCTGCCACATGTAGAGCCTCCGCAAGTCCGGATGGCCCGCGAACGCGACCCCGAACATGTCGTAGGCTTCCCGCTCGTGCCAGTTGGCCGTCGGATAGACGTGGGTCACCGTCCCGATAACCGGCTCATCACCCTCTACCGTCGCCTTGACCCTGACCACGCCGCCCCGCAAATCGAGCAACTCGTAGGTGATCTCGAAAGACCCTATCCAGTCGACGACCGTGATGAAGGACAGGTGCAAGATTCCCAGGTGCTCCCGAGCCGTCGCCAATACGCTCGGTACGGAACCCGGCTCCACCACGACCCGGAGCACGTTTCCCTCGATCTCCGTCTCTTCGATCCCGTGCTGACTCTGGAAACTTTCCAGGTAGCGCTCCAGGCGGGTTGTGAGGTCTCCCTGGGGGAACGTGACGGCCATCTCTAGGCTTCCTCGTTGTCTTTGCCGGAGCTCTCGGCGTCCTCAGCTGCGGCTTTTTCAGTTGCAGCTTTCTCGGCCTTTGCCTGCTCCTTGAGCTTCTTCCTGGCTTCGGCGGGGATCCAGCCGACATCCGTCTGGGATTTGGGCGGCATCCCCTCGCGCTCGAATACGTAGGTGCGGGCTAGCGGCTTGACGCCCTCGAAACGCAGGGCCTTGCCTTCGCTGATCCCCTGGTATTCACGCTCCGGCAGATACTCCATAACGCCGCCCTCGTCATCGACGAGCGCCGGGCGAGGCCGCTCGTATCCTACCTGCTGGTCGCGTTCGATCTTCTTCTGGAGCGTCATGATGCCGAAGATGAGCGCCTCCGGACGTGGCGGACACCCCGGCACGTACACATCGACCGGTATCACCCGGTCCGCCCCCATCAGCACCGAGTACCCATCGAGGAAAGGCCCACCGCTGATAGCACAGGCTCCCATCGC
Organism: Rubrobacterales bacterium; assembly: GCA_038198625.1. GTDB lineage: Bacteria > Actinomycetota > Rubrobacteria > Rubrobacterales > Rubrobacteraceae > JBBPZK01. The sequence goes on from JBBPZT010000189.1 coordinate 13,378, forward strand.
GATCACCCACTTGGGCTCGGGCATCTGTTCGTAGAGTCGGGTCATCCGCTCGGCCATCTTGGTAGAAACCGTACCGGAGACGATCATGACGTCGGCCAGCCGCGGAGAGCCGACGAAGAAACCCGCCCCGAATCGGTCGAGGTCGTTGTGGGCCATGCCGGTGGACATCATCTCTATGGCGCAGCATGCGAGCCCGAACTGCAAGGGCCACAGGGAGTTCTTGCGCGCCCAGTTGAAGAGCTTGTCCGTGCTCGTCGTCAGGATATTGGGCTCGTTGAAGTTCTGCATTACACCCACTTGAGTGCTCCCTTCCCCCACGCGTAAGCCAGGCCGACACCGAGGATAGCGACGAAGATGACCATCTCCACAAACCCGTACACACCGAGGCTACGGTAGATCACCGCCCACGGATACAGGAAAGCGGCCTCCACGTCGAAGATGAGGAAAAGTAGCGCGAAGACATAGTATCGAACCGGGAAAGGTCGCCACGGGTCCGTCACCGTGGACTCTCCCGTCTCGTAAGTCTGTCCCTTGGTGCTAGAGCGGTGGCTGGGCGCGAGCAGGCGCGCCAGAACCAGCACGCTCGCCACGAACCCCGTGACCAGCAACATGAAGAGCCCGACGTACAGATACAGAGTCCCGTATGCCGCGCTTTCTTGCAAAAGACCTAACGTCAAGCCACGCCTTTCTTCCTTCGAAAACTATTCAAAATATACTCGCGAACGCGAAGACTTTCAAGGAGCTACTAATAGTAGCAAGAGACGATCAAACGCTTTTCCCGTTGCGGCCCAATATCTGGACGAACTGGACGAGCATCTGGCGATATGTTTCGAGCGACGAGGCGACAACGTACTCGCGAGGACCATGGTGTCCGCCGCCTATCGGACCGAACTCGACGCCGTGCACGCCTGCTCTCTGAAAGTAGACTACGTCACTCGCGCCGTGGCGTCCGACGCTGACCGGGTTACCATGGAAGTGCCTGGCGGCGACTTCCCGCAAGACCTTGACGTATGGATTCACGCAAGAAACGTAGGTTGGCTCGCGCTTGAAAAGGACTTCCGCTTCGGCGGGCAGGTCTATAGAGCGGATCTGGCGCGTTATCTCCTCCGGGTTCTGGTGAGGCAAATAACGGATGTCGAGGTCGTAGGTACAGCGGTCCGGAACCCGATTTATGACATCACCCCCGATGATACGGGATAGGTTGATGCTCGGATACGGGAAGAGATCGCTCCTCTCGCTGGCGAATGGCAATTCCAGGACCTGCCGGTAATGCTCGTAAGCTTGCAGGACCGCGTTCTTGCCGAGCCAGGGTTGAGAGCCGTGGGAACTCCTGCCGAGTAGTGTAACCCGGAGGTCGAGGACGCCCTTCGCCTGGGTACCGATGTGGAAGTCGGTCGGTTCGCCGGTGATCAAGAAATCACCCGTATGGACGTTCTTGAGCAGTACCTCCGCCCCCGACAGACCCCCGTGCTCGCTCTCCTCATCAGGGACGATCAGAAGCTCGACCGTCCCTTCGCACCCTAGGATGTTCAAGTCCTCGATGGCATACATCATCGCGGCCAGGGCGCCTTTCATATCGTATACGCCGCGCCCGTAGAGTTCGCCACCTTCCTCGTGGGGATCGAACTGCCACTCCTCTCCCGGCACGACATCCGCGTGGCCGTGAAGCAATATCCGTGGCTCCCCGGAGCCCACCCGTACCACGAGCGAGGTGAGATTTTCGTCCCGTCCCGCCCCGGTATAGCGGATCGTTTCGAGACCTCGCGCCTCGAACCAGCCGCTTATAAAGTCTACAGTCGACTGGGCGACAGCGGGAGTGTAGGAACGGTAGCGTACCAGCGTCTTCGTTAGCGCGAGGACCTCTGTGGCTTTGGTCTTGATCCGCGGCAAGGAATCTCCGTCTTTCTAGCCGTTTATTACCAGTTAAAGCACCTCTTATCCTACCGGCGGGTTTGGTACCGTGGCCCGATGGTCTATACGGCTACGGGGATACCGCGGCCTCTGTCTCCAGAGACTCGAACGCGACGGTTGCCCCAAGCTTCGAGAGTTTTTCTTCGAAGCCTTCGTAACCGCGCAGGATGTGGTGGGCGTTGTCCACAACCGTCGTGCCCTCCGCGACGAGTCCGGCCATGACGAGTGCGGCCCCGCCCCGCAAGTCCGGCGCCTGCACGATTGTACCGGATAAACGCCTGCCCCCCTTGACCAGCGCCCGGTGACCGCCAAAAAGATCTATCCCGCCACCCATCCGGTTCAACTCCTCGGCCACCTGAAACCGCCCTTCGTAGACGTTCTCGGTGACAACCCCGGCGCCCGAGGCCTGGGTAAGCAAGACCATCATCTGCGCTTGCAAGTCCGTGGCGAACCCCGGAAACGGCAGGGTGGAAACATCCACGCCCGAGAGGTCCGCCGGATCATCGCTCCGCACCCGGATCCCGCCGGAAGCATCACGTTGCACGTCGAGGCCCATGTCGTCCAATTTCGCAAGCTCCATCTTGAGATGCTCGGGAATGGCGTTCCGGATCCAGACGTCCCCACCGGCGGCGGCGGTTGCCATTATGAAAGTGCCGGCCTCTATCCGGTCGGGCATGACCGAGTACTCGACGGGATATAGCTCCTCGACGCCTTCGATGATGATTCGTCCCGTGCCGGCCCCGGTGATATGCGCACCCATCGCGCTCAAGAAGTCCGCCAGGGCGGCGACTTCCGGTTCACGGGCGCCGTTCTCTATAACGGTCGTGCCCGAAGCGAGCACCGCGGCCATCATGACGTTCTCGGTGGCGGTTACGCTCGGGTACTCGAAGGAGACTTCAGCCCCGGTCAATCCACGGGGAGCAGTAGCTTTGATGAACCCGTGCTCCAACTCGATGTCCGCCCCGAGAGCCCGCAGACCGTCGAGGTGGAAGTTGAACTTCCTGAGCCCCAGGTTACACCCACCGGGGGCGGAGACCTCCGCCTCCCCGAACCGGCCAACCAGCGGCCCTAAGACCACGAGGCTCGCCCGCATCTGGCGGACGAGCTCGTACGGAGCCGTGTAAGAGCTTATGTTGTCGGTGTCTATCTCCAGAGTATGACCGGAGAAAGTGGAATCCGCGCCGAGACCTTCCAAGACCGCCCGCATCGTATTCACGTCTTTTATGCGGGGTACGTTGTGAAATGTGGTACGCCCCGACGCCAACAGAGACGCCGCCATCAGTTTGAGCGCCAGGTTTTTCGCGCCGGCGACCTCCACCTCCCCGTGGAGCCGCGCACCGCCCTCGATCAAGAACCTCTCCATGATTGCTCCTCCCACAACCTTCTTCGCAAAGCCTGAAGCCTAAAGATACCCGGCCGGGCAACGGTTCGCTAGTTCTCTCCGCCTCCGTGCTCCTGGGACACACGGACGAGGTTCTCGGCGGTACGCTGGCGGCGTTCGATCTCCTCCCGCTCGAATTCCATGCCCTCGTCCGAGAGATCCGCAAGCTCTTGCTCGGCTTTCTCGATCCGGTCCTCCGCTTCATTCACGTCTATTTCGTCGGCAGGAACGGCCTCCTCGACCAGCACCTGCACGAGGTTCTCCGAGACCTTGAAGAAGCCGTCTGAGGTGGCGAATACCTGACGCTCGTCTCCCTGCCCAACCCTCACTTCGTGAATGCCAACCGTCGAGACCGTAGGAGCATGGTTTACCATTACCCCAAGGTCCCCATCCGCAATCCTCACGACGACCAGGTCCGTCTCATCGTCGTAGACTATCCTCTCCGGAGTGATGATCCGGCAGAAAAGCTGCCGGCAATCTTGATCCGCTCCCCGATTCTCGGCCACGCTAGCTTACTTCTCCGGACTCGTCGTCTTGCTCATCGTTTTGCTCGCCGGATGACTGCTCCTCCGAGCTAACCTCCTGATCCTCGTCCTGCTCTTCCTGATCCTTACCCTCATCTTCTTCGTCCTCTTCCTCGCCGGAGAGACCCCTCGCCTTCTCGACGGCCTCGTCTATGTTGCCGACGAGGTAGAAGGCCTGCTCCGGTAGATCGTCGTGTTTGCCCTCGACGACCTCTTTGAACGAGCGGATCGTATCCTCCATCTCCAGGAACTTTCCGTCCAGGCCCGTGAACTGCGCGGCCACGAAGAACGGCTGGGAGAGGAACCGCTGCAGGCGCCGGGCGCGCCCAACGATGACCTTGTCCTCCTCGGAAAGCTCGTCTATGCCGAGGATCGCGATGATGTCCTGAAGCTCCTTGTACCGCTGGAGGATGTTCTTGACCTGCTGGGCAACCTGGTAATGCTCGTCGCCGACAACCGCCGGGTCCAGGATCGTCGAGGAGGAGCTCAGAGGGTCGACGGCCGGGTAGATGCCCTGCTCGGCCAGCGACCGGGTCAGCTCCACTGTCGAGTCGAGGTGGGCGAACACTGTGAACGGCGCCGGGTCCGTGTAGTCGTCGGCCGGCACGTAGACGGCCTGGAAGCTCGTTATAGAGCCCTGCTTGGTAGAGGTGATCCGCTCCTGCAAAGCGCCCATCTCGGTGCCGAGGGTCGGCTGATAGCCGACCTCGGAGGGCATCCGGCCCATGAGCGCGGAGACCTCGTTGCCCGACTGGACGAACCGGAAAATATTGTCCACGAAGAACAGCACGTCCTGGCCGAGCTCCTCCCGGAAGTACTCGGCGAGCGTGACGCCTGTAAGGCCGACGCGGAAGCGGGCGCCGGGCGGCTCGTTCATCTGCCCGAAGACGAGGCCCACGTTCTTGAGGATACCGGCTTCCTCGAACTCGCCGTAGAGGTCGTTTCCCTCACGGGTGCGTTCCCCGACGCCGGCGAAAACGCTCGTGCCCTCGTACTGGTAGGCGATATTGTTTATAAGCTCCTGGATAATAACCGTCTTGCCGACGCCGGCCCCCCCGAACAGGCCGACCTTGCCGCCTCGCCTCACCGGGCACAGGAGGTCTATCACCTTGATGCCGGTGATGAACTGCTCGGTCTGGGTGCTCAACTCGTCAAATCGAGGGGCCGGGCGGTGTATCGGCCAGTAGTCGTCGGGGTCTTCGATCTCACCCTGCTCGTCCACTGGATTGCCGAGCACGTCCAAAACACGCCCGAGCACGTTCTGGCCCACCGGGATGGCTATGGGACGCCCGGTATCCCGGGCGTCGAGACCCCGCCGCACCCCGTCGGTCGAGGACATCGCTACGGTACGCACCATGTCGTCCCCGAGGAGTTGCTGGACCTCCAGTATCAGTTCTTTCTCCGAGCCATCCTCGCCATCGCCGTTTTCCAGGCGGACCGAGATGGCGTTGAAGATCTCAGGTATTTCCCCGGGCTTGAACCGGACGTCCACGACCGGACCTTTGATCTCGACGATGGTCCCGACGCCGCCTTCCTGGTGGCCCTCGTGACCGTTTTGCTCCGACCGCTCTTCGGTAACCTGGCCATCCGAAGAGCCGTTCTCTGTCTGACTTTTGGTTTCT
>JBBPZT010000190.1:0-13670 GCA_038198625.1 Rubrobacterales bacterium
ACCTTCGCGCTCTCCGTACTCGCCTCCGCGGGCCACTCGTGGAAAGCTACGGGGACCTTGAAGCGCGGCAGGACCTTTTCGAGAGAGGCGCGCAGGCTTTCGGAGTCGAAGTATCCGCCGGTGGTCCTCACAAAAGCTACAGGCCGAGATCCAAACTCCGAGTCCGGAACCGGAGCCACGGCGGCCTGGACGACGTTCTCCAGACGCAGCAGGGCCTCCTCGACCTCTTCGGGTTGGATGTTTTCGCCGCCTGAGATGAAGAGGTTGTCCCGGCGGCCCAGGACGCGGAGGTAGCCTTCCGCGTCGATCTCGCCGAGATCTTTCGTATTGAACCAACCTTCTTCGTCCAGCGGACGTTCTATCTCGTCTCCCTCGACGTAGCCGGCGAACAGCGTCTCTCCACGCACCAGGATCTCGCCTTCGTCAGAGATCGAAACTTCCCGATAAGGTAATGCCCGGCCGGAGGTCTCCAGCTCGTCCCGTGACGCCCCGGAAGTGGTCGTTACCTGGGAAGCCATCTCGGTCAGGCCGTAGCTCGTATAGACGGGGAGGCTGCGGTTCGTGGCCTCCTCCAGAAGGGAAGCGGGGATGCCGCTAGCCCCTAGCAAGACCGCCTCCAGGCTCTCCGGCGCGTCTCCTTCCGAGAGTAACCGCCGGAGTTGGGTCGAGACGAGAGAGACGTGCGTGATGCCGTATCTCGCGATGGATCCACCGAGCTTCTCGCGGGGTCCGGGCAGGACCATCGCAGCACCCTCGAGAAGGCAACGGAAGAGTATGGAGAGTCCACCGACGTGGTAGAGAGGCAGCGAGAGCAGCCACCTGCCTCCAGGACCGAGGGCGATGTTTTCGTTGGAGCCGAGGGCGCTGTAGTAGTGGTTGCCGAAGGTGTGGAGCGCGGCTTTCGGGGTTCCGGTGCTGCCGGAAGTGAAGACGAGGGTGGCGGGCGAGTCGATCCTCAGGCGAGACCTGGCGTGGTCTTCCACCACCGCCTCTCCCATGAGGACCTCTTCGGGATGCAGCTTCTCGATGTTTCCGCTGATGGCGTCGAGCGCCTCTTCGTCATCCGAGATGAGGGCCTGGCAGCCGGCGCGTCTGAGGAGTGGTTCGACGCTCGATGGGGGGAGGCGGGTGCTCAGGGGACACGCCACGGCGCCGGCCCGGATCAGGGCGAGCACCAGGACTACGTAGCGTTCGTCCTTCGGAAGGTAGATAGCTACACGCGCACCAAGCCCTAGTCCTAACTCTCCGAGACGTCGTGAAGCCGCCGAGACAAGACGGTCGAGTTCAGAATACGACAATGTCTCCTCAGCCCCTACTATGGCCGGGGCATCCGGCGAGGAGATCGCCACTTCGCGAAGCGGGCAAGGGACTTGCCCTGGGTTCTTACTCATCACGGCTCCTCGTTGCCTGCTCGGGGTCACGTATCTCTTTCAGCAGACTCTGATCCATGATGCGCCGGACGCCCATCACCTCGGGAACATCGAAGTAGGCCGGAAGTTCGAGGCGCGGTTCGAGGACGTCCGTGGTGAAGCGACGGTAGGTGTCGAGGCCGACCGGTATCTCTCCACCGCTGATGCAGGCCGCGAGCGAGGTGAGGCCCAGCGTACCGACCCCCGTCTCGAACGCGGAGCTTATAACGGGGGTCATGATGAGGCTTTGTGCTTGCTCCGCCAGACGGAGCGTGTGTTTTATCCCGCCTAGCAACGTCGGCTTGAGCACGACGGCCCGCGCATATCGGTGCTCTCCGAGCGTGTCGGGGTCCAGGGCGGCCAACGACTCGTCGAGCGCCACGGACAAGCCGGTAGAATCCACCAGGCGAAGGAGTTGCGTGGGGTCTGAGAGCGGCTCCTCGACGTACTCGTAGCGGCAGCCTTCCGTGGCGCGGGCGAACTCCAGGGCCTCCTCGAAGCCCCAGGCCCGGTTCGCGTCCAGCCGCAGGCTGACGGACCCGCCGAGTATCCCGGCGACGGCCCGGATCAGCGAGGCGTCTTCCTCGATGGACCCGCGCCCGACCTTTACCTTGACCGCCCGGTAGCCCGTCGAGATCATCCCGCGAGCCTCTTTCAGGATATCGTCCCTAGAGCCGGTGAGGAGGCCGTTCAGGCTCACTTTCATCCCCGGTCGCGGTCCGAGCACTTCCGGCAGCGTCTTGCCCCGCGCCGCCGCGTACAGGTTGGAGGCGGCGAGTTCTATACCGAAACGTACCGAAGGCGCCGGGGTGAAGGGATCCAGAACGCTTTGCAGACAGTCATCCATCCAATTCGAGTGGTCGAGGCCCATCAGCGCCGGCTTTATGTCCCACAGTTGCCGGATGGCTTCTTCCTGGCTCTCATGGCTGAAGCCGGGGAGCGGAGCGGTCTCTCCCCACCCTTCGATGCCATCGCCGGTCAGCCTGAGCAGTATGCCTTCGCGGTGGCGGAGAGGCTTGCCTTTTATCTCGGGCGCAGGGTCGAGGGGCAGCGCGTAGCGGTAGAGATGGAGGCCGGTGATCTTCATCTCAGAGAGCTGGTGTACGGCTCAAATGAGCCATCCGATCGAGAATAGCAGGCCGTAGATCAGGAGCAGCCGTGACGTCGCCCCGAGCATGGGGTTGAGTGCGACGGGATTTTTGGAGGAGGCGAGCGTTCTGACGATCGGGACCACGAGCGGCAGGATGACCAGGGAGATCATGGCCCAAGGATGCTCCCCGGTTACCAAGTACAGAACGACGGGGATGAGGGCGGCCGCGCCGGCGCAGAGGGCGTAGAGCGCGACGCCTGTCTTCCGTCCCAGGCGCACCACGAGCGTCTTCTTGTTCGCCCGGCGGTCTTCGTCGATGTCCCGGACGTTGTTGACGAGCAGGATGGCGGCCGAGAGCAGGCCCGGACCGAACGCGGCGAACAACACGACGGCGTTGACCCCGAGCGTCTGAACGTAGTAAGTACCCCCGACTGCGACAGGCCCGAAGAACAAGACCACGAATACGTCCGCCAGCCCGAGGTAGGCGAGTGAGTAGCGCCCGGCGGTGTACAGCACACCCGCGGCGATGGAGAGCAGTCCGATCAGCAGCACCGGCCACCCGCCGCGCCACACGAGGTAGAGACCGTCCACCACCGCCAGTGCGAACACGAGCGCCGCCGCCCTCCGCGTCGTCTCGGGGCTGACGAGGCCGGACTGCAAAGCTCGGACAGGCCCCTTGCGGGAGACGGTATCCGCGCCCTTCAAGAAATCGTAGTAATCGTTTATGTAGTTGGTACCCACCTGTATAAGAACGGCGCCGAGTAGCGCGAAGAGCGCCGAAAGCGCATGGAACCCTCCCGCCTCCACGGCCATTGCGGTACCGACGACGACCGGCACGACGGCTGCCCAGAGCGTCTTCGGGCGGGCGGCAAGGGCCCAGATCCTGACGCGGGAGTTGGCTGCGGCGGGCAATCTACTCCAGTCCCTACGAGCGGCGAGGGAACTTCGAGAAATCCGGCCGACGCTTCTCCTTGTAGGCGTCGCGGCCCTCCTGGGCCTCTTCGCTCCCGTAGAAGAGGAGGTTCGCGTCGTGGGCGAGCTGCTGTATGCCGGCGAACCCATCCTCGTGTGCGTGGAAGCTCGCCTTCAAGAGCCGCAGCGCAAACGGCGAACGGTCCAGCATCTCCCAGCACCAACCGACAGTCTCAGCTTCGAGATCAGCGAGCGGCACGACTGTGTTGACGAGCCCCATTTGTAGCGCCTCCTCGGCGGAGTACATCCGGCAGAGAAACCAGATCTCCTTGGCCTTTTTCGGCCCGACGAGCTGCGTCAGGACAGACGCCCCGAACCCCCCGTCGAAGGAGCCGACTTTCGGCCCGACCTGCCCGAACTTCGCGTTGTCTGCGGCGATCGTCAGGTCGCAGACCACGTGCAACACGTGGCCTCCACCGACCGCGTATCCGGCGACCATCGCCACAACAGGCTTCGGGCAGCGCCGGATCTGGACGTGCAGGTCCGTAACGTCAAAACGCCCGACCGACGCGCCACCGGGGGTGCGTCGCGGGTCATCCGGGTCTTCGAGGTACCCGGCGTCCCCCCGCACCCTCTGGTCTCCCCCGGAGCAAAAAGCATCCGGCCCCTCGCCCGTAAGGATGATGACACCAATCTCGGAGTCTTCGCGGGCGTCTTCGAGGGCGCGCTGCATCTCCCTGACCGTCAAAGGGCGGAAGGCGTTACGCACCTCGGGACGGTTAATGGTGATCTTGGCGATACCCTCCGCCTTCTCGTACCTGATATCCGTAAACTCTCCGGCCGATTTCCAAGCGATGTCTGTCATGGTATGGATTATAGAGAGTGAAGGAAATCTTGCAGTAAGGCGAGATACGCTTCCGAAGCTTCGACACGTGGGTTGTGGCCCGCGTCCGAGGTCGTAGCGTATCTCAACCCAGGGCCCGCATCCGCCATCCGGTGCGCTATCTCGATGTACTTCTCGTCCAGCTCTCCAGCGACGGCCAGCGCCGGGGCCCGCAGACCCGCAAGCTCCTCCCACAACGAAGGCTGGCTGCCCGTTCCCATACCTCGCAGCGACTTCGCAAGCTCACCTGGATCGTTCTTGCGACGCGCCTCGATGGTTCGACACAACAACTCCTCGTCACGCGCCAGCGATGCGAAGAGCGGCTGACGATACCAATCTTCCAGGAACGTCTCGAAGTCCTCCGTTTCGAGTCGCTTGGCCCGCTTCTCGTCGGTCTCGCGCCGCGCTTCTCGTTCAGGCTCTGTCTCCAGGCCCGGCGAGGCGGATTCGAGGAACAACGCCGCGCATCGTTCCGGGTGGCGTAGGCCAAAGTAGAGTGCGAGCCGCCCACCCATCGAGTACCCGACGACCACAGCCTTCGAGACGTTCAGATCGTCTAGGAGGTCTATTAACTCTTTTGCAGCGCTTTCGATGGTGTATGACTCGGGGTACGGCAGTCCGAGCGAGCCACCGTGTCCCGGCAGGTTGGCCGCTATACAGTAGAAGCGGTCTTCCAGTGCTGCCATTGTCTCGCTCCAGTCCGCCGCGGAGCCCATGAAGCCGTGCAGAAAGAGGACCGTCGGGCGGCGGGCGTCGCCGGAGGTCGTGTAGGTCAGCACTGTTGCTACCCGTCCAACTCATAGTAGTTGAAGCCGGAGTTGGGAGGATCGCTTTTCCGAATCACACGCCGCACCCGTTCGGCGGTCAGGGGGTCGGTGAAGTCTTCTGCTTCGACGAGGATGAAGCGTCGATTGCCGCCGTCTTGCGAGTTCTGATCCAGGACCGCATGCGCCGTAGTCCCGGAACCGGCGAAACAATCCAGGACGAGGTCGCCGCCGCTCGGGTGGGTTGTGAATTCCAGGATGCGCCGGACCAGGCGAGTCGGCTTCGGGATGGCGAACCGCTCCTCGACTTCGGGGAATATCTCCTCCAACTCGCGCCTCGCCTCCCGGCTGTCGCCGAAATCCTCTCCAGTCCACCACGTTGTCACGCCCGGACTTTCGAGAGCCGCCCGGCCTTTGTCCCTGGCGTAGATCACGACGTAGTTGTGGACGCTCACGATTTGCTTCTTATCGCCGCCGGACGGTCCTTTCTCCCAGACCGCGCAGCCCAGGAAGTTGCGGGCGCCGAAGACCTCGTCCAGGAGCAGCCTCAGGTGATGGAGTTCGTTGTCGCCGATGGTGACGAAGATGACTCCGTCCGACCTCAGCAACTCGCGCAGGAGCGTGAGGCGCGGGTACATCATGGAGAGCCACTTGTCCTGGCGGAGAGGGTCGTCAACCTCGACTTTGCCGGGCCAATCCTCTATGTCCGGCGCATCTATTCGGTCGGAGTAAGTCCAGACCTCGCCGTCGGCGTTGTATGGCGGGTCTATAAAGACCAACTTCACGCGCCCGCCGTACCGGGGCAACAATGCTTTGAGCGCCCGGAGGTTGTCGCCATGGACGATCTCGTTGCCGGAACCCTCGCCTACCGAAGCCTCTGGGACGTGGCGCAAAGAACAGGAAGGGACCTTACCGGCGTGATCCACGACAGACCTTTTCCCCTTCCAGTAAAGCTCCGGCATTCGACTCCTCTTCGGTAGTGGCCGACGCGGGCAGTATAGTCTGGTCCGCGCCCCGAAAACCCGTCGCCAAGCTGCTAAGGTAAGGATATGGAGACTAACTTCGGGGCTTCAGCGCCGTACACCGTGGGGGTTGAAGAGGAGTTTCAGATCCTGGACCCGGTGTCGCTCGCCCTCACCCCGGCCATCGGCGCCGTTCTCGCCGCCCGCGAAGCCGCCGAGATCTCCGCCGATACCATCACCTCCGAACTCTCCGCCTCGTGCCTGGAGCTGCGCTCTCCGGTCTACGAAACGGTGTCGGAGCTGGCGGCGGACCTACCGGTCCTGCGGCGGAAGGTGAGGAACCTGGCCGAAAGCTGCGGTGTACGGCTCGCAGCGGCCGGTACCCACCCTTTCAGCGACTCTACGATGCAGGAGATCACGGACGAAAAACGTTACAGGGACGTGGAGGAGGAGATGGGCTGGACGGCCCGGATGCAGGCTATTTACGGGCTGCACGTCCACGTCGCCGTCCCGGACGAGGAGTACGCTATCCGGGCGGTCTCGACGCTCGCCCGGCACGTGCCGCTCTTTATCGCGCTCTCAGCCAACTCCCCATTCTGGAACGGCCTCGACACACGCCTCTCCTCGACGCGCATCAAGGTCTTCGAGCTCGTCCCGCGTTCGGGCCTGCCGCCCACGTTCCACGACTGGGAAGACTTCGAGAGACACGTCGCGGCCCTCGTCAGGTCCGGCAGCATTCCGGACTACTCCCTGTGCTGGTGGGACGTCCGCCCACACCCGAAGCTCGGTACCGTTGAGCTCCGTTCACCGGACGTCCAGACCAACGCGTCACTCACCGTCTCCCTGGCGGCCCTCGTCCAGTGCCTGGTCGCGGCCGACGAGAATCATCCGCCCGAAGACCCGCTTTTCACGGTAGAGAACAAGTGGCGGGCCACCCGCCACGGACTCGACGCCACCTTTCACGACTTCGCGACCGGACGAAGCGTCACGGCCCGCGAGATGGCCCGCGAATTGGTCGAAAGGCTGAGACCGATCTCTCAAGACCTCGACTGCGAGGAAGCACTCGAAGGGATACTGGAGATCGTGGACAGCGGGACCGGCTCCTGGAAACAACGTTCCGTCTTCGGTGAGCAGGGCTCGCTACAAGACGTCGTCCGATATCTCGTCGCGACCACCGCTCCGACCGCCTGAGAGGTCGTCCACCGCAGCCTCCGCAGCCGCTTCACCGAAGACGAGCGCCGAGGCGAGGCCGCTGGTATATCCGCCCGCCGAGACTCCTCCGACCTCGACCCCGGCGGCGTAGAGGCCGGGTATCGGCAATCCATCCACCCCGCCCAGTACCCGGCAGCCGCCGTCCACGGAGAGACCGCCGATCGTGTGGGTTATCGTCGGCGCGACCTCGACGGCCACGAATGGCGGAGTCTCTACGGGAGCGGCGGAGCCACTCCTCGGAGGCACGAGCTCGCCGCACCTCCCGTCCGTGACGGCGGTGTTGTACGTTTCCAGCGTGCCCAGGAAGGCGTGGCATGGGACGCCACGCTCCGCGAGGCGGTCCGCCAGCTCCTCCAGGCTCCCGGCTTCTATGACGGTACCTCCGGCGCGCCGGGCCGTTTCGACCATCTCCTCGACGGTGCGGTCCCGGATTTTTCTCTGGAGGGCGTTCGCGTCCAGTATGTACCAGGCATGGAGGTCCGGCTGGCGTGCAGTGGCGCGGGTGAGGGCCGTCTCGGACCAGTCGGCTGCTTCGTCGGCGTAACGCTCTCCGTTCGCGTTGATCGCCACGGCGTATCGGCCGTAGAGCTGGGAGACCTCGACGAACTGCTCCGGGGAAAACTTCGCGGGAGAGGCGGGCAAGTTGCGGCCGTAAAACTCATCGAGGCCCCTACTCGCGATCGCACCGGCTTCCAGCGCCGCCAGGAAACCATCCCCGGTGCTCCACGGATGGGCCCGCAACCGCATCTCCCCCGGTCCCCGGATTATGTAACGTCCGACAAGCTCCGGGTTGGCGGCGAAACCGCCGGAGGCGAGTACCACGGCGTCAGCCACCTCCACATGCTCTCCCTCTTCTGCCGACACCCTGGCCCCGACCACCCGGTCTTCAGAATCTCTGACCAGGCCGTTCAGGGCCGTAGGCGCGGTGATCCTGCCGCCGGAGGCGGCGATCCGCTCCACGAGCGCATCCACGGTTCGTCCCGGATCGAACCGGGCGCCGAAGGTGAGCGGGTTCCCTGTCTCGCGCGTGAGAGCCGGTGCGCCGAGCAGTTCCAGCCGGTCGAGGCTCGCTCCCAGCCGCTCCAGGATGAGCTTCTGCAGCGCGGGGTCGCCGTCCTGCGCCTCCCGCCGGTAGGTTTGGAGGTCTTTGTAGGACCAGATGTAGCCACTGGAGTAGAGGAAAGACCCGCCGGGCCGATCCCCTTTTTCGAGGAGGGTGACACGGCCGCCGAGCTCGACTGCCCGGAGTGCGGCCGTCAGGCCCGCGAGACCTCCACCGGCTACGACGATGCGCAAAGTCGTCTCTTCCTAGGTCAGGGAGAAGCCGGGTTTGTGCTCGACGTACTCGACACTCACGCCCTCCGGTCCGCGGACGAAGACCGCCAGGGTATTCGGTCCCTCGACGAAGTCCTGGACCTCGAACCCCTGCTTCTCCGCCTCCTCGCGATGCTCCTGCGCGGAATCGACCAGGCAACCGACGTGAAATAGCATGCTCTGACCACCCTCGTTCGCGTCCGGCGTGGAATCAACAAGACGCACCCGGTACTCTCCGGCCCCGAGGGTAGTGGCGTCCTCTCCCGGCGCGAAGCCCATCTCCACGAAGCGGCGCGCCGAGGACTCCGGGTCGCCGGAGCGCAAGGAGAACCCTTCCAGGTCGTAGTCGGTAAAATCCCCCTCGCCCGGAACCAGCGCGAGCGGTAGTCCTTCCGGTCCCGTAAAGAGATACGCGTCACGCTCTTCCTCGACGCCGGCATCCTCCGGGAGAGCGGCTGCGACTGTTCCCGGCTCCGCGACGCGGATGTTTATGCGTTCGATCTCCCCGGGACGAGGCTCCGTGCCTTCCGGCGCATCGAAAAGCGTTAGCTTGCCGAGCCTGCCTCCGGCCCCGACCAGTGTGTAGCGCTCCGTGTGATCGACGACGTGAAATCCAAGATGGGAAGTCAGAAACCCGGCAACCCTATCCCTGTCGTTCACATACAACGCTATGTGGTCCAGCTTCTTTACGTTCATAACGCCTTCCTCTATTAGAAAGTCCATCAGGAGCAAAGATAACACGCCTGCTGGTTCGAGTATTGGCTAGCGTAAATCCGGCATTCCTTCCAGTAGATCCCGGTGCATGGCGACGTTTTCTCCCCGGTCGGTCTTTACCTCGATGATGGTGGACGTGTCGCGGGAGCAGGCCGCCCGGTAAACATCCAGGAAGTCCGGCGTCGCGCCGGGACACTCGTAGTCGAGGCCGAACATTGCGGCCGCGGGCTCGAAGCCAACCCCCTGCGGCGTGCCGAAGTACGGCTCGAAGAACTCCGTGTGACGGGCGACCGGCAGGAAAGAGAAAATACCACCGCCGTCGTTGTTGATGACCACCACGGTCACCGGTAGATCCCGGAGCATGGCGAGTGAGTTCAGGTCGTGCAGAAGCGCGAGGTCTCCGATCAGGAGCGTAACGGGCGCCTTGAGGCCCCTCGCAAACCCCGCTGCCGTGGTGACGGTGCCGTCTATGCCGCTCGCGCCGCGGTTCGCAGCCACGTGGACGGACGGGCCATTGGGAGGGGCGAATGTATCCATGTCACGGATCGGCATGCTGCTGGCGACAACGAGCCCATGTCCCTCGGGGATGTAACGTGAGACCAGACGCGCCACGAACGGCTCTCGAAGCTCCTTTGTACTCTCGGAAGCGCGCTCCAGGTATCCATCCACCATACCGGAAGCCTTTCGCCAGCTTGCGAGCCAGTGTCCGGCTTCTTCGGCGGGATGCTCCGCAGCGACTCCCGCGAGTGTGTCGCAGAAACCAACGATATCCGTCTCGACGCTCCGCGTTACCTGGTGGCCGGGATCCAACCGGAAAGGGTTCTCGCGCACGACGATGTAGGGATCCGGCCGGATCCGGCCGAGGAACTGCTCCAGCCGCTTGGAGAGCGCCCGGCCGCCGAAATGAATAACCGCCTCCGGCGTATGCTCCCGCCCGAAATCATCATTAGCCAAAAGCGCATCGTAGTAAGGTACGGAGGTTTTAGAGTCGCCCCCGAGCCGGATCTGAGAGCTTACGTCCGGAAACAGGGGCCACCCCAAAGTCTCAGCCAACCCCACCACGGCGTCACCCTGAGCCCGCGATTCCAGCCGCCCCGCGACCACCAATCCATGCTCGACAGGTCGGAGCGACTCCCAAAGATGGTCTATTTCCTCTTCATCTACCGCAAACTTCGGAGGCGCATAGCGAGTATAAGGCTCATCGCTCGCGAGCCAGGAGGCTGGACCAGCAATGGCCTCACCTTCACTCTCAAGGTCAGACACAAAAGGTTCACGGAACATGAGGTTCAGGTGGACGGGGCCTTTCGGGGGACGGCGGGCGCGGTATACGGCTTGATCCACGGTGGTCAGGACCGTCGCCGGGTCTATCGCGAGGTCAGGGGCCGGCAGGTCGAAGCGCCAGCGAGTGTAGCCACCGAAGATATCGGGTTGATCTATGGTCTGGTTGGCGCCGGTCTGGCGGAGTTCCGGGGGACGATCCGCGGTGAGGAGTAGCATCGGGACGCCGTCTGTCGCGGCTTCCACGACAGCGGGAAGGCCATTCGCGACGGCGGTGCCGGAGGTGGTGATCCAGGCGGCGGGCGATCCCGTTGCCCTTGCATAGCCTAGGGCGGCGAAGGCGGTTCCACGTTCGTCGAAATGAACGAGGGTGCGGGCCTTCGGGTTGGCGGCGAGCGCCGCGATCAGCGGGGTCGAGCGCGAGCCGGGAGCCACGCAGAAGAAGTCTATGCCGTTGCGGACTAGCTCCTCGACGAGGAGGCTTGCCCAGAGGCGGTTAGCCTTGGCGGTTTCCGGGGTCAATCCCGAACATCCTGGTAAAGTCGCCGATTTTTTGTTCGATCTCCGCCCACTCGCGTTCGGGTTCGGAGCCCGCGACGATGCCGGCCCCGGAGAACAGTTGGAGGGTGCTTCCCCGCACGAGCCCGGAGCGGATACCGACGGCGAACTCCGCCCCTCCGCTCCCGATCCAACCAACGGGACCGGCGTACCAACCGCGGTCAAAAGGTTCCATCGTTCGGATCTCCCCCAGCGCCACACCTTTCGGCTGGCCGCCGACGGCCGGAGTGGGATGCAGAGCCTCCAGTATCTCCGCGTCGGTCACGCCCTCGCGGAGCGTCCCCCGAACCTTCGAAACCAGGTGCCGTCCCTGCGCCAGCTTCATCTCGGAGAGTTTCTCGTCAGCCTCCAACTTTTCGCAGAGCGCCCCGAGCGTCTCGCGGATGCTGAGACGGACGTAGGTGTGCTCGGAGAGGTCCTTCTCGCTGCTCAGAAGCTCCTCGCGCAACTCCTCATCGTCCGCCTCGGATGTCCCACGCGGACGGGTCCCGGCGACCGCCTCACTCAGTACGGCACGTCCCTCACGCCGGAACAGCCGCTCCGGAGAAGCCCCGACGAAGGAGGCTCCCTCCTCAGGCTCGACATAGAACCGGAAACAGCCCGGCGTCGCGTCTCTCAAACCTTCCATGAGACGAATGGCATCGAGGTCTCCGTCGAAGTTGAAGTCGACCCGGCGTGCGAACACCACCTTATCGAGCAACCCATCGGAGAAGTTCTTCAAAGACTGCTCTACGTTCGCTTTCCATCCGCTCCAGCCGGGGCTGTCCGTCCTGGACATCGGGCGCGGCAGAAGCCAGGAGTCTCCGCCGGAGGCTTCTTGAGGTGTTGCCAGGTCTTCGATCCGGGCGAGGATCTCCGCGCTCCAGCCGGCGTCTCGCGGTAGCACCAGGTTACAAACAAGCTCCGAGGCGTCGCCGTTACGATGCAACTCGAAGCGCGGTAGCACGAAGCGGTAAGCGCCAAACGGCCGCCAGATTTCGTCAGGCTCCGCGTAAGGGTCGAAGCGGAGTCCTCCGTAGTAGCGTACGTCCGGATCTTTCAGGCCGTCGAGGAGTTCGAGGCGTTTCTGGAGTGCGGCCGGCCCTTCCGGCGGGTTGCCTTCTTGCAGGTCCGCGACACCCACCGCCGCGACCTCCAGGCCGTCACGACCGAGCCAGTACGTCCTCGGGTAGAGCCGCTGCTCTCGTAGCCAGGAGAGCGGGTCCGTATCTTCTAGGGGCACGGTAAGCCGCACGAGCTGCCTACCCGCTCCCGACCCCACATCGGTCCCTCCAAAGAGCACGCGGCTCGCCTTCTCGGCCAACTCCCAGCGAGCCTCCGACAGTGTAGGCAGGTCGATCCCGGAACCTATGCTAGCCTTGATCGTCAAAGCTGGATATACCCTCCGTATCTCGGGTCACTCGTTCCTGCATCTTGCAATAGCAGTGTATCAAGACGTGCCGGAGGGCCCTGCGTTTCCGCTCACAATCGCCCGTTACCGGATGGAGTTCGGCATGTCGAGGGTCCGGATCCAGTATTCTCTATCGTGGGATCACCGCTTTTGCACCACCCAGAGAAAGGAATAAGGATGAGTGAAGCTTCTATCTCCGCCTCAGACCCGTACGAGCGACACCGGATACCCGTATTGGACACCGAAATCTCTTACGTCGATGCCGGATCCGGAGACCCGGTGGTCTTCCTGCACGGCAACCCCACCTCCTCCTACCTCTGGCGCAACATCATCCCTCACGTTGAAGGTCAAGGTCGTTGTCTGGCGCCGGATCTGGTCGGCATGGGCGAATCGGGCAAGGCCCCCGATGTCTCCTACCGCTTCGTGGACCACGCCCGCTACCTCGACGCCTGGTTCGAGGCTTTGGAACTGACGGACGTGACCCTGGTAATCCACGACTGGGGTTCTGGCCTGGGCTTCCATTGGGCCAGCCGACACCCGGAGCGCGTGCGGAGCATCGTCTACATGGAGGCGATAGTCAAGCCGGTAGACTGGGAGGAGTGGCCGGAGCAGGCGAGTGGCATCTTCCAGGCGATGCGCTCCCCGGCTGGAGAAGAGATGGTGCTCGAGAAGAACGTCTTCGTCGAGCGGATACTACCGTCGAGCATATTGAGAGACCTCACCGAGGAGGAGATGAACGTCTACCGCCGTCCGTACCTGGAGCCCGGCGAGTCCCGTCGGCCGACCCTCACCTGGCCCCGTGAGGTACCGCTGGACGGAGAGCCGGAGGATGTGGTGGAGATCGTCGGTGGTTACGCGGAATGGCTCTCGGAGAGCGAGATACCGAAGCTCTTCATCAACGCCGAGCCCGGTGTGATCCTGACCGGAGCGCAGCGCGAGTTCTGCCGGTCGTGGCCGAACCAGGAGGAGATCACCGTTAGCGGCGCCCACTTCGTCCAGGAAGACTCGCCCCACGAGATAGGGGAAGCCGTCGCGAATTTCGTCTCCAGGATCAGGGACCAGGCTCACTAGGGCCCCACTAGAAAAAGGAGGCCGGGACCACGATTGCGGCCCGGCCTCCTTCGGAGAACATCAAGCTGTGGTTCAGCTCAAGACTTTACCAACTCAGCCTGGATGATCAGGCG
>JBBPZT010000191.1:0-13130 GCA_038198625.1 Rubrobacterales bacterium
CGAGTCTATTCCCTGGAGCGGGGGCTCGACGAAGGACCCGTCGGTAGTCGAGGTGACCCTGGCTACCGGCGGCGGATCCTACACCGTGCGGCGACAACTCAAGAGCGGCTTCACGAGCGCCGAAGCCCTGGACGAGAGCGGCCGCTCTATCGTGAGCGGGGCGTCCGACGTGGGGCGATGGGTCGAGGAGAGCCTGCTCCACATGGACCGTACCGCGTTCGAGGCGACCTTCTACGCGAGGCAAAAAGAGCTTGAGTTCTTCGCCCACGATGATGGGATCAGCCGGGTGCGTAGGATCAGCCGGATGCTCGGCATCAGCAGCGTCGAGGCCGCCCAGAAGCTCCTGCGAGACGACCGGAACGACTTCCGCGCTGAGTCGCGCATGATAGAAGCCCGCCTGGCTGAAGCCGACCTGGAGGGCCTTCAGAACGAGCTGGAAGAGGCCCGCACCGCCTGCAAAAGACTCGAAACGGAGCTTGAGAAGGTCTCCAGCGAGTACGAGGAAGCCCAGGGAAAACTCGGAAAGGCGCGTGAAGAGCGGGTCAAACAGGATGCCGCCTACCGGGGGCACTCGCGACTGTCGGGCGAGCTACAGAGGGCCGAAGGCGAGAAGCATAGGGCGGAGGACAGGGCCGCCGAAGCGGAAAAAGACCTTGAAGAGTTGGCCGCCGCCGGGGAGGAATTGGAGCGTCTGAAGCCGGAAGTAACACGCCTTCCGGAACTGAATAAGGAACTGGAGTGTCTCGACGAGGACCGGCGCAAGACCGAGCAGCGCGACCGGGACCGCAGGGAGAGACGTCTGGCCCAGGCCCGCGTCGCCGCCATCGAGTCGGAGGTTTTCGGCAACCTTGAAGAACTCGACGGCGGCGTGGAGGAGCCGTTGCCGGGCTGGTGGGCGCTCTTCGACCTGGACGGTCCCGAGCTTCTGGAGGAGGCCACGGTAGTGCTCGGGGAAGCCGCTGGAGAGCTGGCGAGGGCCGAAGAAAGGTACGAGAAGTTGCGGGAACTCGCGTCCGAGCACGAAGCGCTGCTTCAGACTGCAGAAGAAGAAGCCGAGGCCCGGAAGCGCCACGAGGAGGTCGGTAGAGAGGTTGAGCGTCTCTCGGAGGAGGTAGAGGAGATCTCCGGCGGCGGAGACCTCGAAAAGGATGAACTGGAGTTGCGCCGGGAGGAAGAGAAGCTACGGGAGGTTGCGGCTACCCATCGAGGACGGGCGGCGGCGGCCGAGCGCGAAGCGAAGAACGTGGACAAGGCGCGTGAGGCGATAGACAGCGGCGAGGAGGAGTACTGCCCGACCTGCCACCGGGGTTTCGAAGCCGGAGAGCAGTTGGAGATCTCCGGCACTCTCAAGCGCCAGGCGTCCTCCATCCGCCGCCGCGCCACCCACGAGACGGAAGAGGCCGAAAAGCTCGCCACCTCCGCCGACGCCACGCACGAGAAACTGCAGGCGGTGTCCGGGAAGCTCGGCCGCTGGCGCGAGGTCCGCGAAGCCCTCTCCAGAGCCTCCGACCGGGCCGCCGACCGGCTCGAATCGCTGGAGGAGGTACAGGCACGTCGCGGCAGGCTCGAAGAACACCTCTCCAACGCTACGGCCCCGACGCAGGAGGAGTTGGAGGAGGCTCACATCTGGCGCGATCGTCTGCGAGTCCTGAGGGACGCCCGTCCAGGAGTGATGAGCCTGGCTCGGGAGCACAAGGAGTTGCTCCGGCGCGCGACGGAACTCGCCTCGGAGATAGAGGAGCTGTCCGTGGTCTCTTACGACCCGGACGGGCACCGGAGTAAGAGAGAAGAGCAGGCGCGTCTGGAGCGGGCACGGGGACAGCTGGAGGAATTGGAGCGGCGGCTGAAGTCCCGGCCGGAGGTCGAGAAGGCGCTGGAGGAGGCGCGAGAGAAGATAAAGGCGACGGATGTGGCGGCCGGGGAGTTGCGGGAGGGAATCTCCGCGCTCGGCTTCGACGAGGCTGCATACAAGGATGCTGGGGAGCGGGTGTCGGCCGCCGAGGAGCGGGTGTCGGGGTTGCGCGACGCGCGGGAGCAGCTCGGGGGTGAGTGGAAAGACTCCGACTACCGGATCGAACGCGCTACCACAGAGATAAAGCGACTCGACTCCGACCGCAAACTCGCCAACCGCAAGGCGTCGGAGGCGGCCAGGATGGACGAGATGGACAAGCTGTTCACGGAGTTCTTCCGGAGCCTGACGGCGCGGGCGCGTCCGATGCTGGAGGCTGAAGCCTCGGCGCTGGTTCGGGACCTGACCGATAGCCGCTACGAGCGGATGGAGTTCGACGACAACTACCGGGTCAGGTTGCTGGATCGCTTCGACGACGCCTACCCGATAGAACGTTTCTCGGGCGGCGAGTCGGACGTCGCGAGCCTATCCGCGCGGGTGGCTCTCAGCAAGATCATCGCCGCGAGAGGAGGTAGCACCCTTGGTTTCCTCGTCCTGGATGAAGTCTTCGGGAGCCTCGACGCCGGGCGGCGAAACAACGTCCTGCTCGCGCTGGAGCGTCTCAAAGAGGCTTTTGGCCAGATCTTCATCATCTCCCACGTGGCCGAGGTGCAAGAATCCGCGCTGGTAGACGAGGTCTGGATGCTCGAAGAGGACGAGGAAGGAAAGAGCACCGTCCGGCTCGACAGCCGCGGCCCTGGAGAGATCTCCGGTCTGCTTCAGGGCTCCGAAGCTTAACTTTCCAGCGCGGCATCTGACCCGGCCGCCCGAGCCCTACTCTCCGGTCGGCCGGGTCCCAGCCTGTCGAGCAGGGCATCCGCCTGGAACGCTTCGAGGTGTACGACCCTGAACGCCGTGCCGCCAGAGCCGGATGCTACCCGCACACGGAAGGTGGCGAGGCCAGCCCGCCGCTGAAAGGGACTCTCGACCACGCTGCGAGACTGGATGCGCCGCCGGGGAACGACAGAGGTCACACGGGAGATGAAGCGATTCCTCACCACCAGTCGATCTTCGTCGAGGGCCCATCCCGCGGCCCGATATCGGAAGAAGCCGTGGAGCGCGGCCGGGGGCAGCAGGAGCAGAGCGAGGAGCGCCAGAGGCACGGAGCCCGCCGCGAACCAGACGTTCAGCCCTACAACGAGCGCTATGAGAAGAGTGGGAATCAGGGCGCGGACGACGTAGCGGCGTAGCGCGCGGGCCGGGAGCGACTCCAGGGGCGCCTCCGTGACGAACTCGGGGGCGGCGACGAGTAGCAGCCTTTCGGCTTCCCTGCGCGGCAGCAAGGGAAAGAGTGTGGTGGAAACGCTGACATCTTCCGTGCCCCTACCGTAACCGGCGCTCTCGACCCGGAGCATGGCGAGCCCGAACGGCTGGCGCAGGATCCCTTCTACTATGCGGACGGCCTGGATGCGGGCGAGCGGGAGCGTCGCCTCGCGCTTCTCTAGAAGGCCCCGCCGGATGTACAGGAAGTCTCCGTCGCGGGAGAGGGTAAACCCGGAGTAGGCGAGCACTGTCCCGCCAATGGACAGGAGCCAGGCGAACAGAGCGAGGACCAGCGCCAGCAAGAGAACGAAGGTGAGAGAGCGAGGCGCGAGCAACTCGAAAATCCGCTCGGTGATGTTGTTGGGGAGAAAGTTGTCGAAGACCTGGGAAGCCACGGCCACGAGGGAGAGCGCCACCCCGATCTGGCCGCTAGTCGCTCCCGCCACCAGCAGGTCCCGAGTCGAGAGCTTCCGGATCACCTCCGGCCCGGATTCCTCTTCGTCCTCCGCGCTCACCCGGCGGGAACCTTCGATCTCCCGCCGCAGCGTCTCGGCGGCGCCCCGGTCCAGGGCGGAGAGCGCCGCGTCGGGCTGGTTCGTGCCGCCGCCGGCCGTCTCGACCCGCAACTCCACGACCCCGAAGAAGCGCTGGACGATCCCCTGCACAGTATCGACGGACTGTACGTGCTCCAAAGGTATCGTCCGCTCGCTTTTCTGTAAGACTCCCCGGCGCAAGTAGAAAGCCCCACCCGAAACCGAGTAAGTGGTCGCCCGCCAGGAGAGAACGCCCCACACCCCGGACCCGACCACGAGGACGATAACCCCCAGGATGGCAAGCTCCAGGCGCCATCCGGTCCCGGCGAGGGCCGCTATCCCCGGTATTGCCGCCGCCCCGACCCAGCGCCGGATAGTCTTGATAGCTCCTATGAGCATCGCCACCGGATGGAGATAGCGTAGTTGAGGGGGCGTCTCGGGGCGCTGTTCGGGGTTCGTCTCAGAGTTCATCGCGGGTCCTGGCAAGCTCCGCTATCCGGTCCCGGACGCTTTCGGCCACGGGTGTGGCGAGCTCGGGAATTTCGTTTGGTCCGGCGGCCGTGTAGAAGATTACGGTCGAGAGACCGAGTCGGCGTTCCAGGGGGCCGCGCCGGGTGTCGACGTGCTGTATGCGGGCGAGCGGCACGAGCGTCCGGCTGACCCAGACTATCCCCCGCTGGAGGTCTACCTCCTCGGCACGGATCTCATATCGCCACCGCCGCCACCTCAGGCTGGGAACGAAGAATACGATCAGCGCGGCCAGGACCAGCGTCCCAAGCGCCGGTAGCAAGCCGATGTAGATGGATGGCCCAACCTCCCGCAGCAGTCCCCAACTCCCGAGGCCACCACCTACTAGGATTGGCACGGCCCGTAGTATTCCAGTGAGCCGCCAGAGGGTCTTCGCCCGCGGGTCAAGTCTCTCTGCCGGCTCGTCTTTCAAGGGCTAGAGCATCGGGAGCGCCGGCCGTCCCCGGAGGTCTTTGGCGGCGAGCTGGCCGCAGGCGGCGTCTATGTCCTCGCCCCGGCTCGGGCGCAGAGTCGCCGAGAGGCCGAGGTCCCTGGCGTGGAGCAGGAAGTCCTTCGCCTCTCGCTTCGGGGTGGCCGAGAACCCGGTGTCGGTCCAGTTGAAGCGGAGGAGGTTCAGGTGGTAGAGCGGGTGATCCAGCAACTCCGAGAGCGCCTCGACGTGGCGGGGCTGGTCGTTGACGCCCGCGAGCAGCGTGTACTCGAAAAAGAGCTTGCGGTGGGTCTTGTCGACGTAGTAGCGGGCGGCATCCATAAGCTCCGGGATGGAGTGGCGGGAGGCTACAGGCATGATCGTCCGCCGCTCGTCCTCGAACGGGGTGTGCAGCGAGATCGCCAGGTGGAACTGCTCCGGCTCGTCGGCGTAGCGGCGGATCTTGTCTATCAAACCGCTGGTCGAGGCGGCGATGGAGCGGGCGGCCAGGCCGAAACCGTCCGGGTCGTTTAAGACCTTGAGCGCCAGGATCATCTCCCTGTAGTTCAGGAAAGGCTCACCCATCCCCATGACGACGACGTTCGAGACCCGGCTTCCATCGGGAGCGAGATCGCGGGCGGCGACGAAGACCTGCTCGGCGATCTCACGGGCTTTCAGGTTTCGCTTGATCCCGAGCAGCCCAGTGGCGCAGAACTTGCAGCCCATCGGGCAGCCGACCTGCGTCGAGATGCAGACGGTGTGACGACCCTTCTCGGGGATCATCACCGTCTCTATGGCGTGCCTGTCCCGCGTCCTGAAGAGGTATTTCCTCGTCCCGTCGGTGGCGCGTGAGGTCCGTTCGAGCTCTAAAGTAGCCGCCGGGACCTGTT
Organism: Rubrobacterales bacterium; assembly: GCA_038198625.1. Taxonomy (GTDB): domain Bacteria; phylum Actinomycetota; class Rubrobacteria; order Rubrobacterales; family Rubrobacteraceae; genus JBBPZK01. The sequence continues at coordinate 5,572 of JBBPZT010000191.1, forward strand.
CCGCGAGCGCTTCCCGCAGCCCTTTCGGCAGGCTCGTCGCTTCTTCCCAGCCCCGGATCAAGGACACGGCAAGAGCGTTGTACGCCTGCTTGAGCCGGTAGGAGGGCTCTCCCCTCTCGTCCAGCACCTGTTGTACGTCCGGTAGAAATTCCGTGGCTTTCAACGCTCTCCTCTTACGCGGTTAAAGACCGATTATACTGATGACGACAAGTATTTGGCCCACGGCGTAACAATAGCGCTCTGGGGCTGTAGAATTTAGGTGTGAACTTGATCGACCTCTTTATAGTGCTCTTCATCATCTTGATCGTGGTTCGCGGCGCCCGGACGGGATTTCTGGCCGGGGCATTCTCGCTAGCCGGGTTGGTCCTGGGCGCGGCCCTGGGGTCGAGACTGGTGCCGTTTCTACTTCCAAAGAGTGAGGGCCCGGTATTCAGCGCGGCGGTTACGTTGGCGGGCATCCTGGCCTTCGCGGTACTCGGGGACTTCTTGGCCCGCGCCGCCGGGGGTTCTCTACGGGCCAGGCTTAGAGGGCCCGCTTCCGAGGCTCTCGATAGTCTGGGCGGGGCGGCGCTCGGGCTGGTCATCTCCGCGACGCTGGTCTGGGTGGTGGGCATCCTCGCTCTACAGGCTCCGGCGCTCACCGGGATCTACCCGAAGATCAACCAATCTCGCGTCCTTCACTCGCTCAACACGCACATGCCCTCGGAGTTGATCACCCGCGCCGTGGCACGGCTCGACCCGCTCCCCCAGATCCGCGGCCCGGAAGCGAACGTGGCCACCCCGGACACCAAGATAGTCTCGGACCCGGACATAAGCGCGGCCGAGTCCCGGACGGTCCGCATCACCGGGGTCGCCTGCGGCTACGGCATCGAGGGCTCCGGATGGGTCGCGGCGCCAGATCTCATAGTTACCAACGCCCACGTAGTCGCCGGAGAGGGCTTTACGCGGGTCCAGCCGGAAGGGGTTGGGGTGGGGGAACGTGCCAGGGTGATCCTCTTCGACGCCAAGAACGATATCGCCATCCTGCGCGTAAACGACCTCGGTATCCCGCCGTTGTCGCTCGCCTCGCCCAAGAGCGGTGAGTCGGTCGCCGTCCTCGGGTTCCCGGAGAACGGCCCGCTAGATGTTCAGCCCGGACGCCTCGGCGATACGCAGCGCGTGATTTCCAGCGACGCGTACAACAATGGTCCGGTGGAACGTACCGTAACCAGCTTTCGCGTCTTCGTCCGGCCCGGCAACTCGGGGGGGCCGGCCGTCAACTCTAAAGGAGAGGTGGTCGCAACCGTCTTCGCCAGCCGGGCCAACTCACGCAACGCCGGGTACGGCATCCCCTCCCAGATAGTTCATCGTCACCTGGATACTGCGGCCAACCAGACGACCCCGGTAGACACCGGCCCCTGCACCAGGTAGAGGCAACACCGACCAGGGCGTCTCAGCGCCTTTTCGTATGTTCGAAACCGGTCAGCCTTATAAAGAAGATCATCCCGAGCCCCATCATGACCCCGTAGCCAAAAGCTCCGGCCGTGGTCTCCAGAGACCCGAAGAACGATGCGAGCCACGGAGGCATGAAACGAATGCCGGCGTTGAAGATGCTGACCACGAAAAAAGAGACCCACAGGATCGCCAGTAGCGTCAGGGCCCTTTTCCGCGTTCTCCTGGGGTGGGTGATCATGGTGGCGAGAACATATCCGGCGGCCACGCCGAGAAATATCATGAGGGCAAGGAGCCCGAACCTGTAGCCGAGCAGGGCCAGAACGGAGAAAACAATGAGCATCAGGACGAGCAGAGCCGAGAGAATTAGCATGGACCTGGTTTTGAGTACGCTGTTCATCGGAACCTCTCGCAACCGTGCTAGCGGCTCTCCTCCTGGATGATCTTCTCCAGAGATATGCGGCTCCGGGTCAACTCCGCCTCCACCGTCGAGAGGCGCGCCAGGACAGACTCGCCCATCCGGTCACGCTCGACCTCGCGGGCGACGGCGGAAACCGCCTCTTCTATCGCCGTTATCGCACTGTCCAGGAGTAAAAGGTCTCTTTCTTCCATAAGAAGATATTATCAGTATCCTCTCTTCGCGTTGGTCTTCTACCTCGCCCGATAAGCATCCATGATGGCCCGGAAGGGACTATCGGAAAAGAAGAGGAGCCAGATCGAGCCGCGCATCAGCGCCACGTCGATAAACTACACTGCCAACCTCCCACTGAACCCGTAAATATTTTTGTCTGACTGTGAGCTACTCTACGCGCCACTCTCATAAAGGTCGCGGTGTCTTTCCTTGAGCCTCAGGTACTCTCCATCCTCCGCCGCGGCCCGCCACTTCTCGTAGAATATCTTCGCCGCTTCTTGCTTGATCGGATCCTCAACCTCGCGCGGCTCGCTCTTCTTCCCACCCCTGTACTTCGCGTACCGCCGCGAACGCGTGAACCCCATCTGCAAATACTTCCGCGCAACATCCATCCCGACGAAGTCACCTTCCTGCCCGTACCCGAGGAACTTCTCGTATATAGCCCCCGACGACTCACGCGCCGCTTCCACACTCTTGAAACCCCACAGCGGCAGCAACTCGCCCTTGTAAGGCTCCGCATGGAAAACACCCTGCTCCCCACGCCCCACACGATAAGCCTCCGGATGCGCCCGCAAGTCCACGCCTTCGTACGTATACCCCATCCCCCGAGTATACGGCCGCGGAATCCTCCATAAACTATTGACAGAACATTCAATCAGTTTTATCTTATATATTGAACGATCAATCAAGGGAGTTTAGATGGCCGAGGTGGTTGAGCGGCGGGGGCAGATTCTGGAGGCGGCGTTCGAGGAATTTGCGAGCAAGGGGTTCAAGGGGGCGACGATCAAGAGCATTGCGGGTGCGGCCGGCTTGCAGTCGCCGGCTTTGATCTACCACTACTTCCCGGACAAAGAGGCTCTTTTCAACGCGGTCTTGGAGGTCCACGCGCCCATGCGGAGTACGGTGGACGACGCGGATTCTCTGCTGGACCTTCCGCCCGGGACGGTCCTCCCGAAAATCGCCCGGGCGTACTTCGCGACCGCCAGCAACCCCACCAACCAGCGGATGATGCGGCTCATGGTCGGGGAAGCGATGAGGCGGCCGGGGGTCGCGGACATGCTCGGCAGGGCGACGGCGGAGAGAGGGCTCGATTTCCTGAAGAGCTATCTGTCACGTCAGGTCCAACTCGGCAGGTTGCGGCCTCACGACACCCGTTCGAGCGCGCGGGCTTTCTTGGGCATGCTCATCCCTCAGGCAGCTGGCATGGTCCTTTTTCCGGCGCTTCTAACCGACGGCCTGACGGATGACGAACACGTGGGGGCGGTGGTGGAAATTTTTCTAGGAGGTCTAGAACCGGAGCGCTAAGGCGCGGAAGGAGGTTGCGGAGATGACGAGCACGACAGCAGAGGTGGCTCGTGGAGCGGTCGATGAGGGGCCGAGCGTACAAAGGACCACCTGCTGCATCGTCGGTGGCGGGCCGGGAGGAACGGTGCTCGGGTTGCTCCTGGCGCGGCGAGGCGTTGACGTGACGCTGCTGGAGGCGCACCCGGACTTCGACCGGGAGTTTCGGGGGGACACGCTACACCCTTCGACGATGGAGATAATGGACTCGCTCGGGTTGGCCGGAAAGCTATTGGAGATGAGGCACGGTGAGATCCACAACCTGACCTTCCAGACCACCGCCGGACCCTTCACGCCGGTTGACTTCCATTACCTGAAGACAAAGTTCCCATACATCACGATGATGCCCCAGACGAAGTTCCTGGAGCTCATCACAGAGGAAGCGGAGCGTTACCCGAGCTTCCGGCTGGTAATGGGGGCGCGGGTGCGGGAGCTAATCGAGGAGAACGGCGTTGTCCGGGGCGTCCGCTACGAAAAAGGGGGCGAAAGGCACGAGGTCCGGGCGCTACTTACCGTGGGGGCGGACGGGCGCGGGAGCCGGATACGAAAGCTGGCCGGGTTCGAGCCGAAAAAGACCTCGCCGCCGATGGACGTGCTCTGGTTCAAGCTGCCTTACAGAGAAGGAGACCCGGAGGACGCCATCGGCCGCTTCGGACGGGGACGCATCGCGATCTCGCTAAATCGCTTCGACTACTGGCAGGCAGGCTACGTTATCCCGAAAGGCTCCTTCCGCGAGCTGCGGGCCGCAGGCGTCGAGTTATTGCGGGAGAACTACGCGGCGTTGATGCCGGAGTTCGCGGACCGTGTGGGACACATCGAGGACTGGAAGCAGGTGGCGTTGCTGTCCGTGGAATCGAGCCGTTGTACGAGATGGTACGGAGCCGGGTTGCTGCTCATCGGGGACGCGGCGCACGTGATGAGCCCCGTCGGTGGGGTGGGGATCAACTACGCCGTACAAGACGCTGTGGTGGCCGCGAACGTGCTCGGCGGGCCGCTAAGCGAGGGAAGAGCGCCGGAGAGGACGCTGGCCCTGGTACAGCTTAGGCGGGAGTTGCCGACGCGGACGATACAGGCCCTTCAAGCCTTGATCCAAAAGGTCATCCTCGGTGCCACACTTACCTCAGGCACGCCGTTCGCGCCGCCGCTCCCGCTACGTCTCTTGCTCCGGACGCCGGGGCTGCGCGCCCTTCCGGCGCGCCTCCTGGCCTTCGGCCTATGGCCGGTCCGGGTAAAACGAGAGATGATACACCGGTAAGCGTAGCTGTAGGCTTTACCCGTCTTCCGGTTCGTCGGGGTCTTCACGACAAGCCTCATATTCGGCGGAGAGCGGTTGCGCCACCTGGGCTATCTGCCGGCGTTGCTCTTCGAGGAGGCTCCCGAAGAGGTCTTTCAACTCCTGGATGCGGTTCTCGGCGTCTTCGACTTGCTTCTGTCCGGCCCGCATAATGTATTGGGTGACCTCCACGTCGTCGAACTCGACCTCGGCGAGCTTTCCGCTTATCCGCTCTCTTCTATCCTGCGCCCGACTCAACTCCCGCGAGAATTTATCGTAGCTCGACTGGACGGCCTTGACCTTCCTTTCGTCACCTTCACGCGTGGCCACGTTTAACTCGCCGAGCAGAGAAACCCCCCGCCCCTGGAGCTTCGCGACTTCCCCATCTATCGCCAGGAGCGCCGCGCGCTCCTCATCCCGCTCGTCTCGCCTCTGCAAGAAATCCTCATGGAGTTTCCGGCAGCGTCGTTTGTGACGCTCGAATTCTTGCTCGACCCCGGACGGCAACTGGCCCTCCAACGTCTTACGCCAGGGAAGCGGCATCCGACCTTCTCTCCGTTTCGCGTAAGCTAAGCGATACCTCGCTTCTCACCAGCACCTCTCTCGAAACGTTCATGGTGCGTTTCTTACCCAGGCGGAAATCCTCAATCACTTTTTCAAGAGAGCGGAAGCATGACGTTCTCGCTGTAGGTCGTCCGCTCGCATAAACGCCCGTACCAGGCTTCGAGGTTGGGTAGCGGCGGACGCTCGATATCCAGGACCATCCAGCGGTAGAAAGTCGTCCCGAGCGGTATGTCGGCCATCGTTAGGGAGGGTCCGGCAACGTACTCTCTGTCCGAGAGGTGGGCGTCGAGGATCGACAATGCTTCGGCCGTCTGAAGGCGGGCTGCTTCAATGGCGGCATAGTCTCTCTCCTCCGGAGGCGTCCGGACGAGCCCGAGGAACACTGGCCTGAAGCTGCTCCAGAGCGTACCCAACTGCCAGTCCATCCACTTGTCAGCCTCGGCCCGGGTAGCGGGGTCTTCGGGACACAACGTTCCCGCGCCGTGTTTGGCGGCGAGGTAGCGGACTATGGCGTTCGATTCCCAGAGCACGAAACCATCGTCGGAGATCGTTGGGATCAGGCCGTTCGGGTTGAGCGCCAGGTACTCCGGCTCGCGGTTGCCGCCGAACGGGCCGCCCACGTCGTGGCGCTGGAAAGGAACGCCCATCTCCGCGCAACACCAGGTTACCTTCTGTACGTTCACCGAGTTGTTTCTGCCCCAGATCTCAAGCACCCTGCACCCCTAAACGAGCCAACAAAACCATTCTACAGGTAAACCAGCAAAGGTTGGAGTCGAGACGGAGAAGCGACTGGCCGGGCCTCTTCTGATGGTTGCGGGCCGGGGCTTGGCTATCCGGCGCCGACTATGAGGAGGGTCGCGAACAGGACTATGCCGCTGATAAACAGGGTGATGGTGGTGTAGCCAAGGATGTCGCGGACCCTGAGGCCGGCGATGGCGAGCAGCGGGATCGTCCAGAATGGTTGGATCATGTTGGTCCATTGGTCTCCGTAGGCGATGCCCATGATGACCGGCGCGGGCTCGACGCCGAACTTCTGGGCGGCGGAGATAAAGATGGGCGCCTGTATCGCGAACTGGCCACCGCCGGACGGGACGAAAAAGTTCACTATGCCACCGGCGATCATCGCCCAGACCCCGAGTGTCCGGGGGGTCGAGATGTCCACGAAGAACTGGCTGAACACCTCGATGAGGCCCGTAGCCCCCATGATACCGAGGATGCCAGCGTACAAAGGATACTGCAACAGCACCTGTCCCACGGTCCGGCCGGAGTCGGTAATGAGGCTTCCGAGTTCCTTCGGGGAGCGGACGAGCAGCAGGATCACCGCCAGAAACGACCAGTTGACGATGTCCAGCGTGAGCGCGAAACCCTCCTGCGCGAAATATACGATTAGATAGAGTGCGAGCGCGGCCCTGAGCGCGAGGGTGAGCGGCCGAGAGCCGTCGATCCGGTCGGCGGGCGTGTGGTCCTCTCCTTCATCAACAGGGCTTTCAGCCTCATTCCCAGCGGTGGATTCTCCGTCGGCGGTGTCCTCTTCGGGGACTTTGTCCGCGAGCTCGACTATAGGATCGTCGCCCTGCGGCCGCAGCAGGATCATCGCGCCCGTAACCGCCAAGAGCGTGACGACTATGGCGATCAGGTTCCACGAGGCGAAGGTCGTCTGCGTTACGGGCACGACCCCGACGCCGAGACCCTCGAAGAAGCTGCCGGGGGTCGCGGCGGCCAGCGGGCCGGACCCGGAGTATCCCATGTGCCAGATCACATACCCCGAGTAGGCGCAGGCGACCAGAAGTGGATAGTGGAGCCGGATGCCGCGGGAACGGGCTACGCGGGCGACCTCCAGCGCGACGATGCCGCCGACGATGAGGCCGAGCGCCCACGAGATGAGCGACGCTATCCCGGCCACAACCGTCACGAAACCGTAGGCCATCGCGGGTGTGCGTGGGAAACGTGCGATCCGGGCGAGCAGACGCTCCACCGGCCCGGTATGGGCGAGAGTGTAGCCGAGCACCAGGACTATCGAGATCTGGGCGATAAACGCCAGCAGCCCCGCGAGCCCGTCACCCCAACCCCGCAGCACCTCGATGGGACCGCTGTCCGTTAGTCCCAACGCCAGTAACGCCACCACGAACGTCAACACGATGGCGAAGACGAGGGTGTTCGGCACCCAGCACTCCACAATGTTTACCAGAGGTCTCGCTACGGCTCTAAGCATTCAATCTCCCTAAATTACAGGTCCAATGCACCGCGCCTCTACCTCGAACGCGGTGGAACAAAAGACTCCTCCTACGCATACTCCACATCGACCGCTCCCCACCAGGA
>JBBPZT010000192.1:0-12713 GCA_038198625.1 Rubrobacterales bacterium
AGCGCGGCGAGCCGCTTGGTCTGCGACGACGCCATCCGGTCCTCGCGCGCCACCCGCGAGAGTGCCCGCACGTTCTCCCGCGCCCGGCTCTCAAGCGCCCGACGCTCGTTCCCACGCCGATCCAGTAGCCTCCGCCCCGTCCACAAGGCCCCGGCCCCGAGCAAGCTGGCGAGAAAATAGTGAGCGTCGACGACCGCCAGCGTCCCGAGCCCCGCCAACGACCCGAAGGGAGCCAGACGCATCAAGCCGCCCCTGACACCCTGCTTCTTCTCTCTGGTGGCGAGACTACCCACGCGCCGGTCCCTCTTCACCCTCGTTTAGCCGGTTGGCCTGCTCTTCCAGGTTCCCCTCTCCGGAGTCTCCGCCAGGGTCCGAGCCTTCGATCTGCCCGCTGGACCCCAGGCCCATCTCGAGTTCCAGTTCTTCGAGCTCCCGCTCGGCGTCGAGGCGTTTCAGGTCGACCTCGGCGGCGGCTATCTCGCGCTCGGTGTCGCTGACGCCCAACTCTCCGACGGCCTGGGCCTCGTAGGAAGCCTGGCGGATGGCCTGGCGAGCCTTGTCCAGGTCGCGGGAGGAATCACTCAACGAGATGTTGGCGCGGGCATCGTTGGCGGTGCGTAGCGCCCGCGCCCGCTGGCTTTCTTCCATGAGCGAGGCCCGCTCGCGCACTATCTCGTTGTAGCGACGCTCCTGGTCGCGGAAGGCCTGCTCCATCTCCTGGGAGTTCCGGCGGGCCTCTTCGAGGCGAGCCTCGATCTCCGTCAGGCTCTCCTGGGCCTCTTGTTTCTGCTGGATAAGCTGAATGGCCGTCTCACGTTGCCCGCGAGAAGCGAGTTCCTTGGACTGCCGCTCCCTGGCAACCACGAGCTTCTGCTTGGAAGTCGCGTCGTTGGCGAGCATCTTCTCATAAGCCATCGTGCGGGCCGCCGCAACCTGGAGCTTCTTCAAGTTGTCCAACTCATCCTGAACAGCGTTCTCCAACAGTATCTCCGGGTTACGCTGCTCGACCCCCGACAGAAACCGCCCGAAAAACCCGCGGATCGTCCTGGTAAACCTACCCATCTAAGTCGCCACTCCCCAACGTCGAATGCCTCGAAACCATAGACCTCAATTATAACATCGGTACGTGCTAACCCGTCCGAAGTTTCACCGAGAGGTTCACCGAACGCCCCGTAAGAGCTCCTGCAAAGAGTCCTCCAAGCTGGGGTTAATACACGGGCGCTGCATGGCTCTTCTGTTCGATGGCTCTTCTGTTCGCAACGGAGTCCGCGACGGAATATCATAGGGGCATCAAGGTATAATCATTACAGGAGGCCGAGCCATGGAAGATCCCAATAATCCCTATACCATATTGGAGGGTTACAAGCTCTATGACGCCTCTCGCGAAGAGGTCGGGGAGATAGAGGGTACGGTCTACGATGAGCCGAGCGATATCCTGAAATACATATTGGTTGACGGCCGCGTAGTTCCGGCCGATGGGATGGAGGTGGATGCCGAAGAGAATCGCGTCTTCGTTCCTTACGACAGGAGGGCTATAGAGTCCGCGCCGAAGATGGAAGACTATTCCGGGGAGTTCGACGAGAGGCTCCGCGAACACTACGAAATATAGGAGTCGTGGAGAGGTTCAGGAGCCGCCGGAAGCAGCGGGGATTCTCTCTTCCATCCTCTGGGTACCGTTGACGGTCGCGAGGAACCAGACCGGCTTCGGGGTAGAGGTAGAGTCGAGCCCGGCGGAGGCTTTGGCCCCGGGGTTATCTTTCAGGAACTTCTTTACCTTGTTGGATCTCTTCATCGCCTCTGGGCTATCTATCAGCTTGTTGGAGGCGGGGAGCGCTTTCTGTTCGAGGAGGTTCAGGCTCTCTTTCGGGACCGCCTGCTCCGGTAGAGATTTCGTCTTCCCTCCGTCCACCAAAATACTCTTTACGGAGCCCGCCGAAGTCGAAACGTAAGTATAGAGCCAGGCGGGACCCCGCCCCTCGGCGTCCACCTTTGGAACGACGCTGGCTATCGCGTAGAGTTTCGCGTCTTTTTGCCAATTGGCGGCGGCCGAGCCAGCCTTCCGCAAACCGGTGAACGCAGGCACCGGCTTCGTACCCGCCGCCACCTTCGGGAACCCGGTCCGGCCCTGAGTCTTCTCCGTGGAACTCTTCATCGTCTTCCCGGCGGTAGGCCCCATTTTAGTAGTACCCATAACGGTCTTCGTACCGGCAATTGTCTTTTGCCCCTGGGTACTGTTGGCGCCACCGCTGCCCTTGGTACCTGAAGGTCCCGAGGAGCACCCGGCGAGCACCAGGATGCCGATTACGGTGAGTATTGCCGCTGTGTGGATCGAACGCCGCATAAGGCGGGGAGTCTACAACAGGATGGCGCAGGTTTCCAAAGAGAGTCGGGGAGGACGGGTCCCGATTTAGTCGGGCTAGGTGAAGCCAGGACTGGCGGAAACCAGCCCCAAAATTCCACGCTTCGCTCCAGCGCCGAAACATTCGGTATGAGTGGATAACTATACAAATAAAGTTCCAAGCAGGCACAAGCTCAAGTAGCAAATGTACCCCGCGGATCCGATGTAAAGTTTGTGCCGAGATCTCGATGGCTTTCTGGAAAGTCATAGGATGGCGCAAGACCTCCGAAATCCCCAGTCTCATGCACAAAATTGGATTACCAGCTCCAGGGGCTTCTCGGAAATCTGACAATCCGGGAGGCGAACCAGTTTCCGGCTCGGGCCTCTTCTCGGAAATCAAGCGTCTGTCATCGGCTGTTTCTCTGTAAGTGACACCGAGGTAGGAGAACAGCACGTACTGCAGAGCCAAGAACTACCGAGATCTCCTTGGAGCATAGTCTCCGACGAGCGCGACGAGCTTGAGTTGGGGCCGGATTCGCTGGTACCTGGTGGTGAACAGGAAAATCTTTCGGTAAAAGTCCTCCTGGAGATCCTAGTTTTTAGTTCCCGCTTTAGAGCAATTCTCGAAACAACTGATCCATCATCTCATCGAGCTTCGACCGGCCAGCATCTAGCGGCAGACAGAGATACGGAATCGCGTGGCTCTTCAACGTTCAGTTCTTCCGCAAATTACTGTAGGACCAGCTTGCTGAAGAGCGCTAACAGTCTGATCCTCTTGTATTCCCTCTGCTTTTCGGAGGTGCATAGAGACTTTAGAGTGTTTCTCGGAACGACTCTCGCCCTTCAAAATAAGATCATCAGGCGCCTTCGAGGCGCGCGGCGACGCCTCTGGCGCGGTCCAGCAAGCTCTCGACCGAGTCTCCCTCTCCGTGGATGGAGATCCCGATAGCGGCCTCGGGAGCGCCCTTCGCGAGACGCCGCCCGACTATTTCGGCATCGGCGGTGACGGTGTTGGGGAGGGCCACGGCGAGCTCCGAGGCTCCTATCCGGGTGACGAGGTCGGCGGTGCGCAGGGAGTCGAGCACGCGACGCGCGGCATCCGGCTCCCACTCATTTTCCGTGGCTATGACCAGCACGCAAAGGGGAATGCCGAACTCTACCGAGACCGAGATCTCCTCCTCCAGGGACCCCGGAAGTCCTCGACAGACCGGAACTCCTTATCTCTGCGAATCTCTCCCATACGAGGGCCAGTATACGCCAGGGCGGAGGCGCCGATGCTCTTGGGAGAGAACGCGTCCGCACGTATAATCTCTTTTATGGTTGCGAGGGAGGACATACGAAGCCGGATCGAGGACCTGCGCGAGCGGGTTCGCTATCACAACCGCCGCTACTATATAGAAGACGCCCCGGAAGTCTCCGACGCCGAGTACGACGCCCTCTACAGGGGACTCGAAAGCCTCGAAGCGGAGAACCCGGAGCTAGTAACCCCGGACTCTCCCACCCAGAGGGTCGGCGCGGAGCCCCTCGAAGGGTTCGAGAAGGTCCGCCACGCGGTGCCGATGCTCTCCCTCTCGAACGCCCGCAAGCCGGAGGACCTCTACGAGTGGGATACCCGCGTCCGGCGGCTGCTCGGCGAGGAGGAGACCCCGCGTTACGTCACGGAACTGAAGATAGACGGGCTGGCGATCTCGCTCCGCTACGAGAACGGAAGACTCACGCGGGGCGCCACGCGGGGCAACGGTACGGTCGGCGAGGACGTGACGGCGAACCTCCGAACCATTCGCGCCATCCCGGAAAGGCTCTCGGACGGAGCACCGGAAGTCCTGGAGCCGAGAGGCGAAGTGTACATGTCGCTCGATGAGTTCGAGAAGCTGAACCGGAGACAGGAAGCAGAGGGGAAAGCTACATTCGCCAACCCTCGCAACGCCGCCGCCGGCTCCATCCGCCAGCTAGACTCCGGAATTACCGCCCACCGGCCCCTCACCGTCTTCCTCTACGGCGTCGGCGAGGGATACGAAGGCTACGAAAGCCACTCCGAAGCGCTCGCCTCTTTGAAAGGCTACGGCCTGCGCGTGAACCCGCACAAGCTACACGACTCCATAGACTCAGTCGTGGAGGAGTGCCGGCTGTGGACCAGAAAGCGCGACGAGGTCGGCTATCAGGTGGACGGCGTGGTCGTAAAGGTGGACTCACGGGAGCAGCAGGAGGCGCTCGGCTCGGTCCAAAAAGCGCCGCGGTGGGCCATAGCGTACAAGTTCGAGCCGCTCGCGGGTCGCACGAAGCTGGAAGACATATTCGTCCACGTCGGGCGCACGGGAGCGCTGACGCCCCAGGCCGTGCTCACACCGGTCAACGTCGGCGGGGTGACCATCTCGCGGGCGACGCTCCACAACGAGGACTACATAAAAGATAAAGGCATCCTTATAGGTGACACCGTCGTGGTAGAGCGGGCAGGAGATGTGATCCCCCAGGTCGTCCGTCCCATCGTGGAAGACCGCAATGGAAACGAGCGCGAGTTCGAGATGCCCAAGGATTGTCCCGTCTGCGGGGAGCCGGTCTCGCGGCCGGAGGGCGAGGCCGTCACCCGATGCGTCAACGCCCGCTGCCCGGCCCAGGCCGTGGAGCACCTCATCCACTGGGCATCCAAATCCGCGATGGACATAGACGGCCTCGGCGAGAAGCTCGTTGCGAAGCTCTTCGACCTCGGCCTCGTAAAAGACGCCGCCGACATATACAAGCTGGAGGTGGAGCAACTCGTCCCGCTCGAAGGTTTCGGCGAGAAGAGCGCCGAAAACCTCGTAGGATTCATAAGGCGGAGCAAAGAGCAGCCTTTCGATCGTGTCCTCTACTCTTTGGGTATCCGGCACGTCGGCGCGGTGACGGCCCAACTCATCGCCGGACGCTTCGGCGGCAAAGACCTTATGGCTGGTGTCGAGGCCGAGAGCCTCACCGAGATAGACGGCATCGGCGGGGTCGTGGCGCGGGCGGTCATCGAATACTTCGCCCTCGGAGACAACCGGGGCCTCGTCGAGCGTCTGATGGGACTCGGCCTCGACTTCGGCCGCGTGGAATCGGGGATCGTGGACGGTACGCTTGCGGGTAAAAGGGTCGTCATAACCGGCACCCTGAGCAAGCCGCGTGGATACTTCGTGGGGCGGCTTGAGGAGGCCGGGGGTACGTTCACCTCCTCGGTCAGCAAGAACACTGACTACGTGCTCGCCGGGGAGGAAGCCGGCTCCAAGCTGGACCGGGCCAGGGAGTTGGGCGTCCCGGTCCTGGACGAAGCCGGCTTCGAGGAGTTGTTCTCCTAACCCCGATCTACTGGTATTCGATCACCGCCGGCGCCGGGTCGAGGCGTACTACCTGTTCCGGCGTGAGTAGCGGCTGGTCCTGGGTGTAGAACAGCTTGAACCCTCCGTACTGGAGCGGCTCGTCCCGGACCAGGATACGGTACTTGGCGTATTTGTCAGTCGGGTTCCCGAAGCCGTCCGCGTTCAAGACCACCTGGACGTTGCTGGTCGGTTTTATGAGCTGCTTGTTGGTAACGATCCCGGACTGGAACTGGTGCACCAGGAGCACTTTGGCCGGGAGGTTGTTCTGCTTCACCAGGTTATCCAGATACTGGATGGCCGGCTCTATCTCCGAGCCGTCCACGTTGCCCAGGTTCACGCCGGGGACCTGCCCCGGCCCCACGTGGTACTCGGTATCTATAGCCAACTGGACGTAGGGCCGCTTCAAGAACGGCGTCAGCGCCTTCACCTCACTCATCACAGAGTCACGTCCGAGCTGCACGTCGAGCATCAGGAGGGCGTGGTTCTTCTCGGCGAGCTTCGCGTACTCCTCTATAACCTTCGGCGAGGTGCGCGCGACGTAGAGTCCCTGGGGACCCGGATCCCTCTGGGCGGTCGAAGCGATGAACTCGATGGTCGGTATCGCCGGATGGGCGGGGTCGGCGGCGGAGTAGGCGCGGGTCTGGGCCTTGAGCTTTTTCATCATCTCTTGCTTGCCGTACTCCCCGAGGATACCCATCTGGCTTGAGAGCGGCGTGCCGTAGTAGGCCACGAGCCGGTTGTTCTTGAGAGGTCCGTTCGATAGGTCTTTCTCGCCCGCCATGAGCGTCTGCCCGAGCGGCACGCTCCGTGAGGCGGCACTGCCGCCACTCGTGTCACCGTACGCCTGTGCTTCTAGCATCGGCATATTCTTTTTCTCCGCCGCGCTCGCTTTATCCTTCGGCGGCTTCGCTCCGGGCGGCGGTGGGATGGCGTCATACGGTTTCCCAGAATCATTCGACTTTCCGGCATTTTCGCCGCCGACATTACCAGTGGTCCCGGACCCTGTCCGGCCCATGGTCTGGCCGTTCGTGCCTGGACCTGTCATCTTCGCGGTCATTCCTGAGCTGGATCCCATAGCCTTACCACTCTTCGTAGCGCCGCTCTTTGCGGCCGACTGCGAACCCTTCTTGTTTGACTTGTCACCCTTCCCACCGGATTGACCGGATTGCTGCGACGAAGAGCTGCAACCTGCCACCAGAACCACGAACATGATCACCAGCGCGATCCGGAGAAACACGCCCGGCATCTACTTCCCGTTACGACGATTCGATGTTGGATCCACCCGTAAGTCCAAAGCTCCGCATACCTCCCCTTGTATGTCCCCTACACTCAACAATACATTCAGACGTTTTCTTGCTAGAGTCCGTTAGCAGCAACCGTCGCGACAAACTTGTAAGGCAAAAGCCCGCAAGATAAGATTTCGAAAAAGTCCTCCAACATTGGCTACTTATCCTTCTCACGGGCCCGACGAAGATAAGCTTCGGCAGCTTCGGCGTTGTTATAGCTGAGGGTACCGCCAGTCATGGGGTTCTTGATCTCGTAGTGGCCGCCCGCTTCGCGGTCCATTATCACCGGATAGAAGCGTCCCCCTGCCTCCTTGATCGCGTACTCCGTCCGCCCATCCTCCGTCCTGTTCAAGCTACCTCCTGGTCTTCACCTTGCTTCCAAAGGAGAGTCTACCCATGTCCGCTCCAAGCTAAAGCACGGTAGGTTTGGGTCCGGACTCGAGTGTGGTAGTGTCAGGTAGTTACTGTAAGCTCCCAACTTTACTGTTTCGTGCGATCTCGGATATGGTCGTGGAACAGGAGAGCGAAGGAGGAAGCATGATCTCGATAACCGACGACGCGAAGGGCCTCTTCCGGCAAGTCGAGCGCCCGGAGGGTACCGTACTGCGCCTGACCCGGTGATGGATGAGGGTACCGGCGAGACTGGAGTCGGCATCTCCGCCGGTGAGCCAAAAGGCGACGATCAGGTCGTCGAGCACGAGGGCGAGAGCCTCTTGCACATCGACAACTCCGTCAGCGAAGCGCTGGACGGAAGCACCCTGAACGTAGTCGATACACCAGAAGGCCCGGGCATCGGCATCGTCCCGCCCGACGCTGAAACAGCATCTAACGGCTCGTAGCTTCCTGGAGCAGTCGCCGGAATCACCGCTCATCTTTCGAAGGCGGCTGCTCCAGTTCCATACATAGCCTTGATGATTCGAGGTCGTCGATTTCTGGCGCCACGTAAGCGGGCTTCAAAGCTTTAGACCGTCAAAACCAAACGTTTCATCTGGAGTAGATCGGTAGTTCCGCTCGTTCACGATTATCGGTGGGCTCTGCTTATCGCGAGTGAGCTATCCGGAGAGCTTCTTTACGAACAAGACCTTGTTTTTTCCGTCTCCATCGTAGTTGGTATGGATGGAGACGCCGTCGACCTCGCCGTCTCCTCTTTTTATCTCGAAGCCCATCCCGGTGTGAAAGGAGATCGAGGTCTTGTTGACCGGGCTCGTGATGCAGCGGACCCTCTTGCATCCTCTGTCCCGCGCCTCGTAGAGGAATGTCTCGTAGAGGCGCTTCGCAAGTCCGGTCTTTCGGTGATCGGGATGGATGCCCACGAAGTGTATGTATGCTTCTTCCGAGTCTTTGGGGATTATGCCGATCAGGAAAGCTAGTATACGGCCGTCTTCTTCCAGGACGAAGCTCGTGTCCCGAAAGTACTTGAAGAAGAGCCTGGGCAGCTTATCGGAGACGTGGCGGCCGCCCCACCATTCATCCACGAAGGTGATTATCTCTGCGTGATCCACCTCGCGAAGGTTCCTCGCCGAGATCATTGTCCTCCGGCCGCCGTCTGCTCGTGCTCTCCGGAGGCGTCTCCTCCCGGCAGGTAGCGTTCGGCGCGGCCGAGGGAGGTGAAGGAGAAGGCGAGGGCGATGAGGAAGACGAGAACCCCGATCCCCCCATAGACCAGCGCCACGTTTTGGGTCTTCTCTATAACCAGGCCGCCGAGTAAAGAGCCGATCGGGATGGCGGACCAGGCGAGCACGGCGGCGATGCTCTGGACGCGCCCGAGCATGTGGTTCGGTACGATCTGCTGCCGGAGGCTGGAGGTATTGATGTTGAAGAAGATACCGAGCCCCGTCGCCAGGGCCCATACGGGCAACGCTACCCAGTAACTACTCACGGACGCGAACCCGACTATGAGCAACCCGTCGAGCATCAAAGCGCCCAGAGCGGCCTTGCTGAAGGAGAGTCGCTTCCGGACGGGACCCGCCGCCAGCGACAGGAAGACTATCCCCAAAGACCCCACGGAGTAGAGAATCCCAACCTGGGAGTCACCCGCGCCGAGGCGTTCCTTGGCAAACAGCACGAGCTGAGACTGTGTAGTAACGATCACGAGGTTTATGAGGGCCATCATGATCGAGATATTCCGCAACACTGGATGGCCGAGCACGTACCTCAAGCCCTCCACAACGTCCCGGCGGATACCGGCGACGGTCTTCTCTCCATCATTCCCGGCGTTGAAGCTCCGCCGCACGAGGGCCAGCGCAAGCGCCGAGACGAGGAAAGAGAGCGCGTCGAAGGTAAAAACGTCCTGGACGGGCATCACCGCCAGGAGAGCCCCGGCGAGCAGCGGGCCGAGGAAGAAAGCGGCCGAGTAACTGGCCTGGACGCGCCCGTTCGCCTTTACCAGGTCATCGGTACCGACGAGGCTCGGGATGGCGGCGAACTCTCCGGCGTCGAAGGCGATCTTTAGCACCGAGCTCACGAACCCGACCACGTAGACCCACCACACCACCAGGAGGTCGAAGGCGGCCAGTAGCGGGATCGTGGCTATCACCACGGCCCGCGCCACATCCGTGAAGATCATCATCCGCTTGCGGTCCACCCGGTCTACCCAGGCCCCGATTAGGAGCCCGAACAGCAGATAAGGCAGGAACTCGAACGCCGTGATGAGCCCCAGGTTGAGCGCCGAGCCTGTGAGCTTGAAGACGAGCAGCGGCAACGCGAAAATAGTAAAAGAACCACCGAGGTTGGAGATAGCCTGCCCGACCCAGAACCGCCGGAAGTCGCCGCCGAGCCTTCCCTCGGATCCTCCTCCGGGCGCAGCCGCAACGCCGGGGGAGGCCATGCTCTACTCTTCTTCCTCTGGTAACTCGGGCAGATCGGTCAGGTAGACCTGGACCATGAAGCCGTAAACCCTCTCTCCAGGGACCTTATGTTCGTCGGCGAACTCCTCGGCCAACTCCAGCGCGCGGCGATGGTACTCCTGCGCCCTCGACGCCGGGATGCGGGCGTGGCGGAGCGTCAATATCTCCGAGAACTCGCTCTCCGGGTGCGGTTCCTCGTACTCGTCCATGGCCTGCCGGAAGAAGTCTACGAACTCCCTCTTCGGGGTGTCGCCCTCCGGGTCGTGGAACTCGAACAGCCGGGCCGTCCGGCCGTAGTACTTCTCGGTCATGGCGCGTACCTGGCGCGTCCTGACCACCCGGATCAAACCAGCTTCCTCCAACACCTTGAGGTGATGCCCGATGCTACCCCTCGGCTGCCCCAACGCCTCAGCGAGCTGGCTGGTCGTCGCCGCCCGCTCCGAGAGGAGGCTGATGATCCTGTGCCGCGTCGGGTCCCCGACCGCCCGAAACTGCTCCGGCTCCCTTACCTGCAACAACTCCTCAGCCTCGTAGTCCGGCTCCCTACGCCCCTCACCCATTTACACCCCCTTCATCTCCGCTAGCTCAGGTCCCGCGCCTGATCCCGCTCCGACTCCTGAAAGCCGCAGCCCTCCGCCTCGAAAGCAACCGCGATGCCCGGCGCCCCTCCGCGTCCCGCCGCGCCTGGCCCCTGACCTCTTCGTGCTCCCGCAATACGGCCTCCAACATATGCCGCGAATCTACTCCATGAAACATGTTCTATCTCCTCTTTCAGTCTGCATATCCCGAATGTACGGCTTAAATAGTATTGTCTGTTATAGCCGTACATAATTCAAGGGCGTCGTGTGAGTTGAAACACGAGCTTTGTAGCTTCGGGGAGCAGGCCTCGTTGGAGAGGGGTTACACGGGTCTGTGTGTTCCTCTGGTAGGACGCCTTCGGGCGGAGTTCAACCAGCGTGGTCTCGACTCACTACCTAAGCCAGGGTCACAAGTGGAATTGGCCTGCGGGTCACGTAGGTGCTCTGGCACCGTTGGCATAGAACGTCCTCCTTTCACGTTCTGATGGCCCGCACATACAGACCCTATGGCCCGGGTGGAAACTCCGCAAACTCGTAACCGTACTTCTCGGTAAATGTCGTGAGCTTCTCAAGGACCGCCGGATCGGTGGGCGCCGCCTGTAGCGGCATGCGCTTCTCGGCTGCTTCCTCGAAAAAGCGGTCCATCCCCGCTGGAGAGAAGATGAGCAATACTCTGGTCGGCTCCGTACCCGGGTTCGAAGGTTGGTGAACGGTCCCCCGCGGCACGACCACAAACGAGCCTGCTGTCGCCTTGACCGTGCGTGGTCCCACCCGCGCGGTTAGCTCTCCCTCCAGGACGTAGAAGGCTTCCTCATGATTGAGATGGAGGTGAGGACGGGGACCCGGAGACCCCGGCGGGATCTTGTTGTCGTGGATCGAGTAGGAGCCAGCGGTATCTCCATCGCGGACCTTGACCACCATCTCCCCGCCGATCGGGTTCGTGAGCGCCTTGCCGTCATCCGGGACAACAAAGAGACCCTCGCCTTCGGTCTTCATGCCTATGTTCCTTTCCACGGCGGTTCAACCCTTTACACCCAGCGGCGTACACGCGCCTTGTATTCCAGGTACTCCTCTCCGAAGGTGCGTTCCAGGTAACGTTCCTCGCGTCCGATCACCTCGCGCTGAATCACGAGCAGCGTCACGGGCAAGAGGAGGATGGCCCACTGCGAGTTACGAAGAACGGCTATTCCAGCGTAGATCATCGCCATGGACAGGTAGCCGGGGTTGCGGGTGTAGCGGAACGGTCCACTCGTGGTTAGCTTCGGTACGGGCTTGTCGGTACGTACAGGCGCGTCGGCGCCACGCATCGTCCGGAAGAACCAGCCTCCGAGTAGTATCCCACCGCCCACCAGCGGCCAGCCGAGGATGCGTACGACGCCACGCGGCCAGCCACCTGACAAGAAGGGGATGTGTAACCATCTTTCTAGCGCAAAGCCCGAAACGAGGGGAAAAAGATAGATCAGGGGCGGAGGTACCCGGATGCCCGGGTTATCCTGTCGATCACCGGCCATGAGATTAGACCCTCCTTTCAATATTATGAAGCAAAGGTATCTTACTCTCGGGGCGAAGCGCGGTGCAACCCTGCCGCCTCACGTTCAGTTCGTCCGGCACGACATCCGCTCCCACCCGAAACAAGCCGCGGCGCCTCCTGGCTTCCGGTTTCCGAGATCGGATTAACGACGGTGCTTCAGACCGAAGCGCCCGGGAGTTGGTGGATGAGTCAGGGTGGCCGCCCGAAGAGTACGAAGTCTAGTCGTTCGAGCCGCTAAACTTGCCACCGGGTGGAGACCCTCCGGTGGCATCGAGGGACTTCACAGTAGCGAACCATAAGTCCGACTGTACCAATCCTCTAGTACGCCCAGCCGTACCTCAGCCTCACAGAGCGCGGTGTGGAGAAGATTTGCAGCGGGCTGCATCGGCTCGTCCTCGCTCATCAAGCCGGAAGCCCGCTCTAGAAGCGCCACGGTCTCCCGGGACCTCCAGACGGACCGGCGGGCCTCCTCGCGGCCGGGACGGCCGGCTCCAGAAGTGAGCCTTTCCCCGCTTTTCCGCCCTACGCTTCCCACTTGCTGGGGACGCCCTTCTTCGCCTGTACCGGTCATCTCCTGAAACTCCCACTCACGACATCATGTCCCTCGCCGAACTCTGCAACGACATTTCACCGGGGTCATGGAATCGGCCGACGGCCCGCGCTAGATGAGTGTTGCAAGGTTTTCATGCCCACAACTCCTTGATGCGGCCTTGAGGACGATTCAGCCTCCGATTGACCAAGAAGGCGTAGGTGTAGGCGCAGATCTTAGTCGCGATCCTGGTGACCAGTCCGACCAGAGTAG
>JBBPZT010000193.1:0-18910 GCA_038198625.1 Rubrobacterales bacterium
CGCGCGCGTCAGGTTGGCGTAGAGTTCGGCGTTTGGCACGACGTTCGTCTTCATGAAAGCCTGGAACCACTGGGGAGCCTGCGAGACGTAGCCGCCGGCCTTTATGCTCTGGGCGAACTGTTGTGGAAACTGGGGGTTCAGAATCTTCTCGGCCGCCCCGTTGAGCCAGACTGCACCCACCAGGATACGCACCCAAGTCATGCCGTTCACGGGATATAACTCCTTCCGAAAACTACGGTCTCGACTATGTTATACGCGACCCCGGCCCGGGAGGGTTCATTGATCTTTGTTTCAGGAGATGTCCGTACTCTTTCAAAGAAACAATAGTCTGTTCTTGTTGATATTTACTATACTGTTCCTTTCAGAGGAGCATACACAGGGACCATCGTGGTAAAGCTCGATCAGCACTACGTAGACCCGCGCCTGGTAGAACTGTACGACATCGAAAACGCCCGTGGTGCCGACACCGATTTCTACGTTCGTCTCGCGGCTGACCTCGATGCCCGCCGGATCCTCGACCTGGGGTGCGGAACAGGCTTGCTAACCCGAGAGTTGGCGCTCGATGGCCGCCAGGTTGTCGGCATCGATCCTGCACCGGCAATGCTGTCCTACGCCTGCAGGCAACCGCATGCTGATCTGGTGCGGTGGGTCGAAGGCGACTCCGGCGCGCTGGGGACACCAGAGGCCGATCTGGTAGTCATGACCGGGAACGTAGCCCAGGTGTTCCTCGACGACGCTGCGTGGTCCACTACCCTACGCGACATTCACGCCGCCCTGCGGCCCGGCGGTTACCTCGCTTTCGAGAGCCGCAACCCCGACGACCGGGCGTGGGAAGGATGGAACCGCGCGAATACATGTGAGCGGTTCGAATCACCGCACGGACCAATGGAGTGCTGGTTAGAGTTGGATACCGTACAGAACGACCGTGTTCGCTTTGAGTCACACAACGTCTTCACCGCCACCGGCGAGGTCGTGGTTGCGAGCAGCGAACTGCGCTTCCGCAGCCTGGCGGAGCTGACCGGATCCTTGATCGACTCCGTCTTTAACGTAGAGCACGTGTACGGCGACTGGAATCGTGGGTCGTTTGTCGACACCAGCCGGGTCATAGTGTTCATCGCGCGCCGCGCCTGAGCATGCTCTACGACCACTTTGTTTCGGATGTTCAGGAACGCCGGAAGGTCGGGTCCCCCGCCTGAGCCGACGCCGCCCTGGTAGACAAGGGTTCACCAAGCCGAGAGCATTGATCTCTATTCGAGGGTCTCGCGTACTTTCTTGGAGAGTATCCCAGGCCGGACGTCCAAGTCCGGCATCCAATGCGACGAGACGTGCCGGTCGAGCGCGGCCGGAAGACGAGGAGACGAATGTCCGAGAGAGACCGTAGAGAAGAGGACTTGCGTAGAGAAGACGAGAGACGAGTTACCGGCTCCCGCAGCGGCTCCGGGGGACGCGCGACGGACGACTGATCGTCGGAGAGTCTGTCCTCTAGAACCGGGAGCGGAGAAACGGAAGAGCCTCGCGAGGAAGACGCGGCTGACGGATCCGATGGTGGCCCAAAGGAGAGTGGAGGGACGAGCGGAGGTTTATACGGTAGCGAAACTGGAACCAACATGGTTCGGGCGGCGGTGGCCGAGGTCATCGGCACGTTCATGCTGGTTTTTGCCGGTACTGCCGTTGCGGTCGCCGCCCTCTTGAAAAATCCGACTGCCGGCGCTCCATATGACTCGACGGCGATCGCCCTGGCGTTTGGGCTGATACTGGTCGCCATAGTCGGCGCCCTGGGGCACGTCTCCGGGGCGCACGTAAACCCAGCCGTCACCCTCGGCCTTGCCGCAACCGGCAAGTTTCCGTGGGGATACGTCCCGGCCTACGTGGGGGCGCAGCTTGTGGGGGCTGTTCTGGGGGCCGTAGCAACCTGGATCTCCTTCGGCAACGCCGCGCGTACTACAGCAAACCTTGCTGCTACTTTCCCGGCGCCGGGGGTTGGGGACCTCAGGGCGCTTACCGACTGCGGCATGCTCACCTTCAAGAACGAAGACCTGACGGCGAAGATAAAGGAAGACCTCGGCGTCGACACCACCGGACGCGATTTCCTACCATTCTCCGACCTGGAACAGAGCGTCCGCGACGATGTCGAAG
The DNA here is from genome assembly GCA_038198625.1 of Rubrobacterales bacterium. Taxonomy (GTDB): domain Bacteria; phylum Actinomycetota; class Rubrobacteria; order Rubrobacterales; family Rubrobacteraceae; genus JBBPZK01. The sequence continues at coordinate 2,137 of JBBPZT010000193.1, forward strand.
CTCTCCGAAGCTCCGAGTTGATCCCGGACGGCATCCCGATCACCGGAGCAGTCTACGACGTGGAAACCGGGAAACTCCGGGAGGTCGTAAGAAGCTAGCCCGTCCCGGACGCTCGCGTGGATGCCGGTTGTGAGATAGTCCCATCAGGTCGCAACCCGGCGTCGGAAGGAGAGGATCGTGGTGTTTTTCCCGCAAGAGTTGCTGTACCTGGTAGGGATGCTGCTGGCGATGCTGGCCGGTCCGGCGCTGCTTATATTCGTCTTCGTAGCCTTGCTCCGGGGGCGGCGTTCGTAGAACAGAGCAGGAGGCTCGGGGAGCGGAAGGTAGAAGAAGACCGGCTGCACGAGCAGGCCCGCGAAGTCATCCCGAGGACTGCCAAACGGTAGAATAGTCACGTGGATACTATCTTCTGGATAACGTTGATAGTAACCGCGCTGAACATCGGGTTCTGGCCGCTTTGCAACTTGAACTACCGGAACGCTTTTCCTCTTTCCGGCCGTAACGACGCTTCTTTCTTCTTCGAGTACGCACTCTGGATCTGGCTGGGCTTTTTTGTCTTCGTTCTGGCTACCGTATACCGTTTCTAAGCGAGATCGCGACCGCAGTGGGGCTAAAAGCCTGGTTATACGGCACCTGGGATTGGTGGAAGTTCAGGCTCGCCTCGGTCTTCTTCATGCTCGTCGGAGGCTGGCTTGGAGCAAAGGCAAACGTCTACACGCGAAGCAGAGAGCGGTAGGCCGCAACTCGAAGCACGATCCCATGACATTTGTCATGCCGGGATCACGACGGCCTTCACTTCCGACTCGAAGCTCCCGCTCCTAAACTGGTTGTATAGAAAGACACTAGCGAGGGAGACGATATGGCAGCGAACACGAGGGAGCCGGCGGTCCGGCTGAAAGGCGCGTCGAAGAGCTACGGGAGGGTGCTGGCGTTAAAAGATACTGATTTCGCGGTGGACCCAGGAGAGGTGGTCGCGCTCCTCGGTCCCAACGGCGCGGGCAAGACGACCGCCATCTCCCTGATGCTCGGCCTCCGGGCGCCGACCTCGGGGACCGCCACCCTCTTCGGGCGTAACCCGCGGGAGCCTGCGAGCCGCAGGCGCGTCGGGGCGATGCTCCAGGAGTCGGGCGTTCCAGAAACGCTCAAGGTGCGCGAGGTCGTGGAGATGTTCCGCAGGCTCTACGAAAAGCCGATCGGCGCACGGGAAGCCCTGGATGCCGCCGGTTTAAGGGAGAAAGCCGGATCGAAGGTCGGGAACTTATCCGGCGGGGAACGGCAGAGGCTGTACTTCGCGCTCTGTGTCGTAGGCGACCCAGAGTTGCTCTTCCTGGATGAGCCGACCGTCGGGCTCGATGTCGAGTCCCGCAGGCGGTTCTGGGAGAGCATCCGGGAGATGCACCGCCGGGGCAAGACCATCGTGCTGACGACCCACTACCTCGAAGAGGCCGACGCCCTCGCGGAACGAATAGTCGTTATAGACAGGGGCACGGTGGTCGCGGAAGGAACGCCGGCGGAGATCAAAGCTCGCGTCGGCGGCAAGGTCATCCGGTTCCGATCACCCACCCTGACCGACGGCCTGCTCTCCCAACTGCCGAACATACAGCGTGCGGAGCACGAGGGAGACGCTTTCACCCTCTACTCGACGCAACCCGAAGATGCTCTGGAGAGCCTGTTTCGACAGGGCGTAAAGGTCCGGGACCTGGAAGTGGTCGGCGCGGGGCTCGAAGAAGCATTCGTGGCCCTGACCGGCAAGAAAGACGAGGAGGATGGACGATGAGCGAGACCACGACGGAGCAAACGGTACGGACCAAATCTTCAACCCGGCGGCGCTTCTCCGCGCTGGCGTACTACGTCTACTGCGAGGTCCTGAAGCTGCTCAGGATACCGATCTTCGCCGTCGGTACCTTCCTTTTTCCCATACTGTTCTTCGCCATGTTCGGATTGCCCAACGTGGGTAGGCAGCTCGGCGGCATAAATGCGGGACAGTACGTGATGGCCTCCTACGGAACGTACGCGGTGATGGCTATGGCGCTTTTCTCTTTCGGCGCTTCCATCGCCGCCGAGAGGAGGATGCGCTGGAACATGCTCTTGAGGACTACCCCGCTCCACCCGCTGACGTACTTCGCCGCGAAGATCCTGATGGCCCTCATCTTTGGCGTCGCGGTGCTCGCGGCGTTGTTCGCCTTCGGTGCGGTCGTCGGCGGTATAAGCATGAGCATCGGGCTCTGGGCGAAGCTCGTCGGGTTGCTAATCCTCGGAATGATCCCTTTCGTCGCCCTGGGGCTGTGGCTCGGCTACACGGCCGGACCAAGCTCCGCCAGCGTCCTGGCTCAACTCATCTTCCTGCCGCTCGCGTTCGCTTCGGGACTGTTCCTGCCGCTGGAGTTTCTGCCCAAAGTCATCCAGAATATCGCCCTGTACCTACCCTCTTATCATGTCGCCCAGCTCGGCTGGCACGTACTCGGCTCAGGCGACGGCAAGCCTATAACGTTACACATCCTCTGGGTCGTGGGCTACACGGTGGTGTTTCTCGTCATGGCGATGATCGCCTACCGCCGCGACGAGGGCAAAACCTTTGGTTGAACAGGGCCGCTATAATCCCTGTGCAAACGGAAGAAGGTTTAGTGGTAAAGATCGGCGGTGCGGATATGCCTCCGCGGAAGAGAGCAGCAAGTAAGAATCCAGTGGCGGGGACGAAGGCAGCCGACCCGGCAAGGGCGCGCGGCGATTACTATCTGGGGTTGCTGCTCAGTCTGGTGTGGCTGCTGTTTCTCGCCCTGCCGATCCATGACCTGCTGAACTCCGACCTCTCACCGCTGCGCCTGCTCGTCGCTCTCGCCGCCGTCGCGGCCTTCGTCGCGGCTTACCTCTGGCTCGTGCTGGGGAGTAGTTTCCTGGGTAGCTCTGAGGACTCCGAGCGCCGCAATGGCAGCGCTGCATGGTGCGGGTTCGGAGTCCTGACGGTCCTGGTGCTCTTCCTGACGGTCTTTTACAGCAGCGGCTGGCTCTGGTTTTTGATCTTCGCCGCCACCTCCACCGCTATGAGGTTTCCGACTCGTCAGGCCGTCTGGACCATTGCCGGTCTGATGGTGGTGACGGCCGGGGCCGGATGGACCTCGGGCATAGGCTGGCAGGAACTGATGACCGTCGAGCTGATCGTCGGCGGTACCGGACTCAGCATGGTCGGTATGAGCAGGATGATCTCTACCATCAGAGAGTTGCACGCCGCGCGGGAGGAAGTTGCCCGTCTGGCGGTCTCCGAGGAACGGCTGCGCTTCGCCCGCGACCTGCATGACCTGCTGGGACACAGCCTCTCCTTGATTACGCTCAAGAGCGAGCTTGCCGGGCGTTTGTTGCCCGTCGATCCCGAGAAGGCCGCCTCGGAGGTCAGCGACATAGAGGCCACGGCGCGGGAGGCGCTGCGCGAGGTGCGCGATGCGGTCGCCGGATACCGGCTCCCGACTCTTGCCTCCGAACTTAGAGGCGCGCGGGAGATGCTGGCGGCCGCCGGTATCGGCTGCCGGATCGAACAAGAGGCAGAGACGCTGCCGCCTCAGGTCGATGCGATCCTGGCGTGGACGGTTCGCGAGGGGGTTACGAACGTGATCCGTCACAGCCACGCCAGAAACTGCGAAATACGAATTACGCGCAACGGTCACGAGGCCCGCGCCGAGGTGGTGGATGACGGACAGGGAAACGTGGTGGATATTGATGAAAAGGTGTCCGGCAGCGGCCTTCGTGGGGTGGCCGAGCGCGTTTCGGAAGGCGGCGGCCGCTTCGAGTGCGGTCCACGAAAAGCGGACGGCTTCTGGCTGGGCGTTACGCTGCCGGTCGGGGACGGCGTGTTGGCGGATGATACGCTCATGGCCGATTCGGATGGTTTGCGGGTAGGGAAACGGTAGCTGTGACAGTCCAGGTGTTGCTGGCCGAGGATCAGGCGATGGTGCGTGGGGCGCTCTCTGCCCTGCTCTCGCTGGAGGACGACATCGAGATCGTCGCCGAGGCCGCCCGCGGTGATGAGGTGGTCCCGAAAGCCCTGGATGCCCGGCCGGACGTGGCGCTTCTGGACATAGAGATGCCGGGAGGCGACGGGTTGGATGCGGCCGCCGCGCTGAGGAAGAGCCTGCCGGAGTGCCGCGTCCTGATCCTTACGACCTTCGGACGCGCCGGGTATCTGCGCCGCGCCCTGGAGAGCGGCGCAGCCGGCTTTCTGCTCAAGGATGCTCCGGCCGCCGAGTTGGCCTCCGGCATCCGCCGCGCCGTGGCCGGCGAGAGGGTGGTGGACCCGAGCCTCGCGGTGACTGCTCTTAGCGACGGCGAGAGCCCGCTCACCGGGCGGGAGCGCGAGAGCCTGGCTGCTTCGATGAACGGCGCGACCATCTCCGACGTTGCCCGGAAGCTATACCTCTCCGAGGGGACCGTCCGGAACCACCTCTCCACGGCGATCAAGAAGCTCGGCACCCGCAACCGGGTCGAGGCCGCCCGGCTCGCGGAGCGGAAGGGCTGGTTGTAGAGGCGGGTTTTGGCCGCGAGGCTAGCGGTCAGCGCTCTGGTCTTTGCCGGACGGCCTGACGGCTCTCTCGGGGCGGAGGGCGGCGAGCAGCAGGAGCGCCACGCCCAGCACGATGCCGGCGTCGGCGGCGTTGAAGATGTACCAGAACCTGAAGTGGACGTAGTCCGTCACCTCTCCCGAGGCGAGCCGGTCGAGGAGGTTCCCGGCGGCTCCGCCGAGGAGCAGGCCGCACCCGGTGGTGGTCAGCCAGGACGGTGTGCCGGCGAGCAGTATCCAAAGCACCGCCCCGACGGCTACCGCGCTACCTGTCAGGAGCACCCAGCTCTGTCCCGCGAGGATACCGAAAGCGCCGCCGGGGTTCTTTATGTAGGTAAGGGCGAGCACGCTCGGGATGACGGTTATGCTCTCATTGAGCCGCATGGACGTTTCGACGAGGGTTTTCAACCCCTGGTCGATCAGGAAAACGGACAGGGAGATCGCCAACGCGACGACGAGGCGGGTTACGCGGCTCATACCGGCCGCTTTTCCGGGTGAGACCGCAGCCGGGGGCGCATCACCCGTCGCCTTTCATCCGCATGGCCGGCTTGCTTTCCGGTAGCGATGCTCCGCGAGCGCGGAGCATGTCCTTCATCGTCCTTACTTCGGCTTTCTGGGAGTTGACTATCGCCCTGGCGAGTCGTTCTACCTCCGGGCGGTCGGTTCGTTTCAGGGCGGCTTCGGCCATCGGTACGGCGGCCTGGTGGTGCGGGACCATTAGCTTCAGGAACTGCTCGTCCGCCATTTGGGTGCCTTATGGACAGTGCGTCCCACGCTCTGTATCGCCGTGTAGGGAACGAAGACTTCCGCGAACGCGCCGTGGCGCAGACGGGCTCCTGTCTCTTCGAGGCGGTGGGGGAGGGCGGGGAGCGAGGCGTGGAAGCCCAGGACCAAGAACACCGTGTAGACCTCCGGGAAGAGGATCAAGTAGCAGCAGTTCGAATACCAGTATCTCTATCGGGCTGACGAGTACGATCATCAGCACGAGCATGTCCATCGTGGACTTCTTGTGGTAGCCGAACTCTCCCTCACGGGGCTTCGTACGGCGAAAGACCCACCGGAACAAACAGGTCCACGGGCGCTGTTCGAGCATGACGACCCATGCTACCTTACGGGGGAGCATGACCGCGAGCCCTGCCAGGCATACAGCAAAACCCGCGCCCTCGGAGAAAGCGTCGAAGACCGAGACCTCCGGGAAGTCCGCTGCCCCCGCGAGGAAGACGCCCAAGGCGGAATCAAAGCCGAAACCAAAGCCCGTGAAACGACCGGCAAAGCCAGTGGCTTCCAAACCAGCGGCCACGCCTCCGGCGGCTCAGAGCCCGGTGTGTCCGCCCCCAGGAGCGGTGCTCGAAGGCGTCTACCATCCCGAGCGCCTGAAGGTCCTCGACGCATGCCAGAAAGCGAGCGGCACAGTCGTTGACGTGCGAGACGAGGAAGACGGCGATGTGCATATCAACGTGCGTCCGGACCCCACGTATGAGGACCTGCTCATCCCCGGCAACTACTCGGGTGAGGGTGGCGCTCTGGTGGTCGAGTTCATGGCCCGCGACGGGGGACACTTGCCCGCCCCATCGGTGGGCGACCACCTCGACCTAACGGGAGCCTACGTCAACGACACCCTGCACGATTGGGCGGAGATCCACCCGGTTTGGGCAGTCTCCATAAACGGCGGCCCCGTCTCAACGAGTGGGCCACGCTACGGCGGCAGCCCGGCCCAAGACCGCTCCTACAATGCCGAGGAGGAGTGCAGGACACCGAGCGGGGCGGTCTGCGAGGGCTACGGCGGCGGGGCACGGAGTAGCCCGCAAAGCGCGTCCTCCGAAGAGAGTCCGACGCCCGCCCCGAGCCAGAGCCCGCCTCCGAGCAACGTCCCGCCGCTTCCCGCTGATGGCGACTACAACTGCTCGGATTTCCAGACCCAGGCCCAAGCCCAGGCGGTCTATAACCAGGACCCTAGCGACCCTTACCACCTCGACGGAGAGGGAGACGGGGTGCCGTGCGAAAGCTTGCCGTAGATTTGCGATGATGGACGGCGCGAAGCCACACCTAAAGACCCTCGCGGAGATAGAGCGCGACTGCATCCCCGGTCTCGTGGAGATCCTCCATACCGAGGGCATCGAGGGCGTCCGCTACGCCCTGTGGGACATGAGCGGCTGGCACGAGAAGTACGACCCGTGCGTCTGGAGGAGCCGGGCCACCGAAGAGCGAAAGCGGGTCGGTTGGGAAATGTGGGTGCGGATGGAGAAGATCATCGCCACGGTCCTCAAGGAAGCCCGCGAGAGGCAGATAGAGGAGACGATGGACGCCCTGGAGGAAGGGCCGGAGAGCTTCTACAAAAGCCACCTGGACCGTTAGAAGTCGGCATGCGCAGTTGTATACTTTTCCGTGCAGAGCGTCATACAGCAATTCTCCGCTCCCGGTGTCCTATCCAACCCTTCGCAGACCCTCGGGGAGCCACTCGCGCCAACGTCGCGCGTCTCACGGCATCCTGGGCGGAGATCGTCACCAGTATGTGTGATGCTGGTGAGATCACGAGAGGGACACCGCTGGCTCTACGTCGAGCGCTACCTGAAATCCAAGCTCAATCTCCGACTCCTGACCAACCGAGGCCGAGAACCTTACCATCGGAGCGTAGTATGTCTGTTCACCACACCGTGGAGGCCTTGATCACTTTCATCCTCGTGTTCGTCATCATCTCCGTGGCGACCGACGAGCGCGTCCCAGCCTCGGTCGCTCCTCTCGCCGTCGGGTTCGCGCTGGCCGCCTGCGTGTTTATCGCCGGGCCCGTAACCGGCGGGGCCGTCAACCCGGCCCGCGCCCTGGGACCCATGCTCGTAGCCGGAAAATTCACGGCCGCCTGGGTCTACATCGTGGGGCCTATAGTCGGAGGCGTCCTGGCCGCCGTGCTCTACGATCGCTTTATTTCCGAGGCCGACGCCCCGGACTGAGAACCGAATCACACTCTACTGCGTATACAATTCGATACCCGAACCCGTTCTTTTAAGGAGATCTTCTTGGAAGAGAGAATTTCGCGCAAGAGCTTTATCCGCCTCGGCGTAGGCGCCGCTTCTGCCTCGCTCCTCGCCTCCTGCGGAGGCTCCGGCGGCAACGGCAACTCCGGTAATTCTGGTAGCTCCGGCGCTAGTTCTAGCGGCCAGTCGGGATCTTCCGGTGGAGGCTCCAGCAGTGCGGGGACTTCTGGAGGACAGGTCATAGCGCAGGAGTCGCAGGTCGCGCGGAACTCGTCTTTCCAGTTCAAGAACTCCGGACAACCTGCCGTGCTGGTTCATCTCAAGAGCGGGGATCTCGTCGCGTACTCGGCGGTCTGCACGCACCTGGGTTGCACGGTGGCGTACCAGAAGAGCTCGGGGGATCTGGTCTGCCCCTGTCACGGTTCGATCTTCGATCCGGCGCAGAACGCCAAGGTTCTGAACGGTCCGGCGCCCCGTCCTCTGCCGAAGATACCGATCAAAATAGAGGGCGGAAAAGTCTTTAAAACCTGAAGTCGGACGTGAGCCTCTGGCCCTAATCCATCTGGCCGCGTAAAATGGCTGACTATGGACCCTGACGAAGAGCGAATCGGACTGAACGGGGCGGCGGCTATTCTCGGCCGTCCCGCCGTCGTGGTCCGCCGTTACGTGTCCGAGGGACGACTCCTCGCCGAGCGTGGGGCGGAGGGTGGTTATGCCTTCAGGCTGTCGGAGGTCGAGGCTCTGGCCCGCGAGTTGAGCATCGCGGACGCCGAGGAGGAGATCTTCGAGGGAGAGGTGATCGGGGAGGAATCTGCGGATAGCTCCCGTCTCCCGGCCGTCCCATTCGAGCGTTACGAGCGTCTTCTTCAGCAGGGCCAGGACTACAAGACCCGTCTCGAAGAGCGCAACCGGCAGGTGGAGGAAGTCCGGCAGGAGCGAGACGCCGCCCGCGTCGAAATAGACCGGCTCTGGTCCGAGATAGAGCGCCTCAACCTGGTCGAGTTCCAGCGCGAGCTCCAGGAGAAAACCATCTCCACCCTCGAAGAAGAGAAGGCGAAGTTCGAAGCCGAGCGCGACCGCCTTACCCAGGAGCACTTAAAGCTCGTCGAGGAGAGATCCAGCCTTTCAGAGGAACGTACCCGCCTCGAAGCAGAGCTCAAGACCTACAAGAGCCGGGGTTTCTTCGCCCGTCTCTTCGGAGGCTAGCGCCTGTATTTCTCCACGTTCGGCCAAGGATTGGGTTAGAGTTCCACCCCTTATGGATCGAAAAGATACGAACCGGCTGCTGCTCGCGGCGCGAGGATTGGGCGTGTTGCGCGGCGTACTCGACTCTCCGGCGGCCCGTCGCCTTCTAACGCTCCTCGAAGCTCTCGGAGAGGACCGTCCGGACCCGATGCTGCTGTCCGAAACCTTCGGGCGTCTGTGGGAGGAGCTGGCTCGTGAACCGGATCTGCTCCTCCCCGACGCCTGGCGGTCACACCTCGTCGGGCGTATCCTGGACGATGAGAACCCATTCAGCCTGGGGGCGGAAAGAGGGAAAATAAGTCCCATGCTCGTGGAGCAGGCCCGGCGGGACCTGCGCACCTTGCGGGCGCTCTTCGACCTGGACGGCGGAACCCTGATCTCCGCCGTTGAACGCGCCGCGCCGGAGCTTGAAGGATTATGGGCCCCGTGGACTGCTCCGGACTTCTCCACCGAAGACTCGCCGCGAAACACCGTGGCCCACAAGCTCGCGCGGGCCACGGACTGGGCGGAGTGTGACGGGCTCCTGGCGGACTACTACGCCCGGCACGGCGCCGGAGCCTTCGGTCGCCACCGCGCTTTCCGCTGGAGCCGGGGTGTCCTCGCGCCGGTCGAAAGGCCGGACCCTATCGGCCTGAAAGACCTCATAGGCTACGAGCGGGAGAGAGAGCCCCTACGGCTCAACACTCTGCGGCTGCTGGCCGGTCTGCCCGCCCACCACGCCCTGCTCTACGGGCTGCCGGGGACCGGGAAGTCTTCCACCGTAAAGGCTCTCTTGAACGAGTATTCCGACAGAGGTCTCCGGATGGTCGAGGTGGCGAAGGAAGAGTTGGGCGGGTTGCCGCGACTGCTGGAGGTACTGCGGGGCCGCGGGCCGCGCTTCATCCTCTTCGTGGACGACCTCTCCTTCGAGGAGCACGAGGTCGAGTACAAGTCGCTCAAGGCTCTGCTGGAGGGTAGTGTCGAGGAGCCGCCGGAGAACGTGCGGGTCTACGCCACGTCGAACCGCCGGAACCTGATCCGTGAGAACTTCTCCGACCGCGAAGAAGACGGCTCCGACGACGTTCACGCCCGCGACACGATGCAGGAGAAGCTCTCCCTCGCGGCCCGCTTCGGCCTTCGTCTGACCTTCCCGACCCCTAACCAGAAACGGTACCTGGAGATAGTGCACGGTCTCGCCCTGGGACGGGGCATAAAACTTCCCGAAGGTGAGCTGGAAGAGCGAGCCTTACTCTGGGAACGCTGGCACGCCGGAAGGTCCGGGCGCACCGCCCGCCAGTTCGTGGACGAGCTGGAAGCCGAAGCGCGTGGAGATCACTGACAACGGAGCATTACCACGGTTACATAAGACCCGTAAAATAGGGCGAACCGGCATCCTGGAGGGGGAAAGTAGGAGCCGGTCCGCGGCGAGATTGTGTACCGGAGAAGCGCTTTCGGCATGGCCCGAATGGAGTATTTTGCAGGAGTGGTTCCGCGAGAGCTGCCCGACTTTTCAGAAGGCCAGTTCGCCCTCGCAGACGTACTCCGCCGGGCCGGTCATGTAGACGGGCTCGCCGCTGCCGGCCCACTCCACTTCGACCACGCCGCCGTCGAGGCGCACACGTACCGGGCTCCGGGAGAGGCCGTGGTGTATCGCCGCGACCGCAACGGCGCACGAGCCCGAGCCCGAGCCCAGGGTTTCGCCCGCCCCTCGTTCCCAGATCCTCATGCGCAGGTCGTGATCCCCTCGAGCGCGAGCGAACTCCACGTTTGTCTTGTCCGGGAAGACCGGATCATTCTCTATCGGCGGACCAATCTCTCTCAGGTCGAGCGCCTCGACTTCCTTCTCACCTTCGAGGAAGGTGACCGCGTGCGGGTTGCCCATGGAGACCCGCGAGAACCGGAAACCGCGGACCTCCACCTCGGAGCCTACCTCCGGCGGTCCCATCTCCACCCGCGAGGAGCCGTCCTCGAACAGCAAAACTTTCTTTGTACCCGCGCCCGTCTCGATTGTCAGGGTGTCACCGTCTACCAGCTCGTAGTCGCGGGCGTAGCGGGCGAGGCATCGGATGCCGTTGCCGCACATCTCCGAGGGAGAGCCGTCGGAGTTGTAGTAGATCATCTCCAGGTCCGCGGCCTCCGAAGGCGCCGGCACGAGTATGCCGTCGGCCCCGACGCCGAAGTGGTGGTCACAGACGCGGTGGGCAAGGTCCGGTAAATCGAGACCCTCGACCTCTCCGGGATCGAAGATCAGGAAGTCGTTGCCGACGCCGTGCATCTTGGTGAAGCGCATACCTTGGTTCTGCTTCCGGGCCCGCTACCCGATCCGCTCCCGCTCTTCGCGGAGGACGGCCTGGGCGGCCTTTAGCGATGACCCGGCGGTGGTAAGGCAGTTGTTGAACCGGGCGCCCGCGAAGTTCGCGTCGAAATTGGACGACTCGACCGAGACGCGGAGCGCCTCCAGACGCACGAGGATCTCCTCTAATTCTTCCCGCAACCCTGTCTCGCTCTCCACCAGACGACCTCCTCTTTTTGCTGTTTCTATGTCGTTATCTTACCTCTAGGGGGCGGTGAGCACGTTTGGTGACCTTCAATCCTCGTGGCCGCCGCCGAGGTGCTTCGCCAGGAAGCGCTCCGCCGCGGCGTAGAACTTGAAGCGGTTCTCGGGCCGGGCGAAGCCGTGTCCTTCATCTCCGAAGAGGAGGTACTCGTGGTCCAGGTCCTTCTCCTTGAGGGCGGCGACTATCTGCTCTGACTCCGCCTGCTTGACGCGGGGGACGTTCGCGCCCTGGGCGATGAGGATGGGGGTACGGATGTTGTCCATATTGAAGAGTGGAGAGCGGCTTTTCAAGAACTCCTCTTCCGTCTCGGGGTTGCCGACCCGCTCGTGGAAGATGGCGACGAGCGGTTTCCAGTAGGGCGGGATGGTGTTGATGAGCGTGATCAGGTTCGAAGGGCCCACGATATCCACCGCGCACTTGAAGACTTCCGGGGTGAATGTCGCTCCGACGAGCGCCGCGTACCCGCCGTAGGAACCGCCGTAGATCGCCACCCGCTCCGGGTCGGCGACACCCCGCTCCACGGCCCACCCCACGGCGTCCACCAGATCGTCGTGCATCTTCGCGCCCCACTCCTTGTTGCCGGCGTTCAGGAATTTCTTGCCGTAACCTGTGGAACCCCGGTAGTTGACCTGGAGACAGGCGTAGCCTCGGTTGGCGAGCCACTGGGCCTCCGGGTCATAGCCCCACTCATCCCGCGTCCACGGGCCGCCGTGGACGTTCAGGACCATCGGCAGTCCCTCCCCGCCCTCTCCCGGCGGGAGGGTCAGGTATCCGTGGATGGTGAGGCCGTCGCGGGTCGTAAACGAGACCGGCTCCATCGGAGCCAATTCGTATTCCGCGAGTTCCGGCCGGTCGTCGAAGAGGTGTGTGCCTCTTTTGCTCTTCCGATCGTAGGAGTAGTAGGAGGTCGCGCCGTTGTCGGCGGTGAAGACGACGACCCAGGTCTCGTCGGCCCGGTCGCGGCCCGTGACGGCGAAGTCTCCGGGGTGGAGCGTCTTTATAGTCTCGAAGTCCTCGCGGACTTCTTCGCTGAGCACGGTCCACTCGGTCCGGGCGCGGGTGAAGGCCACCGCCTCGACCTCGTGGGTGTCCGGGTTAATCAGGACCCCACCCACGTCGTAATCGGGGTCTTCGGCCAGAACTTCCGACGCGCCGTCGGGAAGCTCCTTGGAGACCAGCCGGGTGGCATTGGCGCCACGGGAGTCGAGCAGGTACATCCCGCCGTCTTGCGAGAAGCCAACTGGGGCGCTGTTCAGGCCGTCCTCGGGGCCGAAGGTGGCTATCTTGTTCCAGCCCTCGTCTTCGCTATCGCGGAGGAGCAGCTCGAAGCCGCCGTCGGGGGTGGCGGCGAGGGCCCCGCGGACTTTCATCTCCGCGTCGGCGACCCAGCCGGTGACGTTGCCTGGGTTCTCGGCGACGAGCTCGAGGTCTCCGGTCGCGGGGTGGAGGCGGTAGACGTCGTGGAGTTGGGGGTCCCTCTTGTTCAGGCCGATCAGGACCTGATCCGGGAAGTGCTTACTCTTGCTGACGAGCTGGGCCTGGACGCCGTCGAAAGGTGTGAGGTCGCGGGTGCCTCCTTCTTCGAGGTCCACGGCGTAGAGCCGCCAGTTCTCGTCGCCGTCCTGGTCTTGCAAATAGATCAGGAACCGCCCGTCTTCGGCCCAGAAGTAGAGCCGGATACCCCGTTTCCTGTCTTCGGTGACGGGTTTGAAGTCCCCACCACCGGCTTCGCCTCTCGCGCTCCTGACCCAGACGTTAAGCACCCCGTCGACCGGCGCCAGGTATGCCAGGCATTCGCCATCGGGCGAGAGGCGGGGCTGCGCCTTCTCCGGGTTTCCGAAGAGGACCTCGCGGGGGATCAGGGTCAGCGCAGATGTTTTCGACTCGGTCATCTCTCTCCTTCTCTGGCCTGCGGGTAGTTTAGCGCGAGACGCTTACGGAAGGCGTGCTCCTGGAGTATCCTTTAAACCTTGCCGTATTGGAAAGGAGAGACGATGCGGATCGCACTGCAGGTGCCCAGCTTTACCTGGCCGGAGGCCCCGGACTCAATCGGACGGCGGCTCGCGGAGATCGGGCGAACGGCGGACGAGGTGGGATTTTCGAGCATCTGGGTAATGGACCACTTTTTCCAGATAGAGATGGTCGGCGTGGCCGAAGAGCCGATGCTGGAAGGCTACAGCGCCTTGAGCTATCTGGCGGGCGTGACGAGCCGGGCGCGGCTCGGGACCCTGGTCACGGGGGTTCACTACCACCATCCGGGACTACTGGTGAAGACGGCGACCACGCTGGACGTTCTCTCCGGCGGGAGGGCCTATCTCGGCATCGGGGCGGGCTGGTACGAGCGCGAGTCGAAGGGGCTTGGGGTACCTTTCCCATCCACTGCCGAGCGCTTCGAGCGGCTGGAGGAGGCGCTCCAGATCTCCCACCAGATGTGGTCCGGGGAGACAGCCGCGTACGAAGGAGATCACTACCATCTAGCTGAGACGCTCAACAGCCCGCAGGCTTTGTCGCGGCCACACCCTCCGATCATGGTCGGCGGCTCGGGCGAGAGGAAGACGCTGCGGCTAGTCGCCCAGTACGCCGACGCCTGTAACCTGTTCGCCTATGGCGGACCGGAGGCGATCCGGCACAAGCTCGATGTGCTCAAGGGGCATTGCGAAGACGCCGGACGGGACTACGACGAGATAGAGAAGACGGCTCTCGGGACGGCCCACCTGGCGCCGGACGGGATGACGCCGGATCAGGTAATCAGCACCTGCCGGGAGATGGCGGAGGCGGGCATAGAGCACCTGATCTTCAACATGCCGAACGTGCACGAGATAGAGCCATTGGAAGTATTCGGCCGGGAGATAATCCCCGTCGTCGTCGCCCTCTAAGCGTCGCCCTACCCGGCTTCTCCGAAGTGCTCCCCGTGGAACCCGAACGGGATGTGGTGCGGCACCCGCGCCCTGGCTATCTCCTCGAACGAGGCCGCGTCCAGCACGAGCAGGAACGAGTCGCCCGCCGCCGCGTCGAGCACGACCGACAGGACGACGCCGTCATCTTCCTCCCTCGCCTCCGGCGATGCGACGAAGACCGGCTCGCCGGGATAGCAGTCACCTGCGTACCAGGTGCGCGAGGTACGCTCCACCACGTCGGCCTTGACGAGCTGGTCCAGCCACTCGCCCCTGCCCTCGCGGCTCACCCCGATCCCGTAGGCGTAACGGTAGCTCCGGGTGGTGTAGCGTTCGTTGATGCGCGGCATCTCCATCGGCTCTTCCGAGAGGACTTCGTACTCCAAAAGGCTGCTCCTTTTCGCCGGGTCCATTCCTATTCGGTAGCGGCGCAACTCGGCAACCGCCGCGGAGGCGACGGCGCTCTCCGGGTCGCGCAATACATCCATGTAGAAGTCCTCGATCACGGCGGCATCAGGGTAGGCGAGCAGGTCCACGAACAGATCGCCGTCCCGCTCGAAGGAGTTGACGTGATGGAAGCAGAAGAAAGGATCGGTTGCGTAAGCGCCGGTTAGTTCGCCGGTTTGCTTGTCTATCACGTGGAAGCGGGCCGGACGGTCGGCCTTCCACCGGAGGTTCTCCGCGTAGGGCCTGCCGGTCAGGAGCATCTTGATGAAGTTGGCGACCAGCGGGTACTCCACGAGGATAACGTGGTGCTCGCTCTGGCCGAAGCTGTGCATGTAGGCCGGTTCTCGGGCCGGGATGCTCGCCAGCACCTCGCGATGTAGCCTGCCGGGCCGCACCCGGAAGAAGTTATAGGCGGGGTTGCGAGAGACGTGGGTGGCGTGGTTTATGTAGTCCCCGGTCGCGGGGTCGGTGTGCGGGTGGGGCGAGGAGCCGATAATATCCAGGTCGTCCTCGAAGCGGACCACCCCGGCGGTTGCGAGAGTTTCCGGGTCGAACTCTACCGGTAGGGGCGTTTCGGTGAGGGCGACGAAACGCTCGTCGAGCTTGTGGACGCTCACGCTTGCGTTGGCGCCGAACTCGGGGGAAGAGAGCAGGCTGGAGAAGCGTTTGAAGATAGAGCGGCACGGGTCGGTGGCGAACTCTGAGTAGCCGATCTCACCGCGCTCTTTCAGGTAACGGCGCTGCGGGCTGTCGAGGAACCTGTTCGAGTAGGAGACGGAGCCGTTCCTGAAGCCGAACCTGTGGAGCATCGCGAGGCCGTCGAACCAGTGCCGAAGCTTCTTTTCGCCGGCGTCCCAGGTACCGGGACCGTTCCGGATCAGGGTGCCCGAGAGCCAACCCGGAACCGCACCCTCGACCGGCACGCGCCCTATCTCCACCTCTCGCTCCAGCGCCGAAAACCCAAGCCGGTAATCTCTATCCATGGCATGCCTCTTTCCAGATCGGCCACATCCCGCCAATTCTACCGTGACGCTGCCGACGCCATATATCTTGGTGAAGCCCGCGTTCACCGGCCCAAGGAATGATATAAATAATGTGGTTAAAAGGGCGAGGGAAGGTGCCGAGCAATGGAAGCGCGAGGAGAAGTCTGTCTCGAAGAAGAGGTCTGGCGGCGGTGGAAGTCCGGCGCTTCCGAGGCGGAGATCTCACACGAGATGGGCGTTGACCCGGGTTGGGTAGCCGGGCTGGTAGAGATGTTCCCGGATGAGCCCGACCCCGAAATATTCAGCCACGATGAATAACTGTGCGGCACGGGTTACGAGCAGGCACAAGGTCAGATAACCAAAAGGGCAAAACTCGGACGGTCGTGTCGGATCGGTCGAAGATCGCAGCTTCCGGGAACTCCGCAGAGCACTCAAATCTTTTCGAAAACCTCATTATCATTCACCACAGTGAATATCCGATAGAAACTGTCCGAAAAGGTCTCAAAGGCGGGCCAACCGTCTCACCATCAGCCGACTCATCGCCACATAGATGAACGCCTCGCTAGTCTCAGCTAGTCGTTCGTAGTCTTTGCTCATCCTCCTGTTCTGGCCGATCCATGAGAACGTCCGCTCCACAACCCATCTCCTCGGCAGCGCCTGAAAGCCTCGCGGTGGCAGCAGCTTCTCCCAATCGACCTGCACGCTTTCGTCCCTTTACCTTCTTTCCGCCATCATAGCCACGCTCTTTCCCCCCTACGCCGGTTGTCTTGACCGATTGAGAGTCCACTATGCCTGCGCTGGGCTCGGGGTTCCTGCCAGTGCGGACCCTCACCCGTTCTCGTAGCGCAGTGTGCAGTTTCTCCCAGGTACCGTCGAGGCGCCATTTCCTAAAGTAGTGGTGGACGGTTTTCCAGGGTGGAAAGTCATGGGGTAGCAGTCTCCAAGCACCACCACTACGGACTATGTAGAAGATGGCGTTGAGGATCTCGCGCAGAGGATGAACTCGGGGACGACCGTCGGTCTGCGGAGCAGGCAGATGAGGCTCTAGATAAGCCCACTCGGCATCGGATAGGTCGGTCTGGTATGCTCTTCTCATACTCGGTAGAGTACCGAGTTACTGCCTCAAAACCACTTTTCAGACAGTTTC
>JBBPZT010000194.1:0-4080 GCA_038198625.1 Rubrobacterales bacterium
CCTCATCCGAAACGGGTGAACCCAGGGCGAACCCACTATAGGACACCCGGCTCACTATCCTGATTCGAGACGAAGATGTGGAGGCTGCTACTGGAGAAGGCGCAGAAGGTCCTGTGATGTGTGAAATTGGCTGCCCGCACCCCTCGGCCTCGAGAAAACGAACTACCGAACCTACCCCAGCGAATTGCCGACCAAAGGCTTGACTTATACCATCAACAGCTCGTATTATTACGTGACACGTAATTACGTACCACGTAATAAAGAGGAGGTGGTTTGGTGGGTGAAGAGGTTTCGGATCTGGGCCGATTTTCCGATCCGGCGCTCTTTGTACTGACGAGCCTCGCGGCTGGCGAGAAGCACGGCTACGCGATGATGGAAGACATAGAGGAGGCGTGCGGTGTCAGGCTCGGTCCGGGAACGCTATACGGGGCACTGACCCGACTGGAGCGGCGGGGACTGGTCGTGCAGGTACCTTCTGAGGACCGTCGCAAACCATACCGGTTGACGGCGGCGGGGGCGGTGGCTTTAGAAGGGCGGCTGAGAGAGCTTCGGAGCTTCGCTTCGCTCGGGTTCGCGCGGCTGGCGATCTCGTGAGAAGGTTCGCCCGACGGATGGTTCGTCTCTATCCCGGGGCCTGGCGCGAGCGCTACGAGGAGGAGTTCGCCGCCATGATCGAGGAGATGCCGGTGACACCCGCCACCCTGCTGGATATAGTGCGCGGGGCTTTCGACGCGCGGATGAGACCGCAAATTTCGGATGGGAGGTTGAGGATGGCTGGTAGGTTACGCGCGAGCGTGCTCGCGGTACTGTGGGGTTGGGTAGGATTGGTGGTGGCCAGCGTAGGCTTCCGGAAGATGACCGAGTACGGTGATTTTGTTCGGGCGGCTCGTCAGAGTGCGTGGGTGGGACTTTCCTTAGACGTGGTCGTGGCCGGGGCCGTGTTGGCGCTGGCGGCTATCCTGATCGGCGGTATGCCAATCGTCTTCGCGGCTCTGCGAGGGGCTCTCGCGGAGAGACGCCGAGACGTGCCGCTGCTGTTCTGCGTGCCCCCGCTCTGTCTCGGGCTGTTCGTCGGTTACGTGTTGCTCGTCACCAGGGTGGTGTACCCGGCGATCCACCCGGCCGGGGTACACAGCCCTCTCAACGTGGCGATCTTCCTTTCCATAGTCGGAGCGTTCGTACTCGCGGCGGTCGTGAGCGCGGGAGCAGTATCGGCGGCAATGGCACACGTGGAACTGGGCGAACGTCCGCTCGGGTTCGCCCTCTACTCCGCCGGGCTCGTCGTTCTCGCGATGGGCCTGGTGCTGGCGTCTACACTGGTGTGGGGCCTGGCTCTCAAGATACAGGAGCCCGGTCTTTTCTCGGGCAGCGACGGCATCCTCTCAACCAGTACGGCTGCGACGTGGCTGGTAATTCTCGCGGTCATGGCAGTCTCGACCGCCGTGGCTGCACGCGCGGTAGTCCGGGGGTTTTCCGTCCACGCGGGCTCCTGATCAGAGAGCAGGTGCGGCAACTGGGTTAGGGTTGCCGCATCCTGTTCATGACCTTCTGGTCAGCCGAGCCGGCGGCGCGGAGGTTGATCCTTATCCCGATAATCGAGGCTTGCTACCCTTAGGAGAAACTAATCGCGTCCCGGCTTCGTCCCTTCGTAGACGGCTGCCATATCCTCCTCGCCGTAACCGGCCTCTATAGCATCGTCGAAGTGGGCGGCGACAGCCTCGACCATGGACAGGCTCAGGCCGTTCGCTTCGGCGGCGGCAAGCACGAGGCCCGCGTCTTTGCGTGCCAGCTTCGACGAGAAGCTCGTCGGGAAGTCTTCCCCGATCATCATCTTGCCCTTCATCTGCGCGTAAGACAGGTCGAGGGGGCCACCCTCGATAGTCTCCAGGAACCGTTGCGGGTCCACACCCGTCGCCCGTGCGAGCGAGATAGTCTCGGCCAGCGCGCCGAGCAAGCCGACGATCCAGCTATTCACAACGAGCTTGAGGCGGCTCCCTTCCCCGGCCTCTCCGAGCCACACGATCTTGGAACCGATGGCCTCGAAGAGAGGCTCGCACCGTTCGTGGACCTCTTCCGGCCCGGAAGCCAGCACGATCAACTGCCCCTGCTCGGCCGGTTGCTTCGTCCCGAGTACCGGCGCGTCCACGTAGGCGACGCCGCTCTCTTCCGCGAGCTTCGCGAGCCGCTCGCTTCCCTCGGCGCCGACGGTACTCATCTGGAGCCACACACCATCATCAGCCAGGGCGGACAGCACGCCATCCTCCCCGACGACTTCCCCGATCACGTCGGCATCGGCGAGCATCGTCAGCAAGAAGTCCGCGCCTTCAGCCGCCTCGTATGCGGAATCCGCGACCGTGGCGCCGTCATTCGCCAGCGGCTCGGCCTTCTCCCGCGAGCGGTTCCACGCCCGCACCTCCATACCCGCCGCGAGAAGGTTGCGGGCCATCGCAGCCCCCATTATCCCGGTCCCCAAAACAGCAGCCGAGGTCCTATTATCCGTCATCTTTCTTCCTTTCCATAATATTTCGCTCGTCTCGCATTGTTACCCGCGGGAACTCTGGATCCAAACGATCCTCAGTCGCGCCGGACTACACCCTCTCGCCAGGCGTAGACAGCGGCTTGGGTCCGGTCGGCGAGGTGGAGCTTGCCGAGGATGTTCGAGACGTGGCTCTTGACGGTCTTTTCGCTGACGTAGAGGCGGCCGGCGATCCCGGCGTTGCTCAGGCCCTCGGCGATGAGCTTCAAGACCTCCAGTTCCCTGTCGGATAGCTCCTGAAAGACGTTCGGTTCTTCGCACCGTGCGCCGTGCAGTTCGCGGACGACCCTGGCGGCCACGCGTGGATGAAGCACCGCCTCGCCGGATGCCGCTTTGCGGACGGCTCCGGCCAGTTCTTCAGGGCCGACCTCCTTGAGGATGTAGGAGAGGGCGCCGGCCCGGATAGCGGGGAAGATATGCTCGTCGTCGTGGTAGGAAGTCAAGATCACGACGCTCGTTCGAGGCGAGTTGGCGGTCAGGCGCCTCGTCGTCTCCACACCGTCCATGCCCGGCATTATGAGGTCCACGAGCGCCACATCCGGGGCATGCTCGGCGGCGAGTTTTACAGCCTCTTCTCCGCTCCCCGCCTCGGCAACCACGCTGAGACCGGGCTGCGTTTCGAGAAAAGCCCGCACTCCCTGTCGCACCAGCGCATGGTCGTCGACCAGCAGGACAGTTATCGGTTCGCTCATGCTCTCCCGTCTTTCCTGTCAGTTGCTCCGTCCAGGGGGCAGATACATACTACCCTCGTGCCCTCGTCCGGTTTGCTCTGGATCTCGACGTTGCCGCCTAGACTGGTCGCCCGATCTTGCATGCTCTTCATCCCGAAGCCTTCGCCCGATGTTCCGGCGGGATCGAATCCGCGGCCGTCGTCGGTGACGAGGAGCGTAACGGTACTCGCGTCGTAGAGGAGGTCCAGTTCGGCCTTTTTCGCGCCACTGTGTTTGGCGACGTTGGCGAGCGCCTCCTGGGCGATGCGGAAGATGGTCTGCTCCACCTCAAGCGGGGCTTCGCGTTCGCCCCGGACGTTGACTTCGGTTGGGATCTCACTCCCCTGAGACCACCGGGCAGCGTACTCGCGCAGCGCCGAGGCGAGTCCCTGCCCTTCCAGCGCCGCCGGTCGCATCTCGTGGATCAGGACGTTCAACTCCTTCTGGGCCTGGCGGACCAACTCGTCAGCCTGGACTAAGTGTGTCTCGGCGGCCTCCGTGTCCCGGTTTATGAGTGCGCGGGCGGCGGCGACCTGGAGAGAGGTGGCGAACACCTGCTGTTTGACGGAGTCGTGCAGGTCGCGGGCGAAACGGTTGCGGGCTTCGAGGGTGGCGAGCTCCTGGCGTGTCTGGATCAGATGCTCCAACTGCCCGGCCATGGTGTTCAACTCCCGCGAGAGTTGCCCGAGCTCGTCTTTGGAGCGGTCTTCCACCGAGACAGAGAAATCGCCCCGGCTCCACGAGCGGGCCGCGAGGGCGAGTCGTCCGAGGCGCCGGGCGAGGCTCCAGGCCGTCAGAAAGCCAAAGATCGTACCGAGGATGGCCGCCGGGACC
>JBBPZT010000195.1:0-34135 GCA_038198625.1 Rubrobacterales bacterium
AACGAGTGCTGCGACATCGTGCGTGAGGCGGGGATGCCCACTATCTCCGGCAACCACGATCTCGCCGTTACGGATCTCGAAACAGATCTGGCCTGGTTCAACCCGGTGGCCGCCGAAGCGGTCCGATGGACCCGCGAGCATCTGAGCGAGGAGAACGCCCGGTTCCTGTATAGCAGGCCGCGCATGATGCAAGCGGAAGACGCGCTCTTTGTCCACGGCTCTGTAAGGGACCCGGACGAGTACATAATCAACAGGGCCGCCGTGCGAGAGAACCTGACGCTTCTGAAGAGCGATTTCCCCGGTATCCAGGTCTGTTTTTTCGGTCATACACACGTCAAGACGGTTTCCCCTCTTCCGAACGGGAGCATGGACGCGGATCACACGCTGAACCTGAACGAGAACGGCCCGTACTTGGTGAACCCCGGCTCCGTCGGACAACCTCGCGACGGCGACACTTTCGCCTCCTACACCCTGGCTAAAGTTGCGGGAGGGGTCGTAGAAGTCGCTTACCGCTTCGTCGAGTACGACATCGAGAAGGCCCAGGCTAAAATAAGGTCGGCTGGCCTGCCCGGCATGCTCGCCGACCGGCTGGCATTGGGCCGCTAAAAGAAGCCCCGGCCCTACTTGGAACCTTCTTCTTCAAGGCTCTTTACCGTTGAGGAGGCAAACGCCCTTCTTCCCAAGCTTCAGGAGCTTCTGGAGGATGTGTCACGCTACCGGGACGTCATCCGGGAACGGGCGCCGCAACTAGAGCCCATTATCAGGGCGGCCACGACGAACGGCGGCGGCAAGGCCGGTTCCGAGTATGGAGTCGACGCTTACAACCTGTACCTCTCTATAGAGCGCATCCGGGAGTTCGGTGTGATCCTCAAAGACCTCGACACCGGCCTGCTCGACTTCCCGCACGAACGCGAAGGGCGTGTGGTCTTCCTCTGCTGGCATCCTCCAGAGGAGCGCGTGGAGTACTGGCACGAACTAGAGGCCGGCTACCAGGGCCGCAAACCACTCTAACCACCGTGAAGATAGTCCTCCAGCGCGTCAAGAACGCCTCCGTCTCGGTCGACGGAGAGGAGATCTCCTCGATAGGCCCCGGCCTCTTGCTACTGGTCGGCGTGGCGGCAGGAGACGGCGAACCCGAAGCGGAATGGCTCTCCGCGAAGATTTCGGGCTTGAGAGTCCTCGCCGACGATGAGGGAAAGATGAACCGTAGTGTGACGGAGACCGGAGGCGGGATCCTCGCGGTCTCCCAGTTCACCCTTCTGGCCGATACCAGAAAGGGCCGTCGGCCGAGCTTAGTGCGCGCGGCCCCGCCGGAGGAGGCGGAGCCGCTCTTCGACTACTTCTGCGAGAAGCTTAGAGAGTCGGGAGTCTCAAGGGTGGAGACCGGCCGGTTCGGGGCGATGATGGACGTCGCCCTCACCAACGACGGGCCGGTTACTATAGTCTTGGAGAGGTAGCTTCTCCAGGGCTATCCTTTCTCGCTACTCTTGCCGCCGAAGAGCATCTGGCGGCGCTCCTCGTCCATCTCATCCAGCGGGCGGCGGAGTTCCTTGCCGATCTCCAGGGCGCGTTGGACAGCGGGGCGGTTCTTGACGCCCTCGTACCAGCGTCCCAGGTTCGGGAAGTCCCCCATGCTCTGCCCCTGGTCATCGTGGGAGACCAACCAGGGAAATATGGCTATGTCGGCTATGGTGTACTCGTTGCCCGCGAAGTATTCCGTATTCGCGAGATGGCGGTCCATGACGCCGTAGAGGCGGGCTGCCTCGCTGGTGTAGCGGTCGATGGCGTAGGAGATCTTCTCCGGCGCGTACTTGCGGAAGTGATGCGCCTGGCCGAGCATCGGTCCCACGCCGCCCATCTGAAACATCAGCCACTGCAAAACCTTATACTTCTCGCGCGGATCTTGAGGAAAGAACCTGCCGGTCTTCTCCGCCAGGTAGAGTAGGATAGCCCCCGACTCGAAGATAGAGATGGGCTCCCCGTCCGGCCCCTCCGGGTCAATGATGGCGGGCATCTTGTTGTTCGGGCTGATCTTCAAGAACTCAGGATCATGCTGGTCGCCCTCGCCGATGTTCACCGGAACGATGTTGTAGGGAAGTTCCACCTCCTCCAGAAAAATAGCAGGCTTGTGACCATTCGGTGTCGGCCAGTAATAGAGGTCTATAGGTTGCGCCACGGCTATTCGCTCCTCTGTCTAGTTTTATTGCCCGGTGTCACCCGGATGGTAACCATATATAGAGGCTATCAGAAGCTGGGCGACGCGTGGCGTGCCTGGTCACGGCACACGACCTTCGATATAGATGGTAGCCGGCCGCGTGTACCCCTCACGTCGGATGCGCTCCCGCAGGATCACACGCCGACCACGCAGCTTTTCTGCTGTGAGATCGGGCAAGCTCCGGTACTCTTCCGGTTCGTCCTCATCCAGCACAACAAGACCCAGATGTCTGATGCCGTATGGCGGCGAAACCAGACACCGCACACCAGTCAACGATTTCTCGTGCAACGCACAGAGGCGCCCCACGGAGCCGATACCATAAAGCTCCGCGCCCGATACCTGTCGGGCCAGCTCGCGCTGAAGCTCTTCGTCTTCGAGCTGTACGGCGGGTACCGAGTCCACGAAGTCGCCGGTTGCTACCCGGCCTCCCGCGCGAACCGCTGCAGCAAGAGCCGCGAGCGCTTTTTCAGCGCCCCTCTCCCGTACGTCCAGCTCGTGGAAGAGGCCGGCGGAGTAGACGAGGTCGAAGGTTCCCTTTTCTAAAGGCGGACGAAATACATCTCCGGTCACGAGATGGACCGGGGATTCGAGGCCGAGGCCCGGCAGAGACGCGCGCGCGTTCTCGACGCGTTCTGGATCCGCTTCCAGGGCGGTCAGGGAGCCGTGCCCTCCTACGCGCTGGCTCAAGCCTTCGAGCCACAGCGGGGAAGAGCCCCCGGCATAGAGGACGTTCAGGTTCCAGATGTCGCCGAGGAGGTCCAGTTCCTGGTCGCAAAACCGGATCAAATCTTCCTCGAACTCTCCACGCTGTTCCGACGATAATGGATCTTGTTTGTATAATCTCTCCGGCATGAAAGTCATTGTTGCAAGAGACCTCGTGAAATACCACGGCGGCAACCTCAAAATTCTCTCCGGTTCCACGCTCGCGGTCGAGAGCGGAGAGAAGATTGGTTTGGTTGGCCGCAACGGCGTGGGTAAGACGACCCTGCTCAACGTCCTCTCGGGAAATACCGAGCCGGACTCAGGTGCGGTCGATCTGGTGGGTGATGCGAAGGTCAGGATGACCCCACAGAGCCTGTACGCCGGTCCCCGCGGCCGGCACTCCGTCGAAGAGGAGATCCTCTCCGCTTTCGAGCCCCTGATCCAACGGGAACAGGACCTGAAGGACCTCGAAGCCCAACTATCAGGCAACCCTTCTCAGTCCCTCATGGAGCGCTACGGACGCCTCCAGAGCGAGTTCGAGCGGGACGGCGGCTATAGCTACCGGGCGCGGGCCGCCTCGGCTATCTCGGGCCTCGGCTTCGACCCGGAGGACTGGAAACGTCCCGTGGGCTCGTTCTCCGGCGGAGAGCAGAGCCGCGTCGCCCTCGCCCGCCTGCTGCTGGAGGAGCCGGACCTCGTCCTGCTCGACGAGCCGACCAACCACCTCGACCTGCAGGCGATAGAGTGGTTGGAGAACTACATAAAAGGAGCGAAATCCGCCGTGCTCGTCGTCTCCCATGACCGCTACTTTCTGGACGCGGTCGCGGACTCCATTGTGGAAATGGACGACGGTAAGCTCACCCGCTATCCCGGCAACTACAGCAAATATGTCGAGCAGAAAAAGGCCCGCGACGAGCAGCTCGCCCGCAAGGCGAAGGCGAACTCGGAGCGCCGGGAGCAACTTGAGCGGTTTATAGAGAAGAACCGTGCCAAGGCGACCAAGGCCCGGCAGGCCAAGAGCAAGCAGAAGCTCCTCGACCGGATGGAGAAGGTGGATGCTCCAACAAACGGCTCGAAGAACCTGCGGCTCGACCTCGGCGGCGAGACGGCACGAGCCGGACGGGTCGTTATGGAGCTGGAAGACGTCTCCTTCGGCTACGATGGGGAGACGCTCTTGAAAGACGTGGACCTAATCGTCGAGCGGGGCGAGCGGGTGGCGTTACTCGGACCCAACGGCGCGGGCAAGAGTACGCTTATGCGCCTCGCGACGGGTGAGGTGGACCCGCGGGCCGGCAACGTCCGGCTCGGCAACAACGTCGCGGTCGCCTATCAGGATCAACAACTCTCCCGGCTAGACCAGGAGAAGACCGTCCTGCGGGAGACGATGGACGCCACGGGCCTCGACGCGCCGGAAGCCAGAGACCTCCTGGGAGCCTTCCTGTTCTCCGGGGAAGACGTATTCAAGAAGGTTGGCTCCCTCTCCGGCGGCGAAAAGAATCGCCTCTCACTGGCTGAGATAGTAGTGAGCGGGGCCAACTTCCTGCTGCTCGACGAGCCGACAAACGACCTCGACATACCGGCCCGCGAGGCGCTGGAGGAGGCATTCCTCGGCTACCGGGGGACCATCTTCTTTATCTCCCACGACCGCTACTTCCTGAAGAAGATCTCGCGTCGCATCGTCGAGCTCGAAAACGGGAGCCTGACCAACTTCCTCGGCGGCTACGACTACTACCGCTCCTACAAGCGCCTCGACAAGGGAGACGGCCCCAGAAAACCCCGCCAACGCGTCCGGCCTGGTCAGAACCAGAAGCAGAGCGTCCTCGCCACCCGGCTCGTCGCGGTCGAAGGCGAGATAGACGCGACCGAACGCCGCGTAAGCCGCCTGGAGAAAGAGCTCGCAACCTCGGAACTCTACGCAGACGGCGACCGCTCCCGCAAGGTCGTACTGGAGCATCGTCAACTCAAAAACACGTTGGAAGGACTCTACAAAGACTGGGGCGAACTCCTCGCGGAGGCCGAAGAAACCGGGTTGTAAAAAACACTGCCCGTAAGAGTCGGGACGAGAGGATTTGAACCTCCGACCTCCTCGTCCCGAACGAGGCGCGCTACCAAGCTGCGCTACGTCCCGACTGCGAGTACATTATAGCAGCAGGCATCCATCTGTCAGCTTTTAAAGCGTGTCAGCTTGTCAGCCAATCAGCAAACCCAACTACGTGAAACGCCCGGCATCGAAGAGAGCCCCATAAAACCCGGAACTCTCCCCGACGGAGCAACATAGTAAAACCGACGAGATGAAACGCTGACTAGCTGAAGTGCTGACCAGCTACAAGCTATACGGCTATAAAGCCCGTGTCCCGGCTGGCGTAGAGTTCAAGGGCGCCGGTTATGGCTTCGGCGACGGTAACCAGGTAGTACGGGTCCGATGCGAGCTTCAACTCGTCGGGGTTGGTGAGGTATAGCGGTTCGAGCATGGCGGCGGGTATGTTCGTCTCGCGCAGCAAGCCGTAGGAACGTCCGAACTCCCCGATATCGCGGGTCCCGAGGGCGCGGCTGATGCCGAGTTGGATGTAGGTGGCGGCCATCTGACCCCGATGCGAGCGATAACCGAGACGCTCGAAGTAGAAAGAAGCCGTCCCGCAGGCGCTAGAGCTACGATAGTGGGCGTGATGTATAGAGATGATCATCTTCGCCCCGGAGGTGTTGGCGAGGTAGGCGCGGTCGGCGGCCGGGACCTCCCGGTCTTCGCCTCGGGTGAGAAGGACCTCCCTGGCCGGGAGTATCTGGGCCAACTCCTGGGCTATCGCCAGGTTCAGGTTCGCCTCAGTGAGCCCGTTCTCAGCGACGTACCCGCTATCTAGGCCCCCGTGGGCGGCATCGACGATGATCGTCCCGGAAAACAAGTCCTCCGGGAAATAACCGTTGTTCTTGTCCGGGATCTGATGTGTCCCGAGCGTCTGCCCGGCGTAGGTGTAGAGGACCTTGAAGACCGAGCCGTCGATCACCCCGTCGACCTCAAGACCGGCGTTTTTCTGGAAGTCCCGGACGGCGCGCGCGGTCCGGGGATCAAAGAGACCGTTGACAGCGCCGGGGTCGAAGCCGAGGTCGTTGAGCATCCTCTGTAGCTCCTGTACGTCGGCCCCCCTGAAAGGCGGCTGGCGGAGGTAGAGAAGACGGCCCCCGGAAGTGTAGACACTCTCGACGACCTCACGCCACGTAACAGGTCCAACCCGTCCGTCCGCGAGGATACCGGACCTCTGCTGAAAGGTCCTGACCGCGAGCTCCGTCCGGGGCCCGAAGACGCCGTCTATCCCCCGGTTTCCGAGGTCTATGCCCAGCGCGTTGAGACGGGTCTGCAAGTCCACGACCTCCCGCCCCCGATCTCCCCTACGCAGCGTACGCACTGTTTAGGCCATCCTCCACATCACGTCCCGGACAACACGCAAGAAGAGCGCCGGGCAGCCTCTCAAGACCCCCGACGCTCTGAAATACCTACAGGCGAGCCTCGCCCGCCAACCGACTATTCCTCGACCACCCCGAGAATATCGTCGGCGTCGAGGATCATGTAGTCCTCGCCCTCCAGCTTGATCTCGGTCCCCGAGTACTTCGCGAAGACGATGACGTCTCCCTCGTTGACCTTGACCCCGTCCTCGAACTGGCCCACGGCCACGACCTCTGCCGTCTGCGGCTTCTCCTTGGCCGTGTCCGGCAACACGATGCCGGAAGCGGTCTGCTCCTCACGCTCGATCTGCTTGACCAGCGCACGCTCTCCTAGCGGCTTAAACTTCATCAGATACCTCCTTGGATCTCAATTCCGTACTTTTACAGGCTGACCCTGGTTTCCCGGAGCCCGCCAGAGATTGTAACTTCCTTGGTTACTTAGCGCAATCGGCTTGGCTCAATTGCCTTGGCGAAACCGCCCGAGGCTACAACCCGAGTTGCGACGAGAGCTGGTTTTTCGGCAGCGCGCCGATGGCCTGCTGGATAACCTGTCCGCTCTCGAAACGGGCGATGGTCGGGATGCTGGAAATACTGTAGCTCATCGCCGTCTGGGGGTTGTCGTCCACGTTCAGTTTGACGAATTCGACATCTTCCCGCTCCTCGGACATCTCCTCCAGGATCGGAGAAACCCGGCGGCACGGAACACACCACGGCGCCCAGAAATCTACTATAACCGGCTTCTCGGACTTTAGGACATCACCTTCGAAAGTAGAGTCCGTAACCTCTGAAACTGCCATTCACAAAACCTCCGTGCTAGAAAAACCTGGTTCCTGACACCGCAATTCTAGCACGCTGCCAGTCCGATTCCCGGCGTCGGAGACCCCTGCTCAGACCCGGTTTTCCTGAAGGCTCCGGTCGATAATCTCCACGTGAACCTGCTCCGCAAGTTCCTCCGCCCGCCGCCTCTCGAAGACGCCCGCACCCAGGGTTTCCGCGTTAGCTGCGGCGCAACCGGCGGCCAACCGCGTCGCTTCGACGCCCGAGAGACCACGATGGAGTAGGCCCGCGAGAAGCCCTCCCAGGTAAGCGTCTCCACTACCGACAGTTGAGATAGCTTCGACTCGTGGAGCGTGCGCCGAGACGACACCATCTCCGACGTTGAGGTAGGAATGACCCTCCGGCGAGGTAATGCAGGAAGAGTTCGCCCCCATCTCGGCTAGAAGCCGGAGGCTCCTCGGAAAGTCCTCATCCTCGATAAAGTCAAAGCCCACGAGGCTCTCGGCCTCGTGCTGGTTTGGGCTTACGAGCGAGGGCTCTGCCTTCAGTGCTGCCTTCAGGACCGTCGGTGTCGAGTCGATGACCGTGTAGAGATCCCGCTCCCGCGCCTGCTGTACCAACCCGACCAGGAAGCTCTCCTCCAGGTTCGGTGGGAGGCTCCCGGCGAAGACAACCGCCGTTGCATACTCCATCAGGTGCTCGAAACGCCGGGAGAACTCCCGTGCCTCGGCGGCGCTGACTTCGGGACCGTACTCGTTGATCTCCGTCTGGGCGCCGCTGGTCGGGTCGACGATCGCCGTCGAGGTGCGCGAGTGGCCTTTTATCTCGACGAGGTCGAACGGGATGGCCGCCTCCGAGAGCCCGTCACGGATGGCGTCTCCATTGCGTCCCCCTGCAAACCCGGTCGCCAGGACCGGCACGTCCAGAGTTCTCAGGCTACGGGCTACGTTTACACCCTTCCCGCCGGCGAGCGCGACGCTCTCCGGCGCCCGGTGGCGCTGTCCGAGCGTAAGACTGGGTACGACCAGCGTCCGCGCGACGGCAGCATTGAGGGTTACGGTCAGGATCATGTCTTCCTTTCCCTTCACTATTCCCTACTCAAAGAGCCCCCCGACTGTATACCACACTCTCCTCCACACAGAGGCTTTTTCGTACCCCTTACGCGCCACCAAACGGCTCTCCCCCACGCTCTTCCCACCGACCCTCACCGTGATGGTCCCGAGCTCCTGCACGCGTTTCGCCGAGGCTGGCGGATTCCTGGTGACCTCTATGTCGAGTTTCGCGTCCGAGTTCTTCTCCACCAGCGCGCGCATGCTTTTTTTCGCCACGAGCCCGACGGTTGCATCCCGATGGTACGGAACATCCAGGCTGGTGTA
Organism: Rubrobacterales bacterium; assembly: GCA_038198625.1. Taxonomy (GTDB): domain Bacteria; phylum Actinomycetota; class Rubrobacteria; order Rubrobacterales; family Rubrobacteraceae; genus JBBPZK01. The sequence continues at coordinate 8,509 of JBBPZT010000195.1, forward strand.
ACGTTTTCCAGCGGTCACGAGCTTCTTGCGATCGTAGTGTGCGAAGCCGTAGTCGAGCATCGTGGCGGCATCCGGGAAGCGTCCCTCGTCGTCGAGAATCACCGCTATATAGGATTCGTTTCCCCTGGCGGCGGAGGCTACGAGGCTGCGGCCGGCGGCAGGCGTGGTACCGGTCTTTACGCCGGTAGCCGGCTGGTAGGTAGAGAGAAGCTCGTTGGTGTTCTGTAGCGGTATTTGACGGTCCTGGGTGGATATCGTAGCCGAAGGGGTCGAGACTATTTTCCGGAATTCCGGGTTTTGCAGGGCGAGGCGCGTCATGGTCGCCAGGTCCCGGGCGCTGGAGTAGTTGCCGCGGGCGTCGAGGCCTATCGGGTTCTGAAAGTGAGTATCCTTGAGCCCTAGAGCCTTCGCTTTCCGGTTCATCTTCTGTACGAAGTTCTCCGCGCTGCCGTCGCCCTCGGACTGCGCCAGGGCGTATACGGCATCGTCCCCGGAGGGGATCAGGGCCGCCATCAAGAGTTCCCGGACGCTTAAGACGTCGCCCGGCAGCAAGCCGACGTTGCTGTAGAGCGATTGTGCGTAGGAGGCGGCTTTTTGCGAAACAGAGACCCGCCGGTTCAGGTCACCGTTATCAAGGACCACGAGCGCGACCATGATCTTGGTCAGCGAAGCTATTGGTCGCCGGACCGAAGCGTTGCTCCCCGCCAGGTACTCTCCGCTCCTCACGTCCACCAACTCCCACGACCGGGCTCCTATACTCGGAGCCTCAGACTCCGTAGACGCTTCCTTAGAGGAGAACTGACCCTGGGTGGAGGCTTTCGTGGTGGTCTGCTGGGAGCGCGCATCTCCCGCTCCTACCCCGAGGCAGAGCACGAAGGCAAACGCCAGGGCGAGGGCGAGCGTGGCGGCTGTTTTGGCGAATCTAGTATTCAAGAGTCTCCGATTCCGAAAGTTTCGTCAGCAGAGATTATAGAAAGTCGTGGCCGGGGACAAGGGAATGAAGGGACTATATAATGTACTTCCATGCACCGTCTTGCCGAGTCTAGTCTAGTAAAAACCCGATGATGTCGCGTTTGTTTTTGGTTGTCTTTCTCGTGCTGGTTGCTGCTGTTGCGTATCGTTCTTTCGGCAGCCCGGAGACGGCTACCGGTACCCTAACTCTCGCCCAGCCCGCCCCGAACGTGGGAGACCAGGCCCACGACTTCACAGCGGACAGCGTAGACGGCAAGACATTCAATCTCTCCGACAAGGGCATCTGCGTGCTCGCCTTCTGGAGTTCCTTGAACGAGTATTCGATCGAATCACGCCAGACGTTTGCCAATTTGGCCAGAACGTACGACAATTCGAATGTCACTTTCGTCGCTGTCTACGAGAGCGGTGTGGGGACGGATAGCGGGAGCGCCCCCTACACCGTACTCCGTGACTCGACCGGCAAGCTTGCTTCCCTGTACAACGTAAAACGCGTACCGAGGCTTTTTCTGATCCGGGACGGCAAGGTGGTCCTGGTTCAAAACAACTACCTGGATGAAGAGAACCTGAAGTTACTGAAGCAAGGTATAAAAGAAGCCCTGGACAAAAAGAAATAGAAGACCGACGAACCCCACACCGAAAGGATGGAAGACAAAACATGACGCGAGAGAGTGCGATACGGTTTATCGGAGTCGTGGTGGCGTTGGCGACGGTGATCGTGACGGTTGCGGCCATCATTAACCTGGCCGCCTCCTAGCACGAGCCCTCCTACATACGGGCGCCGATAGACTTCAACTCTTCCTTCGCCCGCTTGGCGGCCGCCCTTGCAGCTTCCCGATAATCGCCCCGGCGGTCGCCCCGGTTTCCTCCTCCCGCCGACTCGTAGGCGTAGATGATGGCCCGGCTGCTGTTGACGAGCACCCCGGCTCCCTTATCGTCGAGCAGGGAGCGGATGGAGGAAGCGCCACCGCCCTGGGCGCCGTAACCCGGAGTGAGGAAGAGCGCTTCGGGCAACAGCTCCCGTACCCGCCGCCCGACCTCGGGGCGGGTGGCTCCCACGACAGCCCCGGCGTCCGGGTAAAGGCTCCCCTCCACGCGTTCCCCGATTTTCGCCACGAGCCTTGAGACGGTTTCGAGAAGCGGTGGCTCACCAGTATCCTGTATCTTACCGGCCGAAGGATTGGAAGTCGCGACGAGCACGAAAACACCCCCGCCGCGCCGCTGGCGTCGAGTCTCCTCAAGGAACGGCAGCACCGCATCCGCCCCCATGTATGGGTTGACCGTGACGCACGAGGCACCGTAGACGCCCAGATGGGCCTCCGCGTAGGCGGCGGCGACGCTACCGATGTCCCCCCGCTTCACGTCGGCTATGGTCGGTAGCCCGAGGTCCGCGGAAGCCTTCAGGACCTCCGCGTATACTTCCATGCCAAGCGGACCGAGACGCTCAAAGTAAGCCGACTGGAGCTTGACCGCCGCGACCTCGGGCTCGACCGCTTCCAGAATTCCCAGGCAGAACTCCCGCACCGCCCTTGCTTCGCTCCGATCGGAACCCAACACCTCGGGCGGCAGCCGGGCCGGCATCGGGTCGAGGCCGGCGACGAGCACGCTACCCTTTTCGCGGGCGGAATTCGTGAGAGCTTCCATTAAAAAAGGATTTTGGGTAGAGAAAAGCCGCGGCCGGTTCTGGCCGCGGCTCGGTGTTGCGCTTCTATGAGCTTACTTGATGGAGTCTTTGAGCGCGTTTCCAGCGGTAAACTTCGGCACCTTCGAGGCCGGAATGTTGATCTTCTGCTTTGTCTGCGGGTTGATACCCTGTCGGGCGTCGCGCCTCTGTACGTAGAACTTACCGAAGCCGGTGATCTGGACCGCGTCTTCTTTCTTTAGCGCGTCGGTCACAACGTTCGTGAACGCGTCAAAGAACGTCTGGGCCTCGCTCTTGGAGCTGCTGGCCTTGTCGGCGATCTCCTGGATCAGCTCTGTCTTGTTCATCTTTCGTTGCCTCCCTTTACAGCTTTTACTACTTTCTACCCAAAAGCATGCGAGGACTATACCAAAGACTGCAAACAGCCTCAAATCGCCTCAGTGCGTTTCTCCCGGCCTCAACTCGTCAATCCCGAACAGCGCCTCGAACGGAAAGGCGTCCAGACTCCTAGAACGGTCCTCCCGGCGATCGAGCACGGCGAGTATTTTCACGACCTCCACCCCGGCCTCCGAAAGTTTCCCGGCGGCGACGAGCGCCTGGGACCCCGTGGTGACGACATCCTCGATAAGGACCACCCGCTCTCCGCGCCCGAGCTTCCCTTCTATGCTCTGTCCGGCGGAGCCACCGTATTCCTTGGCCGCCTTGCGGACTATCACGTAGGGAAGGTCGGAAGCTAGCGAGACGGCCGCCGCAAGAGGCACCGCCCCGAGTTCGACCCCGGCGAGCCTATCCACGTCTTCCGGGAGAAGCCGGGAGAGTTCGGTAGCCAGGTCGCGCAGGAGGCCAGGCTCGGTCGAGAAGAGGTATTTGTCCACGTAGAAGCTGCTGCGTCTGCCGCTAGAGAGGACGAAGTCGCCTTCGAGAAGAGCCGCGTCCCTCACGCGGGACGCGAGGTCAGGAGCCGCGTTCACCGGGGTTCCGCTCCTGGCGCTCCAACTCCTCCAAAGCCTCGTCAAAAGGCCCAAAATCCATAGAACCGAGGACTTCGCCCAACTCCCGCTCGCCGTCCGAGGCGGAGCGCAGTCCGACCTCTATGCTGTTGTTGATCTCACCCAGCAAACCCACGGCCCTGTCCAGCGACTCGACCATCTCTTCTTCTTGAACACTGCCCAGCTCGTCGGCCAGCCTTTCTAGCTCGGCGAGCCGAACTTCCATCTCCCGAATATCCCCGATATTCCGATCCTCAGTCATAAGCCGGGACTATACATCATCCCGGCGCCCGTTTTTACGTGCGGGACCCGTTCTCCGCCCGCCCGCCGCACGTCCCAGAACGAGCCCGATCACCACCGTGAGCAGTATCAGGCCGACGAAAGGCAGCACGGCCCAGACAAAGATCCCGTAACCGGCGCGCAGCAGCAGGAAAGATACGGCGCCCGTTCCGGTCACGGCGAGCGGAATCGCCAGGATTAGTACGAGTAGCAGCGTCGTTGGTTTCATGCGGCCCAACTACTTCGTCACCCGGTCAATGGCCTTCACGAGGTCCCGCACCATCTCCTCGGAGGCGCCGTCCTCTCCGGCGCGTTCCTCCACGAAGTCCTTGAGCAACACCGTGTTGATCCGCCGGATCGCGGAGAATATCGCGCTGGTCTGCTGAACTATGTCGGCGTAGCCGGCGTCCCCGTCCTCGACCATCTTGGCGACCCCCCGAACGTGCCCTTCCACGCTCTTGAGGCGCCGTATTACCTCACCCCTGGTTTCTTTCTGCAAACCTCGCTACCTCTCGGTCTTTTTCGCGCTCTTCAATAAAGCCCTTACCACGCTCGCATCGTGGAAGGGAACGTCACCCCCTGGCAGGTGTTGGACCTGTTCGTGCCCCTTGCCCGCCACAACGATTACATCCCCGTCTCGCGCCTCTCCGAGCGCCCGGCGGATGGCATCCCGGCGGTTCAGGATCACCTCAGACCTCTCCGGGTCAGCGCCGGAGGCGACCTCTTCCGCTATCTTCGCCGGATCCTCGGAGTAGGCGTCGTCCGTCGTAACAATACTCCAGTCGGCGAGCCCGGTCGCCACCCGACCCATCAACGGACGCTTGGCCCTATCCCGGTCGCCGGCAGCCCCAAACACGCAGATCACCCGCCCCACGTCCTCCCCCACCGCCTTACGGGCAACCTCAAGCACCGCCGCGAGCCCAACCTCCGTATGAGCATAGTCCACAATCACCTCGAAACCCGTCCCGGAAGCCACCCGCTCGAACCGTCCCGGCACCTGAGGCATCTCCCCCACCGCCCGGCCCACCACCTCGCCTTCTATACCGACCGCCAGCGCGAGCGCGGCGGCTCCAGCGACGTTGAGCACGTTGTAATGACCGAGCAGTGGACTCTCCGCTTTCAACACCCCACCCGGATGGCGCAGTGTGAAAGAGGTTCCCAGCAGCGAAGCTCGTACGCCTTCCACCCGGTAGTCCGCGCCATCCACCCCGCCGAAAGTCTCTACGCCTCCAATCTCACGGGCGAGCCTTCGTCCCCACTCGTCTTCGGCGTTGGCGAGCTTGGGTCCTTTTGTCCAGCGGAAAAGCTCCCGCTTGGCGGCATAATATTCCTCCATCGAGCCGTGCAGGTCGAGGTGGTCTCTGGTCAGGTTCGTGAACAGCGCCCCGGTGAAACGGGTTCCCGTGACGCGCCGGAGGGCGACCCCATGCGAGGAGACCTCCATCACGACCCGATGGACACCTTTTGCGAGCATCTCAGCCAGCGTCCCCTGAACCTCCGGGGCCTCCGGAGTCGTCCGGGACGCTGGACGGCGTTCCCCTGCCAACACCGCCTCGGCGGTAGTCATGAGCCCGCAGGCAGGCTCGCCAAAAGCGGCGTTCAGTATCGAGTAGAGCGCGTAGGAGGTCGTGGTCTTGCCGTTGGTACCCGTTACCCCGTAGACCTCCATCCTCTCCGAAGGGTCTCCCGAAACGGCCCGGGCGAGATCCGCCAGGGCTGCCCTCGCATCCAGGACCACGGCCACCGGGGCGCCTGGAATGTCCCGCTCCGCGACGATGAGCGTGGCTCCTCTTTTCAGAGCCTCCGGAACGAACTCCACACCGTCGCGCTTGAAGCCTGGCACGGCGACGAAAGCGTAGCCGGGGCGCACGGAGCGAGAATCGTGGGTAACGCCCGTTATGGACCCAGATATAGATGGGACATTCGTCCCGAGGAACCTCGCCGCCTTTGAAAGATTCAGAGCCATGCGCTACAGTGTAGCAAGAGTAATTCCCATGGCGTTCTAGAGCTATCAAAAACGCCAAGTACATACAAGTACCCAAAACAGTAGTGACGATTTCTTGTGAGTGTGTTAACCTACGCGGGTTATTTTTTACAAAAATTTAATGGTTCTTAGTACACAGAGCCGCCGGAACAGGCGAAACGGTCCTGATGAAAGAAAGGAGCTAGATGCCGACCGAGAACACAGCGGTGCTAACGGAGAGGACAAGCGAGCTCTTAAACCGCGGACGTAGCCAGGGCTTCGTCAGCATGGAAGAAGTCGCCGGCCTCGTTCAGGAGGGCAACCTCTCCGCGACGGAGGTAGAAGAATTCTACGCTACTCTCGAAGAAGAGGAGATCACGCTCGTCGAGAGCGAGGCGGCGAAAGCAACCGACGACTCACCCTCGGTGCCCGTCCACATCTCCGAAGCCTCCGCCTTACAACTCGCACACGCGGTGGCGACCGGCGACTCCATCAGGATGTACCTGGCGGAGATCGGGCGTGTCAATCTTCTGACACACGCAGACGAGATCTGTCTGGCGAAGGGAATCGCCCGCGGTTGCAAACGCTCCAAGGATCGTCTCGTGGAAGCGAACCTGCGGCTCGTCGTCTCGATAGCGAAGAAGTATCGGGGACGTGGAGTTTCGTTCCTTGACCTCATACAGGAGGGCAACCTCGGCCTGATCCGTGCGGCCGAGAAGTTTGACCACACAAAGGGCTACAAGTTCTCGACTTACGCCACGTGGTGGATCCGCCAGGCCATAACCCGCGCCATCGCCGACAAGGGGCGCACCATTCGCATCCCGGTCCATATGGTCGAGAAGGTCAACAAGTTCCACCGCACCCACCGCAGGATGACCCAGTTCCTCGGGCGAGAGCCGGAGGACGAGGAGATAGCCTTCGAGTTGGACATCACCGTCGAGGAGATCGCCCGCCTCCGTGAGATCAGCCAGAGGGCCATCAGCCTCGAAACTCCGATCGGCGAGGAAGACTCCTCGGAGCTCGGCGACTTCCTCGAAGACTCGACGGCCGTCACCCCGACGGAGGCCGTCTCGGATTCGCTCCTGAAGGCCCACCTCAGGGAGGCGCTCAACGAGCTTCCCGAGCGGGAGCGCCAGATCATCGAGCTGCGCTTCGGTATGAAGGACGACAGGCCCCGCACCCTCGAAGAGGTCGGCCGCGAGTTCGACATCACCCGCGAGCGGGTACGTCAGATCCAGATGAAGACCCTCAACCTACTCCGCGAGCAGCGACGCACCCAGAACCTGCGTGAGTACCTCAGGTAGCACGCCTGACGGGACCGCCGGGAGCTCCGGCGAGAGTCGGGAACAGGTTCACGAGTTCGTCTGCGAACTGGCGCGCCAAGTCGGCGAGCTACAACTCTCGCGCTACGAGAATCCGGGGGAGATCCGTGAGAAGGCCCCGAAGGACCTCGTAACCGAAGTGGACCTGCTGTGCGAGGAGCTACTCGTCTCCGCCATCCGGGAACGTTACCCGGACAACGCCATCCTCTCGGAGGAGCAGGGAGGCGAGGTCTCCGAGACCGGGCGTTCCTGGCTACTGGACCCAGTAGACGGCACGGCCAACTTCTCACGGGCCAACCCGCTCTTCTGCGCCTGTATCTCTGTCATGGAAGACGGCGTGGTGACGCACGCCGCCGTTCCCGTACCTCGTCTCGGCGACCTGTATCATGCCTACCTCGGGGGCGGCGCCTATCGGGACTCCGCCGGGGAATCGACCCGCGTACACGTCACTGAAGTAGAGAAGGTCGAAGACGCCTTTGTCGGCGCGGACCTCTCCATATTCAACAACACGGGTAAGTACGGAGAAGCCGTCCAGAAGGTGCTCTTCGACTCCTGGCAACTCCGCTCGCTGGGCAGCGCCGGCATCCGCGGCGCGTGGGTCGCATCAGGCTACCTGGACGCCTCCATCGGCACCCGCAACACCGCCTGGGACTACGCGCCGATAGCGCTCCTGGTCTCCGAAGCCGGGGGACGGGCCACCGACCTCTCCGGCGAACCGTGGGACCTCGACTCCGACGGCCTTCTGGCCGCGAATAATGTCCTGCACGCTAAGATACTAAGCATCCTCAACGGTTAGAGTCCGGGAATACCTTCTACCCTCCAGCACGTCCTTGCGAAGCCTCTAAAGAGAAGAACTATCGTCTACGGCGCACCTTGCGAGGGAGGCTGTGACCCTGGCTGCGGTGTGAGGCTTGGACCTGGGTTCGGCGCGAACTGCTGCTGAGGCTGTTGCGGAGCCAGCGCACCTCCTGGACGGGACTGTGGTTGTCGCACGCCCGGCTGCACGGGCGTTCCTCCGAAGCTCCCGCTGGGAGGAGCACCTGGTACGACGCCAGGGATTGTAATACCTCCCGGCGTGGTCGTTCCGGGAGCCGTACCCCGCGGAGTATTTGGGACAGTAGTACCAGGAGAGGTTGTTCCACCAGAAGAGCCGGGGAAGGTGAACCCTCCGATTACGGTGCTCTTCTTTTTGGGCTTCTTCGTAGGCTTGACGCGTGGTTTTATGGTCGGCTTCACGTAAGCGCGACCGTCCGTCTTTATCTTCAAATCGAGGCTCGGACTCGGGATGTCGAACTGTTTCACCGTCGGAAATTCCTGCACGGCCTGCTGCATGTATGCGGACCAGATATCAAGTGGGAAGTTCTCACCGTTCACCTGTTGGAGACCGTCTATGTTGATCATAGGCGTGGGCTTCGGGTATCCGACCCAGACGCTCGTCGTTAGCTGCGGGATGTACCCCACATACCAGGCGTCGCGGAACATCTCGGTGGTCCCCGTCTTACCGGCGGACGGGCGTCCTATCTCGGCGTTCAGGTTGTGGAAGTAGGTGGGCGTACCTCGGTTCACCACACCCTCCAGGAGTTGGTTCATCTCTGCCGCTTGATCTTTCGTGAGTGCCTGATCACCTTGCGATTTGTGCTCGTAGACGGTTACTTCCTTGCCGTTTTTCTCCTGGGTTACTTTCTGAACCAAATACGGGTCCATATGCTTTCCCTGGTTGGCGAAGGTCGAGTAGGCGGAAGCCATCTCGAACGGCGTGACGCCGTGCCCGAGCCCCCCTATAGCAGTAGCTGGCCCCGTCTCCAAAGGGCTTGTGATGCCAAGCTTGTGGGCCATGTCCACCACGTTCTTGAGGCCGAGGTCGAGGGCTAATTGCACGAATACCGTGTTGTCTGACTGCTCTATAGCGTCTTTGATGGTTATGGGGCCGCGTTGCGCGTCCCCGTAGTTCTTGACCGAATAGTAGGGTTCCTCTGAGCCTTTGGGCAGGGGTATAAAGAGATTCTTCGAGTCGTAGAGTGTCTGAGGTGAGATCCCTTTCTTGATCGCCTCGGCCAGTACGAACGCCTTAAACGAGCTGCCGGGTTGCCGGTAAGCCTGCGTGGCGAGGTTGAACTTGATCTTGTTGTAGTCCGACCCGCCGACCATGGCCCTAACCGCCCCGGTAGACGGGTCCACCGAGACCAGAGCGGCGGAGGGATCCCCCGCCGAAGGGTTTACGATCTGGCTTACAGAGTTGTTTGCCATTTTCTGGAGCGTCGGGTTGAGGGTCGTATAGACCTTCAGGCCGCCACCGTAGATCGCCTTGTCGCCGAACTTGTCGGCCAACTCTTTGCGGACGGCGTTCAAGAAATACTCGTTGCCGTTCTCGTACTTGACACGTCCCCGGTTGAGGCCGAGTGGCGCTTTTACCGCCTTGTCATGTTCTTTCTTTGAGATCGCGTGGTACTGGAGCATCTTATCGAGCACGACGTTACGTCGCTCCTCAACGCTCTTCGAGTCCGTGAACGGGTCGTATACACCGGGGAGGTTTATGATCCCGGCGAGCATCGCCGATTCGGGGAGCGTGAGGTTCTTGGCATTCTTGTTGAAGTAAGTGCGCGCGGCCGCCTGGGCACCGTAGGCGTTCTGCCCAAAGTAGACCGTGTTCAAGTACTGTTCGAGGATCTCTTTCTTGGAGTGCTCTTTGTCGTACTGCCAGGCGAGAGAGGCCTCCGTTACCTTGCGTTGGAAGCTCGGGATGTAACGCTCGTTCTTCGGGATATAAGTGTTCTTGACGAGCTGCTGGGTGAGCGTCGAGCCGCCCTCCTGGATGGACATGGTCTCGAAGTTTCTCTGGGCGGCGCGGGCTATGGCCTCGAAGTCCAGCCCCCCGTGCTGGTAGAAGCGATGGTCCTCTATAGCCACAGCTGCCTTGGGAAGAGTCTGGTTCATCTTGCTCAGGGGCACGACGTAACGGTTCTGTACGCCGTAGAGTTCATCCACGATATTGCCGTTCGCGTCGTAGATGGTCGAGGTCTGCGCGAGCTGGACGGACTTGTAGTTGTCGAGACTCGGCATGCTGTTGGCGAGCTTGGTATATGTGTAGCCGAAGCTAACCACCATCCCCGCCACGACGAGGATACCCGCCGCACAGGCGAGTATAAAGAGGTTTCTGATCCAACCCCAGAGCGTACTTCTCTGTCTGTGACGACGACGTCGCCGTCCAAACTTCGTGGGTATATCGTCATGCATGAGCGAGATATTATATAGCACACACGAGAGCCCTCCAGAGAGGAGACCAGGATCAAAGCGACTAGCCTCACCCGAGAGATGTTTTCTGCCCTCGCAGACAACGACTACGCTTACTTGAACGCCGGCGGCAGCGGACCGCCACCGTACTTCGTCGTCCAGGCCATGCGGGAAACGGACGATCTCTGCTCCGGCCCGGCCTACCTGGAAGGAGTCGGTCTCTACGCCCGACAGCGCGATGCCAACGCCCGCGCCCGCGAGGCCGTGTCGCGTTTGATCCACGCGGACCCCAAGGATGTGGCGCTTACCCAGAACACCACGCACGGCATGAACCTGGGGACCGCTTCTATTAACTGGCAACCGGGCGACGAGGTCCTCTCGACCACGACCGAGCATCCCGGATGCCTGGTGCCGCTGCACGCTCTGCGAGACCGCCACGGCGTCAAGGTAAACCTAATCGACCCCCCTATAACAGCTGAGAAAGTCGCCGGAGCCCTGACCCCTGAAACGCGGCTCGTCTCACTCTCTCACGTGGACTGGACCACGGGCGAGGTGTTGCCGCTGGCGAAGATCTGCGCCGTGGCTCGCGAGCGCGGAGTCCTCACCCTCGTGGACGGCGCCCAGTCGGTCGGGAACATAGAGGTTGACGCGCCCGCCACCGGCGCCGACATGTACGCTTTCACCGGCCACAAGTGGCTCATGGGACCCGAAGGCATGGGTGCTTTCTACGTCCGGCCCGGGTGTAACTCTTACAGCACCAACGTGGGCTACGCCGCCCTCGCCGAGGGGGCGACCTTCGACTCAAAAGGCAACTACGAGCTAGATAATGGGGCCCGGCGTTTCGAGGCTTCGACGATGAGCGCGGCTCTCGCGGGAGGGTTCGCGGCGGCGGCCGGGGCGGCCCATGAGCGGGGCGCCGCGGGGCCGGAGGAGATACGGCGCCTCGCCGACTACCTCATGGACCTTCTCTCGGAGGTTCCACGTCTCACCTTGCGCTCTCCCCGCCCGGCGCGGTCGGGCCTCGTTAGCTTCGAGGCCGAGGGGGTCGTCCCCAAAGACGCCGTCGGACGCCTGCTGGAGCAGAAGTTCGTGGTGCGCTTTATACCGGACCCACAACCGTACATCCGGGTCAGCGTACACCTGTTCAACACGGAGGAAGAACTGGAAGCGCTGACGGAGGCCGTCAGAAAATTATAGGGATAGTTTGCCAGGAAGATAGCCGGAAGGCGTAACCTCTACGAGTCAGGACCAGCCATCTTCAAAAGTACGTCCACGGCGGAGTCAAGGTCTGGGACCAGGTAGTCCGGCTCCGCGTCGCGCAGGGACTTTTCGGAGAAAGCGCCCCAGCTTACGGCGACGCAGCTGAGGCCGGCGGCCCGGGCGGCGGCTACGTCGTGGGGTGAATCTCCGATGTATGCTGCTTCTTCTTTCGGGACGTTGCCGAGCAGCTCCAGGCCCTTGAGGAGAGGGGCCGGGTGAGGCTTGTGCTCGGTCGTGTCCTCCATTGTGACGAACTTGTTCACCACTTCTCCGAGGCCGGGGAAGGTGTCAAGGGCCATGTCCACGGAGGGGCGGCGCTTGGAAGTGACTACGGCCAACATTACGCCGGCGTCGCGGAGCCGGGTAAGAGATCCTTCAACGCCTGGAAACTGACGGATCAGTTCTTCGTGATGCTCTTTCTGGTAACCGAAGTAGGTTTCTAGTAGCTCGTCGTCGAGACGCTCGTGTCCGGAGCGACCACCGGTGAGCATGGCCATCTGCTGCGGGAGCGGCTGGCCGACGCCCGCCATAAGGACATCACGTTCGGGTTCCTCGTCCAGTACCTTCCGGACGGCGTAACGGAGACCCTGGTAGATCAGGTCCGTCGTGTCGACCAGTGTCCCGTCGAAATCGAAAAGCGCGGCCTGGAGCATATGCTAACCGAGGCCGTTTTTCGAAAGCAGGCTACCGAGGTCCCAGTTCCAGAGTTCTTTTATACCCGCCTCGTCGGTCAGATCCAGATGAACGGGCGTCACGCTGATCTCCTGGTTCTCGATGGCGGCAAAATCCGTGCCTTCCTCCCGGTGGTGACCGGGCGGGTTGTTGTAGATGTCGTAGCTTATGCCTCCCTCTTCGTCTTTGACCTCGACCAACTCATCTTTATAAAACCGGCGTCCGAGCTTGGTGATCCGAGCCCCCTTCAACTCCTCCTCGGGCAAGTTGGGCGCGTTTACGCTCAGGATACGTCCCGGCGGCAAGCCACTAATGGAGACCTTCGCCAGACGAGCCGCGAAGCGCGCGACAGGACCGAAGTGGAGCTCCCGGCCGAGGCGCAGGTCCTCTTCCATGCCCCCGTGCCAGGGACGGTCGATGCTCAAAGAGACCGCGATACCGGGAACCCCGATCACGATTCCCTCAAAAGCGGCCGCCACTGTCCCGGAGTAGGTTATGTCGTCCCCCAGGTTCTCGCCGTGGTTGATCCCGGAGACGACCACGTCCGGCTCGAAGTCCATCAGCCCGAGCGCGACGAGCCGCACGCAATCAACCGGAGTGCCCGTACAGGCGTATCCGATACCGCCGTCGGCCATCTCCCGCTGTTCGACCCGGATGGGACGCCCAAAGGAGATGCTGCGGGCGACCCCGGAGCGGTTCTGGTCCGGCGCAACGGTCAGGACTTCCCCGATCTCCTCCAGCGCCTGACGGGCCGCCAAAAGACCCGGAGCGGTTATCCCATCATCGTTTGTAAGCACTATTCGCATCTTGTTAGCTTCTAACCTTTAGCTGTTATTGACGTGTTCTCTAAAAAGGACTCCGATTCTACCACCGGGCCGGGTAACCGCCCGTGAGCGCTTGGTGTTTCAGGAACAAATTAGACGAATGAGGGTGGACAAACACGCATCTCTAGGTTAGCTTACAGTTATGAGAGTTGACCAGAGACATATAGGTGCTGTAGACGCTGCAGAATGGTTTAAACATCGTTCGTATGACTACGGTCAGTTCGCGGACATCACGGAGTTGGTCAGGCGCAAGGAGGAGCAGGGCCGGACGATCACGCTGGTGTTACCGGGTCGAAACGTCGCCGATACGATCGGGGGGATCATAGACGAGGTCCACGCCGTCAACGACCTGACGCCGGCTGGCTCGCCTCTGGTCGACCAGATCCTGGTGGTAGACGCCGACTCCAAGGACGGCACCGCGGAGGTTGCCGCCCGTCACGGTGCGGAGGTCTACTCGGAGAACGAGTTGATGTCCGGCTACGGTCAGGCCCACGGCAAGGGGGACGCCATGTGGCGTTCACTCTCCGTGGCGCGGGGAGACCTCGTCATGTACGCCGACTCCGACACCCGCGACTTCGAGCCCCAGTTCGTCTACGGCATCCTTGGTCCCATCCTTAGCGTCCCGCAGGTGCGCTACGTCAAGGCTGCCTACCGCAGGCCGTTCAAGAGCAACGAGAACGTGGAGCAGGACGGCGGAGGACGTGTAACGGAGCTCTCCACCAAGCCGCTCTTCAACCTTTTCTACCCCGAGCTGACGGGTTTCGTCCAGCCGCTCGCCGGTGAGTTCGTCGCGGATAAGGAGTTGTTCTCTTCCATCCCATTCCTGACCGGTTATGCGGTCGAGACGGGGATCATGATAGACGTACTGAAGCAGGTGGGGCTCGGCGCGATGTCCCAGGTGGATCTCGGTACCCGCCAGAACCGCCACCAGCACCTGCGAGACCTTTCGCGCATGTCCTACGCCGTACTCCGGGCGGTCGCCCGGCGTCTCAGAGAGGACGGACGCCTCAGGCAGCCCAGAGACCAGAGCCTGCCCGATCAACTCTTCCAGTTCTCGGATTACCTGCACGCCGTCGCGACCCCTGACGGTCTAGAACTAAAAGAGTACGTCGAAGAGCTCGTGGAGCGCCCGCCGATAACGGAAGCCCTGCGGGTAAGATAGGGAGGTAGGGTCGAGGTGTCAGAGCATCGGGTCCACGACCTCGGAGGCTCGCCCGGCGGCCCCATAGACCAGAGCCTGCACGAACTCGAAGACTGGGAACGACTCGCGGACGCCATAAACGGTGTCCTGGGCGAGAAAGGTTTCTGGACGAGCGACCAGCACCGCCGCGCCATTGAGAGCCTCGGAGACCGCTACACCGAACTCTCCTACTACGAACGCTGGGCCTTCGCCAACGAGAAACTCCTCGTCGAGAAAGGCATCCTGACCCCCGATGAAATAGACCAGAAAGCGGCCGAATTGGACGAACGCTGGGGCGACAATTGACCAGCGAGAGGTTCACTACGGGGGACAGGGTCCGGGTGCGCGAGGAGGAGAAGCAGGGGCATGTCCGCACGCCGGACTACGTGAGAGGAAAACTGGGACGGGTAGACTCGGTGCTGGGTGAGTTTGGAAACCCCGAGTCACTCGCCTACGGAGGTTCCGGGCTGCCGGAGAAGCCGCTCTACAAGGTCGGGTTCCGGCAGACAGACCTCTGGCAAGGTTACGCCGGAACGGAGAGCGACACGCTCTACGTAGACATCTACGGGCACTGGCTGGAGCCGGAGGAGGGCGAATGAGCGAAGACCGCGGCCACTCACACGAACACCCGCACGAGGCTGCCGGGCCTGGTGGGGAGTCCGGCTGGTATGCGCGGCGTACCAGGGCGATAGAAGCGCTACTGGTAGAGAAAGGCGTTCTTACCCGGGATGACGTGCGCGGCCAGATCTCTTACGTGGAGTCCCGCTCTCCGGAGAACGGGGCGCGACTCGTCGCCCGCGCCTGGGTAGACGAAGAGTTCAAGCGCCTCCTCCTCTCCGACACGAAGGCCGCAGCGTCCGAGATGGGGTTGGACGCCTCCGGTCCCGTGCAGTTCGTCGTGGTCGAGAACACGCCGGAGGTTCACAACCTGATCGTCTGCACCCTGTGCTCCTGCTACCCGCGCGCCATCCTCGGCCGTCCGCCGGACTGGTACAAGAGCTTCAACTACCGCTCGCGGGCGGTGAGCGAACCACGGGCGGTCATGCGCGAGTTCGGCCTAGAGTTGCCGGAGGACATCGAGGTCGCCGTTCACGACAGCTCGGCCGACATCCGGTACATGGTCCTCCCGATGCGCCCTCCCGACACCGAGGGCATGGGCGAAGAAGATCTGTCGCGCCTCGTAACGCGCGACGCCCTGGTCGGGGTGAGCGTGCCCAGGTTCGAGGGCGCACGAGCATAACGGGGTCAGACCGGGGTCCGCGCCCGACCTCTCCCCGGTCGAGAGGTCTCGGGCCATCGCATCCGCCTAGGCTGCGGAACAGGTTTTCAGCCCCTTGAACCCGGCTGCCGGATAAGACGGTGAGCGCGCGGCGATCACCCGAGGACGACCAGTACGAACCTTACGGTGAGCCCCGGACCGGGGTTCCCCGCTGGCCGGCGGCGCTCGCCCTGCTGGTGGTCGGGAGCATCTACGCCGTCGTCTCGGATCGCCTTACGCTAGGGCCGAGCAGGCTGCTGCTCGTGGTTGTCGTGGCGCTGCTCTTGCTTCTCATACCCACGCGTCTCTCCGGCTACCATCGTCTCACCCGGGTCCTCGCCCTCTTCCTCGTGGGCATGGTCACCGTGGCCGTGGCCGCCAGCGCGATACTCCTGGTATCGTTGCTTCCGCAACGTGGGCGATACCCGCGCCGGAACTACTGCGCGACGCTGCCCTGATCTGGGTGACCAACGTGGTGACCTTCGCCGTATGGTACTGGGAGATAGACGGCGGTGGGCCGCTCAAGAGGCGCAAAGACTCTCACGAGAGCGAAGACTTCCTCTTCCCACAGATGACCCGCGAGAAGTCGGGGTCAGGCTGGTCGCCGGGCTTCGTGGACTACCTGTTTTTGGCCTTCAACCAATCGACCGCTTTCAGCCCCACCGACACAGCGGTGCTCAGCCGGAAGGCGAAAGTCCTGACCATGATCCAGGCCTCACTCTCACTAGTTACCATCGCCGTTTTGGCCGCCAGGGCCATAAACGGCTTCTAGCCTACCCTTTCCTTCTCCTCCTCCCTCTCGTTGACGGCGAGTACGCGTTCGGTCAGGTTGGGCGGGACCTCTTCGTAGTGGCTGAACTCGACGTGGAAGTTGGAGCGGCCACCGGTTATGGAGCGGAGGTCGCGGGCGTAGGTGAGCATCTCGGCCTGCGGCACCTCTGCCTGGACGACCTGCCGCTCGCCCCGCTGCTCGATACCCATAGGACGTCCGCGGCGGCCGGAGAGGTCTCCCATAACCTCCCCCACCAGTTCAGAGGGTATAAGGACCTCGACCTTTACAAACGGCTCCAGCAGGATCGGATGGGCATTCTCAACGGCGCTCTTGAACGCCATCGACCCGGCGACCTTGAACGCCATCTCCGAGGAATCCACGGAGTGGAAAGCGCCGTCGTAGAGCCTTGCCTTCACGTCCACCACCGGGTAACCGGCGATGGTTCCCTCCCGCATCGCTTCCAGGATGCCCTTCTCGACGGCCGGGATGAACTGACGAGGAATGGCGCCACCGACGACGGCATCATCGAACTCGAACCCGGCGCCGCGCGGCTGGGGTGAGACCTCGATCTTCGCGTCTCCAAACTGCCCGCGCCCGCCGGTCTGCTTCTTGTAGCGGCCACGGGCCTGGGCCGTACCGGAGATCGTCTCCTTGAACGGTACCTTCGGGGCTCTCGTCTCGACCTCGACTCCATAACGCCTGCTGATGCGCTCCAATGCCAGCTCCACCTGCATCTGGGCCAGCCCCGCCAAGATGTCCTCTCCCGTCTCCTCCAGCCGCTCTAGTTTCAGCGAGGGGTCCTCGTCGGTAATGCGGCGTATGGCGTCGAAGACCTTCTCCTCTTCGCCCCGCGTCTTGGCGCCCACCGAGAAGGCGGCCGTAGGCTCAGGCAACTCTACCGGCTCGAACACTATCGGGTGATCCGGCTTGCTCAACGTGTCGAGGGTGGCTGTGTCCTTGAGCTTGGCGACGGCGACAACGTCACCGGCGACCGCCTCATCCACGGAAATACGCTCCTTGCCGATCAGGTGCGAGAGCCCCCCGAGGCGCTCGTTGGAACCGGTGCGCGGGTTGATCAGCGCCTCGTCCGACCTGCATCGGCCGCTCACGACCCGAATCACGCTCAACCGGCCGGCGTAGGGATCTATGTACGTTTTGAAGACGTAGGCCGCGAAAGGACCGTCCGGGTCGCAGGCGACTTCCTCGCCACCCTCGGAGATCCAGCGAGAGTGATCCGCCGGGCTGGGTGCGCTACCGGCGATCACGTCGAGCAGCCGGTCCACCCCGATCCCACGCTCGGCGCTCGCCGCCAAGACCGGGATGATAAGACCATCGGTTATACCTTTCCTTATTCCCTCAAACGCCTCCTCGGTCGAGAACTCTTCGCCCTCCAGGTATTTCTCAAGCAAGGTGTCGTCGCTCTCGGCGATCGCCTCGAAAAGCTGCACCTTCGCCGCGTCCACCCCGTCTTCCATCCCGGCGGGGATCTCAGCGATCTGCTCTCCATCCACGAAAGCGATACCGCTAAGCAACCCGTAGACACCCTTCAGGTCGTCCTCGTCCCCGATGGGCAGGTTCAGTGGCACGACCGATTGCCCGAACCTCTCCCGGAGCTTATCGATCACGGCCCCGAAGTTCGTCCGCTCGCGGTCGAGGTGGTTGACGACGATTACGTGCGGAATGCCCTCCCTCTCCCCGCGCCGCCACACGCGTTCGGTGACTACCTGTATAGGGTCCTGGGCGTGAACGACCAGCACCGCGCAGTCGGCCACCCTCTGGGCGACAAACGCATCCCCGACGAAGCCGCCGTCACCGGGAGTATCGAGCACATTGACCTGTCGCCCCTTCCACTCCAGGGCAGCGATACTCATCCCGAGCGTCATGCCACGCTCTACCTCTTCTTCAGTGTAATCCAGGGCATGTGCGACGGGACCACTCCTGCCGGATGCGAGCCCGACCATCATCTCCCCGATGGTGGTCTTGCCGCTGCCCCGGTGGCCGATCATGCATACATTGCGGATCAACGCCGGCTCTATCGCCACGAGATCCTCCTTTCCCGAGAACCTGTACCTAACCGCCCACCCGAAAAACGAATGGACACCTAGCTTAACGCAGCCGGTATCCTCGCGCAGCTTTTTGCAGTACCAGGCGGCCCGCTATGGCACCGCGACCAGAAACGACCCACCAACGATGATAATAACCTTGCGCCGGGTAGACGCGTAGAAGATATAGAATAAGAACTTACAAGCTATCCGGAGAGGAGGTGCATCAATGGATTTCATCCGTGGATTCTTGCCCGGTGGCGTATCGAGGCGTCTGGACCGATACCTTGCGGGTGTGGAGTTTCCGCTAAACAAGGGGCAGCTCATCAGCAAATTGAGGGAGAACAAGGTGCCGGGCTTGGTGGTAAGCCAGCTCGACAAGAGGCTCCCGGCAGGCGAGTACTCCTCCGCCGCAGAGGTTCTGACAGCTCTCAAGCAGAGGTAGATCGGCCCGGTAGGCTCCTGGCGAACACCTTGCTCCAGCCTGCCTCCGTACTTCCGCACAGCATCTGACGCGAGCATACCAGCGGGAGCATGATTTGTGACGACCAGGGAGCCTATTAGCAGTACCTTACTTAGCCTGCACAGTTCGGATTATCTATTGGGGCAGTATCAAAAGGCCGGTATCGGATCATACCGGCCCAAAAATCTTCAGGCAGAATCTACACCATCAACATTACGGGGTTCTCCAGCACGCGCTGGACCTCGGCCATGTAGAGCGCCCCGTCGCGGCCGTTTGCGATTCGGTGGTCGGCAGATAGGGTGAGCTTCATCATGCTCGCCGGTACTACCTCGCCGCTCTCGTCGTAGCTCGGGCGTTTGACGATGCTGCTGACCGCGATTATAGCGGCCTGGGGCGGGTTGACGATGGCGGTAAAGCTCTCGATGCCGAACATACCCATGTTCGATACCGTGATCGTACCGCCCTGATACTCCTCGGGCTTTAGCTCTCCGTCGCGCGCCCTCTTTGCAAGGTCCTTAGACTCGCGGGAGATGGCGGCGAGGCCCTTGCTGCCGGTGTCCCGGATGACCGGTGTTATAAGGCCGGCGTCGAGCGCCACGGCCATCGCCATGTTCACCGTCTCGTGCAGCTCGATGCCCTTGCTGGTGTACAGCGCGTTCAGGTTCGGGTAGTTCCTGAGGGCGACCGCGCAGGCTTTCATCACGAAGTCGTTGACGGAGAGCTTGACCCCTTCCTCTTCGAGCTGCCCGTTGAGCTGCTTGCGCAGCGCCAGCGCCGCGTCCATCTTCACCTCGACCGTGGCGTAGAAGTGAGGGATGTGCTGCTTGGCCTCCGTCATCCGCTCGCCGATGACCCGCTGCATCCGGGTCGGCTCCATGAGCTCCGTCCCCGGCGCCCCGGTCGGCTCCGGAAGCCTCGCCGGCTGGAAACCCTGCTGCGAAGCCTGCTCCTCCTGCGCCTCCGGCTGGGCCTGCGCTTCTCCTCCTGCATCCCCGGAGCCCTCGTCCCCGTCTCTCTGGGCGCTGCCGTTCTCCATAGCCGCCCGGACGTCGCGCTCGACGATACGTCCCGCCGGCCCCGAGCCTTCTACCTTCGATAGGTCCAGGTCGTTCTCGGACGCGAGCCGCCGGACTATAGGAGACGCACGAAAGTTACCGTTCGCCTGGGGTTGCCCACCTCCATCTTCGGACGGCTGCTCTTCTTCTCCGGTATCCTCTTCCTCCTCGGTCTCGGTAGCGGTAGCCTGAGTTCCGCCGCCGTCCTTTTCTGACCCCTCGGCCTCTTCTGACTCGGCCTCCTCGCCTCCGCTGCCGCTACGTTCGGGGACATCTTCGCCTTCGCCCTGGACGAAGGCTATCGCTTCGCCGACCGGGATATCCTGGCCTTCGCTGGCGTACAGCTCGGCCAGAGTGCCGGAGTCTTCGGCTTCGAGTTCCATCGTGACCTTGTCGGTCTCGATCTCCGCGATGGCGTCTCCCTCGGAGACATCGTCGCCTTCGCTCTTGAGCCACTTGAGGAGGGTACCCTCCTCCATCGCGTCGCCCATCTTGGGCATGATCACTTCGGGCATCTTACTTCTCCTCCATATACATCACCCGACGGGCCGCGTTCGCTACCTGCTTCTCGCTCGGGAAGGCCGCTACCTCCAGGTTCCGGGCATACGGCGCCGGCACCTCCGCCCCACTCACCCGCTGGACCGGCGCATCCAGGTAGTCGAAAGCTCTATCCTGGATAATGGCCGCAACCTCGCTCGCCACCCCGAACCACCGCCACTGCTCCTGAACGGCGACCGCCCGATGCGTCTTCTCAACCGACTCCACGATTGTATCCTCGTCGAACGGCCTCAAGCTACGCAGGTCTATGACCTCGGCTTCCACGTCTTCCTCGGCCAGAGCGTCGGCGACGCGCAGGCACAGGTTGACCTGCCGGCCGTAGGCGATGAGCGTAACGTCACTACCTTCGCGGGCTATCCGCGCCTTCCCGAAAGGAACCGCATTGTCTCCTTCTTCGACCTCGCCTTTCGTGCCATAGAGGGCGCCGGCTTCGAGGAAGATGACCGGGTTCGGGTCCCGGATGGCGGTCAGCATCATGCCCTTCACGTCGTTCGGCGTGACGGGGGCAACGACCTTCAAACCCGGAAAGTGGCCGTAGAAGGACTCCAGAGAGTGGGTGTGCTGGGCGGAGAGCTGTACACCGCCGCCGTTGGGGCCGCGGATGACTAGCGGCACCTCTACCTGTCCACCGGAGAAGTAGCGTACTTTGGCGGCGTTCTGGATGATCTGATCGGCCGCCAGGAACGAGAAGTTCCAGGTCATCATCTCGACGACGGGCTTCATCCCCGTCATCGCCATCCCGATTGCCGCCCCGGTAAAGCCGCCTTCGGAGATCGGGGTGTCCATGATCCTCTTCGGGCCGTACTCGTCATAGAGGCCGTCGGTTATGAGGTGGGTCCCGCCGTAGACGCCGATGTCCTCGCCCATCAGAACGACCGACTCGTCCCGGTCCATCTCCTCGACCATGGCCTCCCGCAGGGCCTCCCGGTAGGTCTTCTCCTCCGCCGCCATCTAGCTCTCCCCCATGTACTCGTCTTCGCCGGAGTAGACGTCCGTGTAAAGTTCCTCTTCGGGCGGCTGGTCGCTCTCGTCGGCGAACTTCACGGCTTCGTCTATCTGCTCCTTGTACTCGTCTTTGATCTCTTTTAGCTTATCCTCATCCAGCGCGTCGGAGTCGAGTAGTTTCTGCTCCAGGAGCCCGATCGGGTCCCGCTCGCGCCACTCGTTGACCTCTTCCTTGTCGCGGTACTTCTCCATAAAGTCGGCCGCGCCGTGGGGAGCCGTCCTGTAGGTCAGTGCTTCGATCGCATACGGCGTCCCGCTCTCCCGGACCTGCTCCGTCACCCGCTCGGCGCACTCCAGGACCGCTTCGAGGTCCATCCCGTCGACCTTCTCGTTCTCTATGCCGTAAGAGTTGAACTTTGCGGCCAGGTCCGTCATGGCCGTCGTCCGCTCCACCGAAGTGCCCATCCCGTACTGGTTGTTCTCCACGATAAAGACGACCGGGCACATACCGTCCTTGCCCCACAGCCCGGCCAGGTTGGCGGCCTCGTGGAATGCTCCCTGGCTCATCGAGCCGTCGCCCAAAAAGAGCTGGCAGATATGGTCCGTCTCCTGGTAGCGCATCGAATATGCCATGCCGACTCCGAGAGGGATGTGGCCGCCGACGATACCGTATCCTCCCATCAAGCCCCGCTCCACGTCGAAGAGATGCATCGAACCGCCCTTGCCCTTGACGAGCCCGGTCCCCTTGCCGTAAAGCTCTGCCATCACCTCTTTCGGGTCCGCGCCGAGTAGTAGGGCGTGGGGATGGTCGCGGTATGCGGTAATGACCCGATCACCTTCCTGGTAAGAGTCTAGGAAGCCGACTGCGACCGCCTCCTCACCAATGTAGACGTGCAGGTAGCCGCCGATCTTACCCTGCCGGAAACCTTTCTGGCACGCCTCCTCGAAGGTGCGTACGAGCACCATCTTGCGATACAGGTCTATCAGGCGCTCCGAGCTGGTGGCTACCCCACCCTCGCTCCGCTCGTTCTCAGCCGTCATGAGTTTCCCCTTCTCTCCAACTACCTACAAGAACTACCCAGGTCACAGAATACCAGAACTCTTTCTTTGCAAGCGCGTCCCCTATATCTGGCATAGACGAATTTTATGACGAACCCGCCGAACCTACCAGCCATTGCCCCGCCGCCCGGAAAGCACGCGCGCGGTGGGAGTCTTCGTGCTTGGCGTCGCCCATTTCGGCGTAGGTGAGTTTCTGGCCTTCTGGGATGAAGATCGGGTCCCACCCGAAGCCGTTTGATCCTCGTGCCTTTCTCGCTATCGAACCCCTGACCTCGCCCGTAAAGGTGCGCACTTGACCATCCGTGTCCGCTATCGCGACCACGCAGACCGCCCTGGCGGTCCGGTCTTCCCATCCGTGGAGCATCCGGAGCAGGCCGTCCACCCCGACACCCGCGAGGAACCACTTCGTAAACGCTCCGGGAAGTCCGCCCCACGTTTCGACCACGAGCCCCGAGTCCTCCACGACTACCAACCGGGGTGGCTCTCTCAGGGCGTCGCGGGCGGAGAGGGCTTTGGCAGCGGCGACTTCGGCGATGTCGAGAGACTGAATCTCGGGGATCTCGGGTCCGGCATGGTCCAACTCCACGCCGAGTATCCGAGCAGCTTCACGTGCCTTATTTTCGTTTGAGGTCACGAAGATCGGCTTCACGCCACCGAGTCTACAATTGATGCAACCCTTATGGTAGGGTTAATCTCGTGTACAGATGGGAATTTACTCCGTCAGAGGATTGGAATAGGAGCCGGCGTTGCCGCTCGTAGACCTCGACCGGTTCGACTTCCTCTACGCGGATCGGGTCAAGGGAATGAAGACCGCCGCCACGCGAGACCTGATGTCCACCCTCTCGCGGCCCGGCATCATCTCGCTCGCCGGCGGCTTCCCGGATACTAAAGCCTTCGGCGAGGAAGCGTTCCGGGAGTTGGCGGGCAGCATCGCCGGTGACTCCGCGCGCGCCTTGCAGTACGGCCCGACGGCGGGACTGGAGGAGATCAAAGACGTCATAGTGGACGTTATGGCTGCCGAAGGGACCCCGGCCCGACAGGAGAGCGTCTTCACGACAACCGGCGCCCAGCAGGGGCTGGACCTAGTCGCGCGCGTGTTCTTGAACGAGGGCGACGGGATACTGTGCGAGGGTCCGACGTACGCGGGAGCCTTGAACGCCTTCGCGGCTTACCGGCCACGTATCGCACACGTACCGATGGACCGGGCCGGCATGATCCCATCCGCCGCCCGCGAGACGCTCGATAGGGCCCGCAAACAGGGACAGAGCATAAAGTTCGTCTACACGGTCCCGAACTTCCAGAACCCGGCCGGGGTAACGCTAGCCGCCGAGAGGAGAGTGGAGCTACTCCAAATCGCCCGTGAGTTCGACCTGATCGTCGTGGAGGACAACCCTTACGGGATGCTCCGCTTCGAAGGCGAACCGCTACCCACCCTCGCGGCCCTTGAGTTGGAGGAGACGGGAGACGTTGACCGAGTCGTTTATCTCGGGACATTCTCGAAGATCTTCGCGCCTGGGGTCAGGCTCGGGTGGGTACACGCCCAGCCGGGGATACTGCACAAGATCAACGTCGGCAAACAAGGCGCTGACCTCTGCTCCTCGAACCTCTCGCAGGTGCTCCTCTCATCCTACTTCCAGAACGCCGACTGGCGGGCCTACGTGAAACGTCTGAACGACATCTACCGCGAGCGCCGGGACGCGATGCTCGACGCCCTGGCGGAGTTCATGCCGAAGGAGGTCCACTGGACGCACCCGGAGGGTGGCCTCTTCGTGTGGGCGACGCTCCCCTCGTACCTGGACACGACCGCCATGCTGCCGCTAGCCATCGCGAAGAACGTGGCCTACGTGCCCGGTGAGGGATTCTACGCCGGCGGCGCCGGCAAGAACTGCATGAGGCTCAACTTCTCGTTCGTCGAGCCGGACAAGATCCGGCGCGGCATAGAAATCCTTGCAGAGGTCATCCGGGAGAGAGCGGAACTCCGCACCAACATGGAACGCGGCTCGCGGAAGAGCGCCGAACGGGACGCCGAGCGCAGCGCGAGCCACGGCTCCGCCGCCGGGGAAAGATAGGAGTCGGCGTGGCGCGACTCGCAGTCCTGAGCGGCGGACACTCGATGGAACGGGACGTCTCCATAATCACCGGGCGTCGGGTGCAGCACGCCCTCGAACGCCTCGGCCACGAAGTAACCGCCCTCGACATCGAAGAAGCGACGACCGAGAAGCTCCAGGAGCTCGCGCCGGAGGCGGCTTTCGTGTGCCTGCACGGGCCCGGCGGCGAGGACGGCACGGTGCAGGCGTTGCTAGAAACTCTAGGGATACCGTACACCGGGAGTGGTCCGCTCTCCAGCATCCGGTGCATGGATAAAGACTACGCCAAGCGCTCGCTACAGGCGGCGGGTGTCGATACACCTCCCTTCAGAACCTTCCTCCGGCGGGCTATGAACGAGATGGGGGCAGCCGCTGCCCTGCAACCGGCAGCGGAATATTGCGGCTACCCGCTGGTCGTAAAACCCGCGCGGGAGGGTTCGGGCTTCGGGCTCACGCGGGTCGAGGGGCCGGACGGGTTACTGGACGCCGTGTACGAGGCGTTCGGGTACGACGCGAAGATCCTGCTGGAGCGGTGGGTAGAGGGTGTAGAGATAGCCGCTCCCATCCTGCAGTCTTCCGGGGAGACCCCACGCGTTTTAGGTCTAGTGGAGATACGGCCGCGCGAGGGTGACTACAACTTCGAGGCCAAGTACACCCCAGGCGCAACGGATTTCGCCATACCTCCCGAAATACCGCCGGAGACCGCCGCCCTGGCCGAAGAGGCAGCCCTTACAGCCTACTGGGCCTTGGGCTGCTCCGGCTTCGCCCGGGTGGACATGATCCTCGAAGACGAAACACCCTGGATCCTGGATGTCAAAACTATCCCCGGCTTCACCGAGACCTCCACCCTCCCCCTCGCAGCCGAAGCAGCCGGTATCTCCTTCGAACAACTGGTCGAAAGCATCCTGGACGCCGCCCTGAGGACAGAAGCGTCAGCGAAACTGTAGACTCCGGTCCTCCGGTCAAACAGCGGCCCTGATCCCCAAGTTCGTGAACTCCTCCAACGCGGCCAACGCCATCTCCGCCTGACGCTCGCGCCGTTCGGGCTTGGAGAGAC
>JBBPZT010000196.1:0-4601 GCA_038198625.1 Rubrobacterales bacterium
ACCTTTCGAGGAGAACGCCCGGCGCACGGCCGAAGCCATCAATGAGAAGCTCTGGGACGAGGAACGCGGCATCTACG
Organism: Rubrobacterales bacterium; assembly: GCA_038198625.1. GTDB lineage: Bacteria > Actinomycetota > Rubrobacteria > Rubrobacterales > Rubrobacteraceae > JBBPZK01. The sequence goes on from JBBPZT010000196.1 coordinate 78, forward strand.
TGGACTACGACCTCGTCGCCGACCGGCGGCTTCAGGTCTACTTCACGCCGAACTTCTCGCCCCTGTTCGCCGGAATACCGGACGAGGAGCGCGCGAAGCGGATGGTCGAGAAGATGGAGACCCCGAACTACGGCCTCTCGGACGAGAACATGACGCCTCTACCGAGCTACGACGTGCACGGCTACGGGTTCTCGCCGGTCCAGTACTGGCGCGGCCCGGTCTGGCTGAATATAAACTGGTTCATGATGCGCGGGCTGGCGGATTACGGGTACGATGTACAAGCCAAAAGGCTCCGACAGACCATCGTGGACCTTTGCAAAAACGCGGGCTTCAATGAGTACTTCGATCCCTTTGACGGCAGCGCCCACGGCTCGGACTTCTTCTCCTGGTCGGCCGCCCTGTGCCTGGACGTACTGATGGATAGCGAGTAGAGAGGAAAGTCTATGCAGCTAGAGAACAAGGTCGCCATCGTCACCGGGTCTTCGCTCGGGATCGGGCGGGCCATCGCGGTCGCTTTCGGCAAGGAAGGCGCCTCGGTGACGGTGGATTACAGGAGCCACCCGGAGGAGGCTGAGGAGGTAGTCGGGGAGATCGAGAAAGCCGGGGGCAAGGCCATCTCCGTCCAGGCCGACGTCTCCAAGCCGGAGAGCGTGAAGAACCTGGTCCAAAAGACAGTGGAGGAGTTTGGACGGCTGGATATCATGGTCAATAACGCTGGTATGGAGGAGAAAGCTCCGTTCCTTGAGACCTCGTTCGAGCTGTTCCAGAAGGTGATCTCCGTCGACCTCACTGGAGTCTGGCTCGGCTGCCAGGAAGCCGGTAAGCAGATGGTCGAGCAGGGCGACGGTGGGCGCATTATCAACATCTCCTCGGTACACGAGGACCGGCCGATGCCGACCAACGCTACCTACTGTGCGGCGAAGGGCGGCGTCAGGATGCTGATGCGCACGATAGCCGTCGAACTCGCCCCGCACGGCATCACGGTGAACAACGTCGCGCCGGGCGCCGTGATGACCCCGATAAACGAGAACCTCAAAGAGCATCCGGAGCAGATGGAGGAGTTGCTCTCGGAGATCCCCCTGAACAGGATGGGAAAACCGGAGGAGATAGCGGACCTGACCCTCTACCTCGCCTCCGACGCCTCCGCCTACGTCACCGGCAGCACCTTCATCATAGACGGCGGCCTGATGCGCCACGCCGGAAGCCTGTAGGACGTCATGACGGAACCTGTGGCAAAGCCCGCGCCGTTCCGATTCGGCGTCAGCCAGTTTACGACCACGCCCTGGAGCTTCGAGCAAGACATCGAGGAATACGCCCGGCTCGGCGTGGACACCGTCGAGGTCTGCGAGTTCAAACTCGACGCAGGGCGGGACCGGGCCGGCGAGCAACTCTCACTCATCCCGGAGGCGGGCCTCGAAATAAGCTCGGTCCAGCCCGCCGTCCGCACGTTGTATCCGAGCCGGACACAGCCACATCCCGAAAATCTGGACGAGAGGATGGATCGCTTCCGGGACGCCATCGAGCTGGCGGCCCCGTTCGCGCGGAGTGTACCGTTTGTCTGCAACACCGGCCCGTCTCCGAAAGGAAATGTCCGGGATGCGATAGAGACGGCAGCACGAAAGTACCGGGCGCTGGCGGACTTCGCCGGAACTCACGGGGTAAAGATAGCCCTGGAGCCGCTTAACCCGGTGCTGATGAACGTTGAGTCGGCTATATGGACGCTGGCGCAGGCGATGCGGGTGGTCGAAGCGGTTGACCGGGAAAACTTCGGCGTCTGCGTGGACAACTGGAACATCTGGCAGAACGAGAACGTCGTCGAGGAGATCAAGGGTTGCGGAGATCGTATCTTCGTCGCGCAGGTCAGCGACTGGAAGACGCCCCGCTCTTTCGCCGACCGTCACGTCGTCGGAGAGGGCGAAATCCCGACGGCGGCCTTGCTGCGGGCTATCCACGAGACCGGCTACCAGGGCCCCTACACGTTGGAGATCTTCTCCGACGAAGTCTCCGACTCGCTCTGGGACGACGACCTTTCGAAAGTCATCCAGGATAGTCGCAACGGCCTTGAGGACGCCTGGAAGGCGATGGCCGAACTCCAACGGTGAGGGCCACAAAATATTAACCTGCTCTTTACCCGGGGCTAACACGAGTTTACCGGGCTTTCACATGCTTCTGTAACACTCGGGGAAGCTAAAAGCGAAAGGACAAAGCATGGCCCAGGAGACAAACGCGCATTAGCCCCCGATGAAGCCGAGCGGTGAGGCGACCGAGAAGGAACTTCGCCTGGCGAAGGATCAGGGGGACGCGCTTCAGAAGGCTCTGGAGCACATGACCAAAGAGGTCGCTGACGATGGAGGAGAGAAGCCCGCCGGAGAGTACCTGGTAGGGTACGCTGTCGAGGAGGCTGAGGGTATGTACGAGCTAGAAGGTGGAGAGCTCGTGTGGCACAACCCCGAGGAGGAGAACGTACACGTCGAGGTCTCGGTGCGCGACGGGTCCGACGGGCGATTTATACCCGGTCTGGAAGTGTACGCAACCCTCATCAACGGTGAGGGTGAAGAGGTCGGCACCCATCGGCAATCGTTTCTCTGGCATCCGTGGCTGTATCACTATGGTCGCAACTGGCGTGTCCCCGGAGACGGCGAGTACACGATGCGGGTGCGCATCGAGGTCCCGGACTTCCCCCGTCACGACAAGGAGAACGGCAAGCGTTTCGCCGAGCCTGTCGAGGTAGAGTTCGCCGGGGTGAAGATAGAGACCGGCAGAGAGATAGAGTAGCTCAGCTAGTCAGCCGGTTAGCAAAAGCGGTTCGGCCAAACGTCGTCTCGAAACCGTGACGAGGATCGCGACTCGCTCCCACGAGCAAGACGCTGAAACGCTGATTAGCTGAAGCGCTGACTAGCTGAATCAGTCATCCGGTCCGCCTCCGGCATGTACCAGCAGGCTGCGACGCCGAGCAGGCCCAGCGCCAGAAGCACGATGAGCACCGCGTCCAATCCCAGGACCTGGGCGAGCAGTCCGAGGGCCGCGAAAGAGAGGGTCAGCAGGCCGACGGTGGTGTTCGCGACGGCCTTATATAGAGGCCGTTCATCGGTCGGGGCGGCGTCGACCAGGTAGCTCTTTCGGCCGACTCGGATCGCGGATTGGGCCAGGCCTACGAGCAAGAAGATCGGGATGTAGAAGTAGGGGCTTACGTTCCCGGAGACAAACAGTCCCAGGAACAGCGCTGCGGCCGCCGCGAGGGCTCCCGCTGCGGCTCCGATCCCCATGACCAGCCGGTTCGAGTTTCGGTCGGAGAGGCGTCCCCAGATAGGGCTACCTATAAGGGTGGCCACGCCGAGGGCCACGATGAAAAGACCAAGTCCCCGGCCGGCGCTGGTGATTTCTCTGGCACGCAGGGAGTAGAAGGGGATGGAAAGCTCCACTGAGAGGAGGAAGGCGCGGGCGATGATGAACCGTCGAAAGCCGGGCACGCGGATGAGAAGATCCATCCCGGATCTCGCTTCGCGTAAAGTGTTGCGGCTCCCTGTCGTGGCTCCCGGCTCCTCGGTCGTAAGCGAGAACAGGAAAGCGGCGAGAGCCCAGAGCGCAGCGGCGGTTCCGAGAAGGACCACGAAGACCCCGACTCCGGCGTTACCGCCCACCCGGCCGTAGAGGATCAGGCCGGCCAGTATGGTAAAAGCTCCCCCGATGGTGGACCTCAGGCCGAGGAGTTGCCCCCGCTTGCCCTTCGGGATCGTCTTGCCCATCACGTCGCTAAACGCTACGGACCCGACCCCGCTCGCCGCGCTGAACACCGCGAGCGCCCCTATTATGGTCCAGCCCGCTACGGCGCCGGTCAGGGTTAGGGCGGCGAAGAGCATCAACAGGAGCGAGACGGCCTGGGTGACTCCCGCCCCGACCCAGAACCACTTGCGCCGGGCGTAGGCCCGCATCTTTCCGGAGACGGCAAGCTGTGGCAGGAGGGATCCACCCTGGCGCACGGGTTCGAGCAACCCGACCAGTGCCACCGGCGCGCCCAACGTAGCTAGCAACCAACTCAAGACCAGGCCGGGGCTGGCGACCTGCTCGGCCAGTTTGGTCGCGGCGCCGTTGGAGGTGTTGAGCAGGAAATTCCTCGGAGCCTCCCTGCACGCCTCCTCCGGGATTGCGTCACAGGTGTGGCCCTCCGGGTCCTCGTCGGTCACCCATTCATAAAGACGCTCGGGGAGCGCCGGTTCCTTTACAGTCAACTCATACCTTCTCCATGCTCGCGTCGTTCTCTCCGGCTAGGGCCACTTCTCCATACTTTCGACGCGTGTCGCTCGACCTGACCGGCTTACGGAAAGGCTGGATCCCCCACCATGTAGCCAACGTTACTCCAGCTTTACGAAAGCTTCGTAAGAACAGGTTGCCGTGCGGTAAAGATTTTGTTAATTATTTCGTGGTGAGATTAGCTTCCTCGGCCCCTCGGCATACAAGATTGCTCCATGTCGTTGATGCCAACCGCTGGATGAGGGAGACCGACGGTATCTTCCCGTCGCGTTC
>JBBPZT010000197.1:0-11350 GCA_038198625.1 Rubrobacterales bacterium
AGACGGTCCCGGCCCGTAGCTCCCGCATGCACTTGAGCATCTTCCCGAAGTCTCGCGTGTACACATTCGCCGCGAGCCCGAACGGGACCGAGTTCGCCCGCTCTATCGCTTCGTCGAGGCTCCCGACCTCCACGACCGGCAGCACCGGCCCGAAAGTCTCCTCGCTCATTACCCGCATAGAGTCCTCCACGCCCGTCAGGATCGTCGGCCGGTAGAAAAAGCCCCGCTCTCCCCAACGCTCTCCGCCGGTAACGAGCTTCGCTCCCCGGTCCAACGCCTCGCTAACGTGACGCTCGACCTTCTCGCGCCCAGGCTCGTTGATGAGCGGCCCGATGTCTGTAGCTCTATCCATAGGGTCGCCGACGTTCAGGCTTTCGACGAAGCTCCGTGAGGCTTCGAGGAAATCGTCCGCTATCTCCTTCATCACGTAGAAACGTTCGGCCGAGGTGCAGACCTGTCCGGCGTTGAGGCAGGCGGCCCAGACCGCGCCCTGGGCGGCGATCTCGACATCCACGTCGTCACAGACTATGAACGGGTCCTTGCCGCCGAGCTCCAGGTTCGCCCGGATCAGGCGCTCCGCCGCCGCCAGACCTACCTTCCGGCCCGTCTCCTGGCTGCCGGTAAACGCCACCATATCCACGCCAGGGTGCAGCACCAGCATCTCCCCGACCTCCCCGGCTCCGCAGATCACCTGCAGGACGCTCTCCGGCAAGAGGTCGCCTATAAGCTCCGCCATCCGCAGGGTCGCCAGAGGCGTCTCCTCTGAGGGCTTGAGGAGCACCGCGTTCCCGGCGGCCAGGGCCGGGGCGACCTTCCAGGCGGCGAGTAGTAGCGGGTAGTTCCAGGGCACGATGCACGCGACGACGCCGACAGGTTCCTTCACGACGAGCGCGAGTTGCTGCGGTTCGATCGGGGCGGGCAGGTAGCCTACGGAGTCGCGGGCGACCTCACCGTAGTAGTCGAAGCAGGCCGCCGTCCACTCGACCTCGTCCCGGTTTTCGACGAGGGGCTTTCCGCCCTCTTGGGTCATGGTCTTCGCCAACTCGTCCTGGTGCCCATCAGCCCGCGGGAGATATCGTGGAAGATGCCAGCCCGGTCGAGCCCGGCGAACCTGCGCCATTCCCTGAATCCTCTACGGGCCTCTTCAACCGCCGAGTTTATGCTCTTACGGGTAGCCGATGCGACCTCTTCTATCCGTTCTCCGGTCGCCGGGTTTATGACGGTGAGGCGTGTGCTTTCGGTCATCTTCCGCTACCTCTCGTAGACGACAAACGACGTTGCGTGTCCGACCGCATCGTACAGCGAGCGGGCGGGGGCGTTGTACTGCTGGGTATGCCAGTAGACGTGATCCGCATTGCGCCGGTCGGCTTCGGCATAGATTCCCTCGATAAGCGCACGCCCGGCGCCCGTGCCTCGTCCCTCTCGCGAGACGAACAAGTCCTCCAGGTAGCAGTACGTTACCGTAGTCCACGTCGCGGGGTGAAAAACGGCGTGCGCCAGCCCGACGATCTCATCGCCATCCTCCGCCACCAGCCCGAAAAAGCCGTCCGAGCATTCGCACAAACGGTGGAAGGTCGTCTCCGTGACGTCTCCGGCGGGCTCGTTGCGGTAGAAGTCGTTGTAGCCTTGCCAGAGAGGTAGCCAGGCGGCGTGGTCCCCGTGGCGGATCGGACGAACGGCTGTCAACCTTCCTCTTTCTTCATAAAGATACGGCTACCGCCGAAGATAAAGATCACGGTGGTTACCAGGATCACCGTCGAGAGCGCGTTGATAACCGGGCTGACACCGAACTTGATCATCGAGTAGATCTTTAGCGGCAGCGTACTCGACCCGACACCCGCCACGAAGAACGTGATAACGAAGTCGTCGAACGAGAGCGTGAAAGCGAGCAAAGCCCCGGCCATAACGCCCGGCAGTATGAGCGGCAGCGTCACCCGCAGGAAAGTATTTACCGGGTTGGCGCCGAGGTCCTGGGCGGCTTCTTCTATGGATCGGTCCATGCCGGAGAGCCGCGCCCGCACCACGATGGTGACGAACGAGATGTTGAAGGCGACGTGGGCGATGATGATCGTGGTGATGCCGAGCGGGATGCTCGCGGCCACGAAGAAGACGAGCAGGCTCACCCCGACCACTATCTCGGGCATGACCGTCGCGGCGTACACGATCGAGTCCGTGAAGCCCTTGCCCCGGAAGTTGTAGCGGACCAAGGCGAGCGCCGTAAACGTGCCGATGGCCGTGGCGATCACGGTAGAACTGACACCTACTATGAGCGAGGTGTAGAAGGCTTTCAGCACTGACTGGTCCTGGAGAAGGGCGCCGTACCATTTGAAGGAGAAGCCGGTCCAGGTCTGGGTGCTGCGGGAGGAGTTGAAAGAGAAGAACACCAGCACGAAGATCGGGGCGTAGAGGAACAGGTAGACGAAGCCCGTAAACAGTAGCAGCGCCCGGTCCGAGAGGTTGCCGAGCCCCCTGGAGAGAGGGCCACCTTTGGAATCTCCCATGATCTATCCTCCTTCCAGTTGGTCCGTGCCGACGCGCCGGACGTAGTACATGATCGCCCCGATCAACAGGACCGCCAGGATGATCGAGAGCGCGCTCCCAAAAGCCCAGTCGCGGGCGTTCAGGAACTGTTGCTGGATCAGGTTTCCGACCATCACCGTCCGCGAACCGCCGAGCAAATCCGGGATGACGAACTCCCCGGCCGACGGGATGAAAACGAGGATGCTCCCCGCTATGACCCCCGGCATGCTCAACGGAAAAGTGACCCGCCAGAAAGTGTGCCACCGGCTCGCCCCGAGGTCCTGGGCCGCTTCCTTGAGGCGGGTATCGAATCTTTCGAGGGCCGCGTAGAGCGGCAGGATCATGAACGGCAAATACGAGTAGACCAGACCCATCGTAACGGCCTGGGGGGTGAAGATCAGGTTGAGCGGTTTGTCCGTCAGGTGCAGAAACTGTAAGATCTTGTTGGCGATGCCGTTGCCGCCGAGGATGACCACCCAGGCGTAGGCCCGCACGAGCAGGCTGGTCCAGAACGGGATCATGACCATCAGTATCAGGGCGTTGCGATGTCTCCTGCCCTTGAAAGCTATGAAGTAAGCCAGGGGATAGCCCAGGGCCAGGCACAACAGCGTGTTGAGCGTAGCTATGAGGAGCGTGCGGCCGACGATCTTGAGGTAGAGCGGGTCGAAGACCTTCAGGTAGTTTGATGGGTTGAAGCCGAGCGTTATTCCGCCGTACACTCCGCTCGTCCCGAACGAGTAGGCCAGGATAAACAGCAGCGGTATCACGAAGAAGATACCGAGCCAGAAGGTCACGGGCGTGAGCAGGCCCGCCAGCCCCAGGCTCCAACCCCGGCCCTTGTTCTCTCCCATCCTAGGAGCTCTTTACTTCGGTGAAGATGCGCTCGTACTTGCGGGTCGCCTTCCCGACGTCCTGGATAACCTCCAGCCGGTCGAAGACCTTCTTCGGTGGAGAGTAGGTTGGGAGGCTCGTCAGGCTTTTGTCTATCGTCGGGAGCGCGGCCTCGTTCGGGGTGCCGTAGTAGGTGTAGTTGGAGAGGGCCGCCCCGGCCTTGGCTCCCAGGAGGTAGTTTATGAACTTGTAGGCGAGGTCCGCGTGCGGCGCGCCCTTCGGGATCGCCATGTTATCCGTCCAGCGGGTCGCCGCCGGTTGGGGGATGACGTAGTCCAGGTCCTTGTTGTCGATGACCGCCGTGAACCCGTCCCCGCTGTAGACGTGTCCGAGCAACACGTCGCCGTTCACCACCAGCGGCCGGACCTCGGTCGAGGCGAAGTAACCCCGGAGCAGCGGCTTCTGCTTTTTGAGTTCGTCTTCCGCTTCCTTTAACTTCTTGGGATCGGTGGTGTTTACGGAATAGCCCCTCCTGTAGAGCGCCGCCCCGAGCGTCTCCCGGACGTCGTCGATCATGGCTATCTTGCCCCTGTACTTCGGGTCCCACAACGGGTCCCAGGTCTCTATCTTGCCGACCTTTTTCTTGTTGTAGAGGATGCCCGTCGTACCCCACTGGTAGGGCACGCTGTATTCGTTCTTCGGGTCGTAGGGCGGCTTCTTGAACTCCTGGCCCACGTTCTTGAAGTTCGGGATCTTCGACATGTCCAGCTTCTGGATGACATCGCTCTTGGCCATGATCGCCACCATGTAGTCAGATGGCACTATTACATCGTAGCCGATGCCCCCGGCCTGCAGTTTGGCCAGTAGCTCCTCGTTGGAGCCGAAGAAGTCCTGGGTGACGTTGACTTTATATTTTTTCTCAAAGCCCGGGATGGTGCTCTTTGCCACGTAGTCGGACCAGTTGTACAGGTTGAGCTGCTTGGAGTTGCCGCCGCTGCCGCCACCTCCGTTGCCGCCGCTGTTCTGGGCGCTCGTGTTCGGTTGGCAGGCCACCAGAACCGAGAGCGTCGAGCCGGCAAGAGCTCCTCCGCCCATGACCTTCAGGAACCGGCCTCTCGTGAGTTTCTTTTCTCTATACACCATCAACCTCCTAGTACTAGACAGTTTGCCGCATCCCAGGTCACCGCAACCTCATCGCCGACCACCGAGCCGGTCGAGTCGTGGGCGTTCTGCTGGTAGAGCACCAGCTTCTCCCCGGCGGGCAATTTCGTTATGTACTGCGTGCTCGAACCCAGATATACAACCTGTGTTACCTCGGCGGTACATGCATTGTCGCCTGTGCTTCCGAGCCGGAGCTTCTCGGGCCTGACGGCGGCGTGCGCCTCGGACCCGATCTCCACGCTCGCGCCTTCCTGCGTCGTGGCCTCTACCTTCATTCCGCCGGAGGTCTGGAGCGTTATCCGGTCGCCGTTCATGGACTCGACAGTGCCGGAGAAGATATTCGTCTGGCCGATGAAGTCCGCGACGAAGCGGTTGCGGGGTCGCTCGTAGAGGGTCGCCGGGTCGGCCACCTGCTGGACCTTACCGGCGTTCATCACCGCGATGCGATCGCTCATGGTGAGCGCCTCTTCCTGGTCGTGAGTGACGTAGATAAACGTGATCCCAACCTCGATCTGCAGGTTTCTAAGCTCGATCTGCAACTCCTTGCGGAGCTTCATGTCCAGGGCGCCTAGAGGCTCGTCAAGGAGTAGCACTTTCGGCCGGTTGACGAGCGCCCGGGCCAACGCGACCCGCTGCTGCTGGCCGCCGGAGAGCATCGTTGGTTTCCGCTTCTCAAAGCCCCCGAGCTGGACCATCTCGCATGCCTCGTCGACCCGCTTGCGGACCTCGTCCTTTGGCACCTTTGCCCGCCGGAGGCCGAAGGCGACGTTGTCGAAGACGTTGAGGTGGGGGAAGATAGCGTAAGATTGAAAGACCGTGTTTACCGGACGTCGGTAAGACGGTACCCGGCGCATCGGCTCCCCTGCCACGGAGACCTCACCCTCAGTCAGTTGCTCGAAGCCGGCGATCATGCGTAGTGTAGTCGTCTTGCCGCACCCGGAAGGCCCCAGCAGCGAGAAGAACTCGCCCTCGTAGATGTCCAGCGTGAGATCATCCACCGCCACAAAATCCCCGAAGCGCTTGGTCACGCCCGCCAACTCGACGGCCACGCTCCTTTCCGCCTCTCTGGCCGCGTTCCCGGTTGCCGCCATCTCTTCCGGTGGTCTCTCCGTTACATGTCTCTTTTCCACTTTGCTCCTCCTATGCTTGAGAATTCTGTGCGATACTCCCCGTCCTAGCTCTGTCGCTCGTTTTCATCCCGCCGAGTATTTCTCTCGCCGCCCGCTCGCCGGAGCTCACGGCGCCGTCCATGTAGCCGGTCCATCCGGACGCCGTCTCCGCCCCCGCCCAGTGAATGCGTCCGACGGGCTCCCGCAACGCCGGCCCGTGATCCAGGAGCGTGCCTGGGATTGCGAGACCAGCGTAACCGCCGCGCGAGTAGGTCTCCCCCGACCAGTCCAACTCCACGTAGTCTCTCGTATTCAGCGCTTCCCCGCCAAAGTAGCGGGCGAAGCACTCCAGAACGGCTTTCTTACGCTCCTTTGCAGGGCGTCGTCCCCACTCGCGGGCCTCACCTCCCAGGATAAATCCTGTCAAGACGCCGGCCCCGCCCTCCGGCGGCGAGTTGTCGGTGGTTGTCCTGCAAGGCCCGGTGTCGCTCTCCGCCTGTCCGTTCAGGCCGAGCTTGCGCCAGAACGGGGTCTCGTAGACGGCGTGACACTTGATCACCGCCCCCATCGGCATCTTCTGGGAGAGCCCGTCGTGCATCGCCGGGAGCGCAGGAAGGTACTCGATGCGTCCCCGCAGGGCCGGTGGCACCGTGACTATCACCGCCGCCGCTTCTACTTCCACCCGGTCGGACTTGACCCGGACGCCGCGCTTCTCCTGGATGATTCGACGCACCGGGGAGCCCAGGACCACGCTCTCCCCCAACCCTTCGGCCACGCGGACCGAGACCTCCTGGGCGCCGCCCAGAAAGCGGTATTCTTCGGCGGAGGCTTCTATCTCGAAGAGTCCCGCCGAGCTACCCGAAGCGGCGACGTCCGCGAGCACGCAGAGCAGCGAGAGGTCGCGGGGCTCGCAGGCGTAGAGCGACTCCACCGCGAGATCAAAGTAGAACCGCGCGCCCGCACTCTTCATGTTCCGCAGCTTCCAAGTCTCCAGCGTCTGTCCATCCCACTCGGCCGCACGCCCCGCCCTCCACGGCTCGTCCGCCGGGAAACCCTCCGCCAGCCCGCTCAAGTTCCGGAAAGCTGTCTCGACTTCCTCCGAAGCCCCGGGATCTAGCAAGGGAACTTCTTCGCCTTCTGCGTACTCGGATCGGCTACCATTCTCGTAAAAAACGGTCCTTCCATCCACGTGGGTCGGGAACGTCTCGACGCCGACCGATTCGGCGAGCGCGCTTATACGGTGCTGGCTCGGGCCAATCCACTGCCCGCCCATCTCGACCGGAACACCTCCGGAATACCTGCTGTAAGTTCGGCCCCCGACCCGGTCTCGGGCCTCCAGAACCAGAACCTCGACCCCCGCGCGGCTCAACTTGCGGGCTGCGGAGAGACCGGCCAAACCCGCGCCGACCACCACCACGTCCACCCGCGCGCCACGCGCCGCTTTCACCTCTCCGTCCCCGCTCGCGTGAGACCCGGTGCCCCGATCTCTAAAGCTTCCGCCACCTCTCGTCCGGCCTGCAGTCCGGATTTCACGGCGCTGTTCATGAAGCTCGGGGCGGCCGCGAAACCTTCTGCCCCGGCGAGATGGACCCTACCAAAAGATCCGCCCATTACCTCTCCGAAAGCACGCGCGTCACCGGGAGACATGATCATGTAACTCCCACCGGTCCAGTAATCGTTGGCCCAGACTTTCTCGATGACCGCCACGGGCTCGGGCACGTCGTAGAGCCCTCTAAGTAGCTCAACGGCCCGGCGTTTACGAACCTCTTCCGGAAGCCCCAACTCAGTCAGGAGCGGGCTTCCTCCCGCGAAGGAGATGATTCCGCGGGACCCTTTCGTGGAGCCGGGGTCTTGCGCCACGCTGCAGTACCCGAGCGGCGTGTCGGTAACGGTGAACTTCGAAGCGTCCACCTCTGCGTCGAATACAAGTGCCATCTTTCGTACTACGCCGTAGACGGAGCCGGAGATCATACGGCGAAAGACCGGCGGCGGCTCGGGGCCGAAGCGGATGCCCCGGTAGCAGGTGAAAGGAACCGCCAGGATCACCCGCCTAGCCCGCGCCAAACGAGGACCATCTCCGTCCATCCAACTTACTTCGACGCCACTATCGCTCTGCCGTACCTCCGTGACCGGCGAGGAGTAGGAGACCCGGCCTTCCAACTCAGCGGCGAGCGCCAGCGCAACGCTCCCTGCTCCGCCCTCGACCCGGTACTCGTTTCCCTTGCCGGGGCCGCCTCGTGTGGCGACCTTGACGGCGTAGGAGTAGAACGACATCCGCGCCAGCGGCACGGTCGAACCGCAGCTCGAAGTGAGTGTCTCTACGACGTGTATGCCACCCTCGCTCATCCCCGCGTTCCGGAGCCAGCCCTCGACGCTGACGTCGTCTCGCGGCGCGTCCCGCCAGTACGTCTCCGGGTCCGTGGCCGAGGCAGCCTCGACCAGCGCCTCGTTCATCTTGTGGTAAACCTCCGCGTCGCGCCGAGAGAACGGCATCTCGTTCGTGGTCTTCCCGCCGACGTGCCAGCGGGCGTCCTCCTTGCGGCGCTCGAAGGGGTAGAGGTTCAGGCCGAGGTCTCCTACAAGCTTCCGGATCTCCGCGTGAGCTTCGTCCACCCACTCGCCGCCGAGGTCTACGGTCACGCCTTCTATTTCGGCGACCTGCGTGCGTCCGCCGGGGCGGTCCCTGGCTTCGAGGACGAGAACCTCCTGGCCGACGAGTGCGAGCTCCCTGGCCGCTGTCAGGCCGGAGAGTCCCGCCCCGATCACGACGATGTCGGATTCGGTGTCGAGTCTCTCCAACCTACGCATCGTTAGCTCCGGTAGCCCAACTCACGTTCGAGTTCCGTGACGGCTTCGTCGGTTATGTCGGCGATCTTCGAGAGGATCTCCTTGTCCGCCACGAGCGCCGGCGAGTACTGGATGACCGGCTCATCCTTATCGTCGAAGCGGCAGATGAGACCGCCTTCGAGCAGCTTGCGCGAGAGTACGCCCTTGAAGTACTTCTGGTACTCTTCGCCGTCCAGCGGCGTGCCGTCGGCCCTCTCCGGCCTGAGTTCGACCGCCCAGAAGAAGCCCATTCCCCGGACCTCCTTGACGATGGGATGCCCTTCGGACATCCTCTTTAGCTCACCCTCGAAGTGGCTCTCCAGGGCGTGCACGTTGTCCAGCAAGTTCTCCCGCTCGATGATGCTTATGTTCTCCAGGGCGACTGCTGCGGAAACCGGATGTCCGCCGAAGGTCGAGCCGTGGGAGAACATCGGGGCGTTGTGGCGCAGGGTTTGCTGGATCTTCTCTCCCACCATCACCCCGCCCATCGGGGAGTAGCCGCTGGTGACGCCCTTGGCGAAGCTGGTCATGTCCGGGACCACGTCGAAGCGCTCTATCCCGAACCATTCACCGAGCCGCCCGAAAGCGCAGATCACCGCATCAGAGACCAGCAGCACCCCATGCTTATCGCAGATCTCACGCACCCGCTTCCAGTACTCCGGCGGCGGAACCAGACACCCACCGGCGTTCTGAACCGGCTCCAGGATAACCGCGGCGACCTGTTCCGGGCCCTCCGCCTCGATCATCTGCTCTATGGCGTCCGCCGCACCCTCCGGATCTTGCTGAGTGTTCTTCACGTGGAAGAACCCCGAAGGCAAAGGCTCGAACGGCGCCTTGAAAGAGGGGAGACCCGTCACCGAGAGCGCGCCCATCGTCGTGCCGTGGTATGCGACGTCTCTGGAGATGATCTTGTACCGCCCCGGCTCCCCGTTAACCTTGTGATACTGACGCGCCAGCTTTATGACCGTCTCCACCGCCTCCGACCCGGAAGATACGAAGAAAGAAGCGTTCAGGTCTCCCGGAGCTATCTCCGCGAGCTTCGCCGCCAACTCCAGGCTCCGGGGGTGCTGGAAGCTCCAGTTCGGGAAGAAACCCAACTCCTTCATCTGCTTCGCCGCAACCTCGGCAAGCTCGCTCCGCCCGTGCCCGACCTGCGTCGTAAAGAGCCCGCCAAGACCGTCTATATAGCTGTTGCCTTTGTCGTCGGTGACGTAGCATCCCTCACCAGAGACTATGACTGGCAGCTTCGACCAGTCTTCGCCGAAAGGAGTGAAGTGGAGTAAAAGGTTCTCTATACCCTTCCGGTGAGCGCTCTCTCCTCGTTCTCCGAGACCCCGCATAACATCCATGTTTTTCCTCCTCCGGCGGGCGCCGGCCTATCCCTAGCTTTGCATGAATCTTACACAGTTCTTGTAAGGGGGTCAAGATATAGAGAGTATATAGAACCATTGTTCCTTCTGGAATGTACCGGCGGCCAAAATTAGGGCTGCAAGCATTGTCCAGGAGGATAACCTTCTCCGGTTATCCGCTACCCTTTATCCGTCAGAGTTTTGGTGAAAAAGTCGGCCAGGCGCTTGTAGAGCGTTTCGAGGTTTTTCGGGCGGGCGATGCCGTGACCTTCATCTTCGAAGGTGAGCAGCTCGTAGGGTATCTTGTGGCGTTCCAGCTCTTCTACGACGGCGTCTACGTTGTCGGATGTGACGTTTGGGTCTTTGAGTCCCTGGATTATGAGCAGCCGGCCCCGGATGTTTTGGACGTAGTGGATCGGGGAGCGCTCCCGGTAGCGTTCCGGAACCTCGTCCGGGGCGCCACCCATCATCTCCTCGCTGTAGGAGCGCAGATCCGGGCGGGTCTCGTCGTAGTCGACGACCAGGTCGGTCATGCCGCAGATGGGCGCCGATGCAGCCACTGTTTCGGGTGGGTAGTGGGTGATGGCCCACCACGCCGAGTAGCCACCGTAGGAGGTGCCGGTGACGCCGACGCGTCCCGGTTCCGCTATCCCGTTCTCTATAAGCGCCTCTATACTGGCCCGGATGTCTTCCTGTTCGCGTCCGCCCCAGCCGTCTTCCTTGATGCTCTCCTGGAACGCGAGTCCGAAGCCGGTGCTGCCCCGGTAGTTCGGGGAGAGGACGTTGAAGCCCCGCGAGACGAAGTACTGGACCTCGGCGTTGAAGCGATCCTCACTGTGGCTCGTCGGGCCGCCGTGGACGAGGATTATCGTACCGGCGTTCCGGCTCCCTTGAGTACTTCCTGTCTGGTAGAGCCAGCCTCGAACCTCCAGTCCGTCGACCGATTCCCAGGTAAATTCCTCGGCCGGGGCGAGCTCCTCCGGCTCGATGGGTGTTCTCTGCTGGAGCCCGGTGAGGCTGGTGGAAGCCTCTGATGTTGGATCCAGGGGATCGAACCTGACCAGGTCCACCGGATGCCGGGCGTCGTAGCGGAGCCCGATCCACTCTCCACTACCCGCCGGCGCCAGCGGAACGAGGTTGCCCGGAGCTTCCGGCAGACTGTCCTCTCCGCCGCTCTCCGGGTGGAGGAGCGTCGCCCGGACCCGCGCCCGCTCCATCTCTATGACGACCACCGGCCCGACGAACGGCGGGGCGAAGGCATACTCGACGTTGCGCGCCGGATCTTCCAGGAGCCAGCTGACAGACTCGTCTTCCAGTTTCCAGACGCCGAGCCTGCGGTGAGAACCACCCTCGACGACGAAGAGGATGCGCCGTCCGTCCGGGAACCAGGAGGCGGAGACCTTTGCCTGTGCCCCGAAGTTGAGGATCTCCCGGTCTCCATCTCCCTCTATCCCCACCAGCCACGCTTGAGAGCCCGATGGATGTTCTTCTTTCCTGTGGTAGAGCACGTAATCACCCAGAGAATTGAGCTGGGGTGGCGGGTAAGAGCCGCCC
>JBBPZT010000198.1:0-29419 GCA_038198625.1 Rubrobacterales bacterium
CGAGCCGCACGTCGTCGTCGGGACGAAGCGCTATCTTCCGGTGGCCCCCGACTTCGTCGTACACCTCCCGGCGCAGCAGGTTGAAGGCCCCGACGCCCAAGTGGTCCCTGGCTCGCGGGTCCCTTACCCGCCACGGCCTCTGGTAGACCATGAAAGCGAGGGTGAAGGAGGCCACGAAGCTCCGGAGCAGGGCCCCGCCCGAAACTATTTCCGGAAAGAGGACCAGATGGTCAGCGCCGCTCCTGACGGCGTATGCCACGGCGAGCCGCAGGCAGCGGGGCGAAAAACGGACGTCCGCGTCGGTAAAGAGGAGCCATTCTCCGTTCGATACGGCGGCCCCGACGTGCAGCGCATGGTTCTTGCCGAGCCAGCTTTCGGGCAAGTCTTTCACATGGATGACGCGCAGTTCCGGACGCCGGTCCGCGAGCACGGCCAGTATCTCACCGGTCCGGTCCGTGGAGCGGTCGTCCACCGCAATAACGTCGAGCCTTCCCGGATAATCCTGCTCCAGCAGAGAGTCGACGCCCTCTCCGATAGCCCGCTCCTCGTCGCGGGCAGCCACGACTACGGACACCGACGGATAATCAGCTAGCTCCGGTTCCTTTTGCGAGCTTCCAAGGATCTGAATCTTCCGTACACCCCGGAACCATCCCACGCTCAACACCAACCAGACAAGCAGGTTGAAAGCCGAGAGAATGGTGCGAGTTATTTCCAGTCGGCTCGCGGGTCGTATCCCGGTACTCCTCAACGGTTCAGGAGCCGCCGTAGCCGCCGCGGACGATAAGGGCCATCGCCTCCGCCCGGCGGTCTCTATCCTCTTCGAAAACGCCCCTGACGGCGGAGGTAACGGTGACGCTGCCCGGTTTCTGGACGCCGCGGGCGGTCATGCAGAGGTGTTCAGCCTCGATGACCACTATGGAACCGGCCGATGCGAGACCGCCGTGGAGGGCGTCGGCTATCTGCCCAGTGAGACGTTCCTGTAGCTGCGGGCGGCGGGCGTAGCCCTCCACAACCCGCGCCAGCTTGGAGAGCCCGGCCACTCGTCCGCTCGGCACGTATCCCACGTGTGCCTTGCCGACGAACGGGATGAGGTGATGTTCGCACAAAGAGTATAGGGGGATGTCCCTGACGAGGACCAGTTCCCGGTACTCTTCGGTGAACCCGACCTTCAGGTGGTGGAGCGGATCTTCCCCGAGGCCGGCGAACAGGTAGGCGTAGGCGTCAGCCACCCGGCGAGGGGTGTCGAGGACGCCTTCCCTTTCGGGGTCTTCGCCGATAGCTTCGAGGATTTCTCGCACCGCCCGCTCGATGCGGGGTTTGTCTATCTGGTGCTCCTCCGGCAACGCTTCGGACATCTATCTACCCCCGAGCAATCCCGGCAGGCTGTTCAGGTCCGGCAGCGTCGCCGTGGCTTCCGGGGCTTCTATGTCGCCCTTGCGGTCGATCAGGATGGCGTCCAGGCCGGCTTCGGCGGCCCCCCGGATATCCGAGACCGGGTCGTTGCCGACGTGGACCGCCCGCTCCGGCTCATCGAAGCGGCCGCTGACGCGTAGCGCCTCCTCGAAGATGCCCTCCTCCGGTTTCTCGATCCCGACGACGGCGGAGGTCACGACCGCCTCGAAGTAGTCTCTCCAGCCCAGGTCCTCCAGCAGCACGTCCCAGTTGGAGACCACGTATAGCCTCAAATCGAGCGAGCGTAGCTCTTCCAGAACACGCTCGGACTCCGGATAGGGGTTGAAGCGGATCCTCCGGTCCGCGACCTCCCCGAGCACCTCGGACGGCGCCTCCAGACCGAGCTTTCGGGCCGTCTGCTCGGCGTTGTCTTGCTTGAAGGCGGCCAGGTCTTCACGGGTCCGGTAGTTGATATTCTCCGTGATGTGTCTCCTCAAGCTCTCCCACACCGGACCCGCCGCCCTCTCCACCGTCAGCGGACCGTTGGCTGAATAGGACCCGAGGTCCTCGACGTATCCTTCCACGTCCATGTCGACCCAGAGGAGCGTACCATCCACGTCCAGAAAGACCGTATCGTAGCGTTTGTCGTCTATTCCAGACACTATCCAGACCTTCCGGGCACTATCGAACATCAAAAGTCCAGTATAAACCCGCGCGTCCGGGTTTCCGGCCTGCCTGTGTCATCTAAACCTCACCTACAGTATCTCGACGTCGTAACCGTGCTCTTCGGAGAGGGTACCGAGCAGGTGGTCCACGTCCGAAACGGATTCTTCGGCGACGTAGAAGTACACGGTCGTGGGATAAGAATCGTCCGGCTCGGAGCGGACGTACTCATACTCTATGCCGAGTTGATCCAGGGCGTCACGGACGATCTCGATACCGTTCTCGCTCTCGACGTTCCCGACCCGCAGTAGTGTTTCTCCGGCGGCCATATCTCTCCTCCTAGCTCGCGAAATCAAAGTCGGGGAAGACGCCATCTTTCTCGATCAACTCTCCGTCGGCGTACAACTCTCCACCTTCGCGCAGGTCGCAGATAAGGTCCCAGTGAACGCTGGAGTCGTTCTTTCCGCCGGTCGAAGCGTAAGAGCATCCGACGGCAAGGTGGACCGTGCCGCCGAGCTTCTCGTCGAAGAGGATGTTCCTGGTGGCGCGCCGGATGCCGTAGTTCGTCCCGATCCCGAGCTCCCCGAGGTACCGTGCCCCCTCGTCCGCGTCGAGCATGGTCTTCAAGTACTCCTCGCCCTTCTCGGCGCTCGCCTCGACCACCCGTCCTTTCTCGAACCTGAGGTGGACGCCGGAGACCTCGCGGCCACCAACCGCCACGGGCACGCCGAAGTAGACCGTACCCTCGGCCGAGTCCTCGACCGGTCCGGTAAAGACCTCGCCGCAGGGCATGTTGTGGGTACCGCAACCGTTGATGAACTTCCGGCCCTCTATGGAGAGTTTGAGGTCGGTGTCCGGGCCTAGAATGCGCACCTCGCTTGCCTGCTCCAGCCGCTCTATAAGGCGACCCTGCTCCTTTGATTTCTCGCGCCAGAAGCCGACTGGATCGTCCTCGGAGAGGGCCATCGTCCCGAAAACGAAGTTTTCGTAATCGGTGAGGCTCATGTCCGATTCCTGGGCCAGGGCTTCAGTTGGGAAGAGGGTGAGGATCCAACGGTCTTTCTCCAGCACGATCTCCTGCAACGCCCGGTCCCGCTTGCCGATTGCCTGCTGTTTGGCCGGGTCCACCCCGGCGAGCGCGCGGGTATTGGCGGGCGCCATGATGGAGATAAAGGCGTCAGCCTCCTCATAGATAGCGCGGGATATCGGCGGCGTCTTCTCGTAGTGAAGGTCTCGGGCGTGCTCGAAGAAAAGCTCCTGCATCCCCGGCAGTGCGATTTGAGGAACTGGAAAAGCTCCCACATCAAGGAGCCGTTTGTAGACCTCCTTGATCAGGGGCTCCGCCCCCGCGCCCCCGGAGAGCACTACCTGTTCCCTCTCTCCGGCTCCCACGGAGTAGTCGACCAATACCCTCGCCAGCTTCTCCAGTCGCTCATCTCTCAATCGGATACGCCTCCACTCAAAAGGTTTCTCGTACTCTCCGAAAAAAGAGCTTACCATCTCTTCCCCGAGCCTCGGTACACAAAGAGCGCAATAGTTGGCTACAATACTGCCCTTGATGGAGGGAGAAGATAAAAGAAAGTCGGCGAAGGCTGCCCGTCGGCTAAGAATGGAGCAACGCGCAAGGTCGCGCCGGAGGAAGGCGGGGGCGTTTATCGTCTTCGCGGCGGTGGCGGCGCTGCTGGTTGGCATCAGCGCGGGTGGCTTCCTTCAGGGCAAGAGTTCTCAGTCCAAAACGAGCAAGAACCCGAAGCACGACTACGCCTCGGTCTTACAACCTGACGTAAGATCCAACCGGATAAAAGCACCGAGTACGTTTCCACCGACGATCTCGAACACTACCTATCAGGATATCGCCTCGCAGCTACCGGGCCTCTCGCGGAAGGATGTTGGAGAGGCGCACCAGAGCGTACTGGACCCTTCCTGGGCCTCGATAAGGGTGCGGGTGCCCGACCGGGAAGAAGGCTACTATGCCGTGTTCCTGCGGGAAAAAGGGAAAAAGTGGCAACCAGAGCGCTCCGTACTAATAGATCAAAACACTTACCCGAAAGATCCGAACGCAGTGCTCAGGGACGTCCCACGCGACCTCGCGAAGACCCTGGAGTTCCCGCAGCAGACCTCGGGGTCCGCATCGAAGCCGGCGGACTTCGCTGCCAAGGTCATAGAACAGCAAACGAACGAGAAAGGCAAGTGGACCGCCGGCAAGGTGCGCAGCAGCGGCGACGATTACGTCGTCGAGGTCGAGAACAAGAAAGACAAGAGCCGTCACACCAACGTGTACCTGACCGGTAGAGACGGACTGTACTCCGTGGTCGCCATCGGACAGGACGTCACATCCACCGAAGTTCCGGGCTTCCCGAAGAAGCTGGTCAAGCAAGAAAAGGCATCCGGTATGGAGAAGGCTCGCTTCGAGCCGGCGGACGCTGTCGCCTACGGAGACATCGACCAGAATAGCATCAAGTCCGGGCTCAAGGAGTCCCAGGATATCGTCGAGGGATATCCTGGGATAGCCGGTTTCTACACCATGGACTTGAAGAGCGGCTCCGGCTACGGAGTCCGGCCAAACGAGGAGTTTTTCACGGCCTCGGTCATAAAGGTGCCGGTCATGA
The DNA here is from genome assembly GCA_038198625.1 of Rubrobacterales bacterium. GTDB lineage: Bacteria > Actinomycetota > Rubrobacteria > Rubrobacterales > Rubrobacteraceae > JBBPZK01. The sequence goes on from JBBPZT010000198.1 coordinate 4,665, forward strand.
TCGCCGTCTTCCGACGCATAGACGAGGGCAAGCTCTCGTACAAAGACCTCTACAAGACGAAAAAAGAAGACTACGCGACCGGGGCGGGCGGGTTGCAGTGGGAGCCAGTCGGGACGCCACAGACCATCGAGGATTACCTGTGGCTCATGATCACCAAATCTGACAACGTCGCCACCAACGCCCTGACGCGCATCGTCGGTGGCCGCGAGTACGTCAACCAGGTTGCCCACTCTTTGGGCGCCCGCGACACGCTCCTTTACCAGAAAGTATCGAGCGAACGGGCCGCCGTACCAAGCCTGGACAACAGGAGCACTCCAAAGGATATGGCGACGCTGCTCTCCAAGATTTACGAGAACAAGGCCGCCAGCAAGCAGAGTTGCCACGAGATGATCAGCCTGATGGATCAGAACAACCTGGAGTTCTGGATGGAGGCCGGCGTCCCTACTGACGTCAAGGTCGCGAACAAGGGCGGCTGGATCGACCGCACCTACAACGACGTCGGTATAGTCCAGTACGACAAACGTCCCTACGTACTGGCCGTCTTCTCCAAGTACGGCCCCGACAGCCTCCAGGAAGGCGGGAACATGATCGGCCTGGTCTCCAAAGGCGTCTGGCAGGCGGAGTCGGGGAAAATCCTCGAAAAAAACAAAGTGAAGAAACGCGCCAAGCTCAACAATAAAGTCAAGAAGTAGCGCTTCCCAACCCTTCTCGGGTGAATTCCAGCGCCGCGAGCATGTTCGAGAGTATCTTCTCCGGATGCGGCGTACCGAGGGGCCACGGTTTTAGCTCCAGGCTGATCACACCAGAGTAGTCGCTCTCCCCGATGGCGGCGAGAAACTGTTTCAGAGGCAGCTTTCCCTTCCCAGGTAAGCGGTGCTCGTCACGTCCGGGGATATAGTTCGAGTCGGAAAGATGTACGTGTCGCAACCTGTCCTTCAGTACCGCCCAGGCTTGCATGGGGTCCAGGCCGCTGGACCCGAGGTGGCTGGTATCGAGCGTCACGTCCCCGAGCCCGGCGAGATCTTCCGGCGCGCAGACCCGACTGTTGCGGACTATAAAGAACTTGCGTACCTCATCTCTCGGCATGTTCTCGACCGCCACCGAGACTCCCTGTTCCCGCGCTTCGGACAGCGCTCCTTCTCTCCAGCGGATCAAGGTTCTACCGAGAGGAGGAGGATGGGCTACAACTGTTCCGGCCCCGATCTTACGGGCGAGCCTGGCGCTCCGGATCAGGGTTTCCTCCGCCCCGAGCCTCCACGCCCCACGCCCGATGGGTGGGTGAAGGGCGAGGATCGGCAGCTCGTACTTCTCGGCCAACCCGTTTAAGTAGTCGGCCTGGTGGGTATCCCAGCGCTCGTCCATCATGACTTCCAGCCCGTCGAAACCAACCTCCGCTGTCCAGCTGAAAACCCGGTCCAGGCCAAAAGGATATAGAGACCCTGTACTGAAAACTACCGGAACCGCCACACCTACCCTCCCCCGCCCCGGATCTCCAAAAACTGCTCCAGTGTCGAGGGAGAATGGTTCTGGTAATGGTTGTTCGCGTAGGCAAACACGGTCTTGTCTTCCCGTAGGAACTCGTCTACGACGCCCGACCACCAGCGCAAGTCATCCTGACGATCTTTCTTTGGATGTGTGTGCCCGGAGGGGAACTCGTTCCTGTCTCCGAGCCAGCGGATGTATGAGAAATCGGTGGTTGCCTCTTGCAGGCGCGGCATCCTGGGATAATCGACGAGCACGAGAGCCGCTTTTCGCTCCCGCAACAAATCCGGAAGGCCGGAGCGGACCCAGCTCCGGTGCCGCACCTCCACCGCGTACCTGAAACCTCCGGGCAACGCGGAGAGGAAGCGGTCCAGCGTCTCTATCTCACCCGCCGGGAACGAAGGTGGTAGTTGCAAGAGCAGCGGCCCGAGCTTCTCGCCGAGATGCTCCATCGTGCGCACGAACGTTTCAGCCTGCCGTTCACAGCTCACGAGACCCTTTTCGTGGGTTATCTCCCGTGGGAACTTGGCGGCGAAGAGGAAACCTTCCGGCGCTACCTGCCTCCATCGTTCGACCGTCTGGCGGCGCGGCGTGCCATAGAAGGTAGAGTCTATTTCGACGGTGGCGTAGTCTTTGACGTACTCGGCGAGCCGGGAGGCGGCGGGGAGGTTCTCCGGATAGACACTTCCCTCCCAGTCGGCGTAAGACCAGCCGGAAGTCCCGAGGTAGAGGCCGGGCTCCGGCGGCTCTGTCTCTCCCGGTGTCTCCTCGAAGAGGCGTTGTTGTGGGTAAGAGTCCAAGTTCTCGTAGGCAGAAGATCGTACCACGGTGCGCCGGGCCGTTTTATGAAAGCTCTCTCCGCGACGTGCCTCGGAATGTACTACATTGGTCCGATGAAAGTCTTCTACAGTGACCGGTTCGTGCTGCCACTGCCGGAAGGCCACCGTTTCCCGATGGTCAAGTATTCGATGCTCCGCGAGCGGGTCGAGGCGGCGGGGATCTGCGGCCCCGGGGAGCTACGTCTCCCGGAGGCGGTCACGGACCGGGAGATACTACGCGCCCACGACGAGGATTACCTGCGGCGCGTCGTTGACGGCTCCATCTCCAGAAAAGAGATGCGCCGCATCGGCTTTCCCTGGTCGGAGGAGATGGTCGAACGCTCGCGCCGGGCTTCCGGCGGTACTTTGGGGGCCTGCCGGGCCGCCCTCGAAGAGGGGTTCGCCGCCAACCTGGCCGGCGGCACCCACCACTCCTTCGCCGACCAGGGCGAAGGGTACTGCGTCTTCAACGACAGCGCCATCGCCGCCCGGGCGTTGCAGGCCGAGGGGCTCGTCGAACGAGTCGTCCTGATCGATACCGACGTTCATCAGGGGAACGGGTCAGCTTCCATACTGCGGGGAGATTCCTCCGTATTCACTTTCTCGATCCACGGCGCGAAGAACTTTCCGTTCCACAAGGAGGAGAGCGACCTGGACGTGGCCCTCCCCGACGGCGCGGACGATACGGAGTTCCTCGGCACGCTGGAGGACGGGCTTGAGAAGGCGCTCGACGCCTCGGGGGCGCAGCTTGCGATCTACCTGGCCGGCGCCGACCCGTTCGAGGGAGACAGGCTCGGCCGCCTCTCGGTGAGCAAGGAAGGTCTCGCCGAACGGGACCGGATGGTCCTCGAAAATTGCCGCAAACGCGACATCCCGGTCGCCCTGACGATGGCCGGAGGTTACGCCAACGAGATCTCGCACACAGTAGACGTTCACTTCCAGTCCATAATGAAGGCGGCAGAGCTTCACCAGCTACAGAAAGGCCCCGCCCACCATGGATAACGAAACCCCGGTCTACGTCATACTCGGCGCGACAGGCGGCATCGGCGGCGAGCTGTGCCGCAGGCTCTCCGAAAGCGGCGCCTATATAGTCGCCGGAGCCCGCGACAAGGATAAACTAGCCGCCCTCGAAGAAAAGTACGGCGCCTTCACCTCCGTACTCGACGCGACGAAGACGGAGGAAGTGGACGCCCTGTTCGCGAAGGCCGGGGAAGAGTTCGGGCGCGTGGATGGCGCGGCTAACTGCGTCGGCTCGTTCATGCTTAAGCCGGCACACCTGACCACGGATAAAGAGTTCTCCGAGACGCTCTCCTTGAACCTGAACACGGCTTTCGGGACCGTCAAGGCGGCGGCCAAGCACATGCCAGACGGCGGCTCCGTGGTGCTGATCTCCTCGGTCGCTGCCAGGGTCGGGCTCGCGAACCACGAGGCCATCGCGGCCGCCAAGGGAGCGGTGATCGGTCTGACGCTCGCCTCCGCCGCCTCATACGTCTCCCGCGGCCTGCGCTTCAATGCCATAGCCCCCGGCCTCATCCAGACACAGATGACCGCAAATGTAACCCGCAGCGACACCGCCCGTCAGGCCTCTCTCGACCTTCACCCTCTCGGCAGGCTTGGCGAACCCGGAGACATCGCCTCCGCCATAGCCTGGCTTCTAGATCCGGCCCAGAACTGGATGACCGGGCAGGTCATAGGCGTCGACGGCGGCCTCTCGACCCTACGTCCCCTCCCCCGACGCTCCAAGAGCAGTTAGGTGGCGACCATGACGAACAACTCCTGCGTAGTAGTAGGTGCTGGCATCTCGGGCCTCCTTGCCGCCCGCGAGTTGCGGGACAACGGATGGCAAGTCGTGGTGCTGGACAAAGGACGTGGTGTCGGTGGCCGGATGGCAACCCGCCGTGTCGGAGAAGGCAACTTCGACCACGGCACCCAGTTTTTCACCGTTCGCGGGGACCGCTTCGGTAAACTGGTAGAGAGTTGGAAGTCGGCCGGCGTCGTAAAAGAATGGACCCGTGGCTTCACCGACGCGGGCGGCGAGCGTAGTGAAGACGGTCATCCCCGCTACTGTGGCTCGGAGGGTATGACCTCGATCCCGAAATACCTGGCGCGGGACCTCGATGTCCGCACCGGTGAACGGGTCGTGGAAGTAAACTTGCGGGACGGCGTCTGGGAAGTGGGAGCGGACTCCGGGACGCGGGTAGAAGGCGCGGCCTTGCTCCTGACGGCACCCGTCCCTCAGTCGCTGACGCTCGCCTCCTCCGGCAACTTCGACCTTCAGGATGAGGCGCGGCGGAAGCTGGAAAACGTCTCCTACGATCCGTGTCTGGCGCTCATGGCGCTGCTCGACGGCCCCGGCGTGGTGCCTGAGCCCGGTGGCGTCCAGATCAAAGACGAGCCGCTGGACTGGATCGGAGACAACCGCCAGAAGGGTATCTCGGAAGCAAACAGCGTAACCGTCCACGCCGGACCCGGCTGGAGCCGCGAGCACTACGACGAGCCTGAAGAACAAGTCTCCCGCGAACTCCTCGAACTGGCCGGCGAGCAACTCGGGGAACCTCTGGAGAACAAGGTGCACGAAACCTCCCTCACCCGCTGGCGCTACAGCTGGGTAACGAACGCCCACCCTGACCCGTATCTCGCGGTGAACGAGGCTCCACCCTTGCTCTTCGCCGGGGACGCGTTCGGACAACCGAAGGTCGAGGGCGCGTCGCTCTCCGGCCTCGCAGCCGCCGACCGGCTGCTGGGTCGAGAGTCCTAGGAACTCCGGGCGCCGCGATGGAGTTGGTACTCTTGGCGAACGCGGCGGCGACGCTCGTAATGGTAGGTGTGATCTGGTTCGTGCAGATAGTCCACTATCCGCTCTTCGGGAGCGTGGGAGCGGAGTTCTTCACGGCCTACTCCGAAGCCCACTCACGCCTCACGACCTACGTCGTCGGGCCGCCGATGCTCCTTGAAGCGGCCACTACCGGACTGCTGATCCTCGCGCGTCCGGGACCCGTGCCGATATACTTGCCGCTGGCGGGTGCGATACTGCTGACCGTTGTCTGGCTTTCTACCGCGTTCCTGCAGGTCCCGAGGCACCGGACGCTTGGGCTCGGCTTCGACCTCCGCGCCCACCATTTCCTGGTCGCCTCCAACTGGGTCCGAACCGCAGCCTGGAGTGCCCGCGGCATTCTAGTACTCTGGATGCTTGCCCTGACGGTTAGATAATGTGACTACTGTCACCGGCCCGGTCTACGCGTTTACACTTGTTTTCAACAAAAGTAGCAAAGTATTTCTGGCAGCAGGTAACCAGAAGTGATACATATAGATTAGAAATTAAGTGTAAAGTGAGGAGAAGGGGCTTTGGAAACTAGAAGAGTAGCTTTAAAGCCCCACGCGGCCAGGATCCGGCGCTGGGTCGAAGAGGGACGTGGAGACGAGTGGATCGCGCAGGAGTTGAACACCACACCCTCCAGCGTGCAAAGCTTCCGGTCTCGCAATTCCATCTACCGGCGGGACCCGGTAAGGCGTGGCCAACTCTCCGAGCATACGGTGGCGCTCGAAGAGAGCTCGGACGGGTTGACCCTCAAGACTGATGCCCTCCGGTCCGAAGTCTTCGAGAGCGAATGGAGCGACTATCTGGGAAAGCAGCCGGATGCCCTCCGGCTCGTCGTCACCCGCGAACGCATATACCTGGAGAGAGTCCTCTAACTTTTGGGTGAGAAGAAAGCGAATGTAGACCTCACCCTCTCCGCCGAAGAGGCCGAGGCCCTCCACTCAGCCCTCGAAGATCTGCTGGAAGGTGGGCACGAAGACCCGTTTGTGGAGCATTTCTACAGGGTACTCGGGTGGCGCATCCTCTCCAACCATGGTGGCACGGGCCTGACCGGACGGATGGCGGCGGTCGCCCGGCGCGCCGGGAGCCTCGAAGAATACGAGGACGAGAGGGATAAAGCTCTGGGCCCCATACTAGAAGGCCTGGAGCGGGGAGAGAACCGGGACCCGTGAGCCGGTTGGTACGGGGCGGAAAATGTTATCGGAATGTTATCGAAGAGTTGCGGAGATGAAACCCTGATCGGTTATTGTAGAGATTACTGGGCCAGCCCACCTACTTCCCCTTTCCGGCCCGGTAAAGCCCCGGCCCGTGGATTTCGCACGGGCCGGCCCCCTCTAGCGTGGTAACCTCTGGATGATTTAAGAGCCTATTTCTCCTAGGAAGGGTTGGGTTTGTTGACTGCGATCGTGACGTTTGTGGTCACCATGTTCGTCGTTGGTCTGGCGCTGCTGGCGCAGTGGGCCAGGAAGAACCGGAGCGCGGAGATCACACTGTGGATCGTTCTGCTCGCCGTTTCTCTGCTGGTCGTCGTCATCGGCGCGGTAGCAGGGCTCGGGCTTATCGCGAAGGCGGCGGGTGGAGCGGTTTCAGACTCCAACCGTATCGCCTTTGTCGCGGGGGGAGTAATGGCGGCCGCGGCGGGGCTCGTGGGTCTCGGGTTGTGTGTTCCGCCGCTCATGAAGATTATGGGCCGTCCGCCCAGGAACGCTTTCTGGGCGGACCCGCCGGTCTTCCTGGCGCTGTGGCTATTCGTCGTGGTGCTCGCGAACAACGCGGTGAGTTTCTTGATCTTTACGCAGTCCTCGAATGTGGGCTCGCTCTTCCCGACCAGTCGACTCTCGGTCGGAACCGTGGCGGCCAGCCAGCTCCCGTTCATCGCCGTCGGGCTCGCCGGCGTGGGGCTCGGTGTGCGCCGCAACTTCCGGCAGACGCTCTCGCGGCTCGGCTACGGGCGGATAAAGGCGAAACATTTGATCTTGATAGCACTGTTTATCGTCGTGGCGTTCGCGGTCTCGGCGAGCGCCAATGTCTTGTTCCAGACTCTACAGCCGGATCTGGCCCGGCGCGTCGGCACGCTCTCCAACAACCTCTTCAGTCCGAAAGGATTGTCGCCGGTCTCAGCGGTATTCTTCGCCCTGCTTATCGGGTTTGGAGCGGCGCTCGGAGAGGAAACTATCTTCCGCGGCGCGATACAGCCCGTGCTGGGCATCGTACCGACCTCCATACTTTTCGCCTCCATGCACGTCCAGTACGGTCCCTCGGTGCTTCTCCTCTTCATCTTCCTGCTGGCGGTTGGCCTCGGACTGCTGCGCAAGCACGTCAACACTACGGCGAGCTTCCTTGCTCACGCTGGTTACAACGCGCTGGGGATACTGCTGGCGTACTTTGTGGGTGGCGGGTTCTAGCCGAACTCGGCTAGGCTGCCAGGCTCTCCTTGAAAGGTGTGACCGGGTCAGGCTCGAGGGCGAGCGCGATGCGGAGCAGCAGGCTCCCCACTTCCATATCCAGCCCGCCGGCGATGCTCTCCAGGACCCGCGAGGAGGGGTCCTTCTCGCCGCGTTCTATCTCCGCGAGGTAAGAGACGGAGACGTGCGCCCCCTCCGCTACCTGACGCAGCGTTAAACCGTGCTCGGTTCGCTCGGCTCGCAGGGTCTCACCGATAGCCGAAAGTAGGTCCTTTCGGTGCAGTGTCTGGTGTATATCCACGGTCTTCATGAACAGATTCTATATTCCCGCTGCCGAATTTGACAACCCTCCGGCCAGTTCCTTCACGAGCCGGACCTGCTCGGCGTCCACCTCCGGGGTGTCGTAGGGTGTCTCCATCACAACCGGAACCCCTGGAAGAGAGCCGAAGAGCGCCGCCCAGGACTCACGAGGAACCCGGCCTTCGCCGATCCTGCGGTGCCCGTCCCGGTGGCTCCCGAGCTCGTTCTTAGCGTCGTTGAGGTGCAGCAACGCGACGCTGTGGCCAAGGTTTGCCCGCAACTCTTCCACGACCTTCCGGGCGCCGTCAGGAGTCGAGAGGTCGTATCCGGCCACGAAGGCGTGAGCCGTGTCGATGCAGATTCGCACCTCCGCTCTCCGCACGACCTCGCCCAGAGCCTCGAAAGTGGAGCAAAGCTGGGTTCCCGCCCCGACCGAGTTCTCCGCTATCGACTCCGCGGGCGGGCGGCTCCCGGCCTCTGCCGCCGCCATCTCCCTGGCCCGCACCAGCCCGTCCGCGAGCCTTTTCAGTCCCTCGGTTTCACCGTCGCCGCCGTGGCTGCCGCAGTGGACGACTACCAGTTCGGCCCCGAGTTCACCGGCCGCGACCAGCTCGCGGGAGAGAGACCGGATAGATCTCTCCCGGCTTTCGGGCTTCGTGGAGGCGAGGTTTATAAGGTACTTCGAGTGAACGACCACCGGTGAGAGACCGATCCTGCCGGCTCCCTCGACGAAGACCTCCGCGTCAGGGCGTGGCGTCGGCTCAGCCCAGCCTTGTGGGTTCGAGACGAAGATCTGGACCGTCTCGCACCCGAGTTGTTCGGCCCGCTCCAACATTTTTTTCGCCCCACCGGAGGTTGGCAGGTGGCGTCCGATCCTGTTTGTCCGTTTTGTCATAGCGGGGATTCTAGCGGCGGCCGCTACTGGTTGCTGTGAGAGATATAATCCTTTCATGGTTTTACAAGAATGGAGGGAGATAGCCGAATGGCTGTTGAAGGTAAGGTAGCCAAGATACTCGGCAACAACGAGATCGTCATAAACCGGGGCCGCGGTCAGGGTGTCCGGCAAGGAATGCTCTTCGAGATCTTCGCCCCCGAAGGTGAGGAGGTCTGGGACCCGGATACCGGCGAGACTCTGGGCACCGTCGAAGACATCAAAGCGAAAGCAGAGGTAACCGAGGTCAAGGACCGGCTATCCGTCGCCCGCCTTCAAAACACGGAGATGCCACTCGCCGGCATGGGTGAAATGCAGGAGAACCTCCAGCGCATCTTCGGCCAGATGTTCGGTGAGGGCGTGCAGGTCCAGGGCTTCGGTTTCGACCCAGCCAACGACGATGACACGGAAGACATGGAATCCATGCTCGGAGGTCCCCTAAAAGACCTCTCCAAAGTACAGGTAGGCGACGCCGCCCGAGAGATAAAGCACCGCTAGTCTAGGCATCCGGGGCCGCTTTCTTGCAGTTTTACCGTCTCCCCATAACCTTCTGCATCATAGGCGCGTGCGTGGTCGTATACGTCGCTGTCACGGTTCTCGGGACTTCCGCCTCACCTCCGGTCCCCTGGAACGTGGGGCTCGTCAACCAGCCATCTTCCATACTGGGATATGGAGAACTTCTTCCCGCCGCCGTTGCGCGGGGGTACGTGTGGCTGTTGCTCACGAGCATGTTCTTGCACGCCGGTTTCATCCACCTTTCGCTCAACATGCTCTCGTTGTACTTCGTCGGCTCCTTTACCGAGCTGACCTTCGGGAAGGCCCGGTTCCTGGCGCTTTACCTGCTCAGCGGGCTCGCCGGCGGCATCGCCTACCTCTACTTCGGGGGGTTCGCCACACCAGTGGTCGGGGCTTCGGGTGCCATCTTCGGGCTGATCGGCGGTATCTTGGGGTATACGCTGCGCCAGGGGACCTTCTCCTGGGAAAATCCCCTGATACGCCAACTCCTTATACTGACCGCCCTCAACCTCGCCTTCGGGTTCTCGGTCCAGGGCATAAGCAACACCGCCCACATCGGCGGGCTCACGGGCGGCCTGATCTTCGGCTGGCTCACGGCTCCAACCCTCTACTCCAGCAAAGCCCTCCTGTCCCTGAGACCAACGGCCCTCGCCTTAGGCGCCGAGGTCTTACTGCTCGGCGCCTGGCTCTTCTACTACTCCGCCTGATCCTTCCCTAAGCAGCTTTGACCAGGACGGCGTCGGCGATGATATAGCCTTTCCCGGTACTTCTTCTGGAGATCACCACCCGTACGCGGTCCCCGTCCCCCATCTTGAAGGTCCCGAGCTTGACCCACCGACCGCCGTTCTGACGCTGGCTGACTACCCTACTCACCCAGCCGCCCCACGTCCTGACGTAGAAACGCGTGCGGTCGTTGTACCCGGCGTTTGCCGGCCAGCGGCCGTAGACTGCGTAGTTGCCCGTCTTCGGAATGCTGATCTTGAACTTGGCGCTATCCGTCACGGCCTTGGGCGTGGCGTAACGGTAATCCTTGCCGTAGCGCTGGGAGTTCCAATCGCTGAGCTGCCAGGCACTCGAAGCACTGAAACGCGGAGAGGCATTGTCCACCACCTGCCTGTAAACCGAGCTGGTCGTGCTTCCCCCGACGTAGGAACGGACCAGGTTCATGTATTTGTCCCAGGGGAAGTAAGAACCGGGGCAGTAAGGGTGTGGGGAATTCGGCACTTCTCCGTGACCGATCATACGAACGCGGGTCGTGGGGACACCGTACTTCTTGCACAGGTACGCCGACAACTTTGCCGAGGAGCGGATCATGGCGTCTGTCCACGTGCTCGGGTTGTCGTAGTAACCCTCGTGCTCGATGCCTATACTCCGGGTGTTGTAGTCCCAATTTCCTGCGTGCCAGGCGATGTCTTTCTCGCGCACGCACTGCCCGGCGAAGCCGTCGCTACGACGCATGACGTAATGGGCAGAAACCTGCGCCCTCGAATCGTTAAACCAGCTTACGGCTGAAGACCAGGATCCCTGTGTCACGTGAACCACGATGGTATCTATCTGGGCGGCGCCCCGGCTCGCGGTGGAGTAGTTGTTGGAGCTCGCCCCGTACCAGGTAGACCCGGGATAGTCCCCGCTCGACATAGTGGTAAAGGTCGCCTGGGTCTCGGCCTGCGGTTGGGGCGCGAGCTGAACCTTCTCCCCACTCGGCAGCGTCTCGGAAGCCCCGTTCTTGAGCGTATCGTAGACCTGGTTGGCGTACAGGGTGTCGCCGCCATACTCTTTCACCGCGTCGTACCAGTCGTTTACGTTGGCGCTCTTGTTACTCCCCTGCAGGCTAGCCAGGACGGCGGCGCCACCCATTATGTTCTTCGCGCGGTTGGTCTTGAGATCCTTGCCCGGCGTATTCGTAATGGTGGCAGCCTTACCAAGGGTCTTCATCTCCGGGTCCTGGCGCAGGTGCATGATCCCATAGCCGCCCATGCCGTGGATGTCTCCCGGATTGTAGTCACCCAGCTGTTGCGGGGGCATCTCCCAGAGGGAGCTGACGTAACCCATCGCGAGGAGCAAAGTCTCGGGCACATCGTACTTCTTTGCCGCTGCCTCGAAGTCGGCCGTTAACGAGCCCGTCTTGGCGAAGGCGCTGCCCGCGCCGATGGTACCGAGCAACATGGCCCCGGCGAGCCCCGCACCACCGACCTTCAAGAATTGCCGGCGGTCCATGGCGATGGCCGCCCCTGGGCGCGACAGCCCACAGCATTCAAAACACATTGCTCCCCCTCCTTCTGTATATGGAGCACTGCTGGTTACGAAACTATGTATTGTTATCGTCCCGTAAGGATGGGAACTTTAGTAGTTTTTAGGGAAGGGCGCAAGAATTTTACGGTTTTGGTCTCCCTGGATGCTTGGAGGTTCGGGAGGACCGGCGAGTGAGGACCGGCGAGTGAGGAGCGCCAGGATGAAAATTGCCCCGGCGAGCATGGCTATGGCCGCACCGGGCGGGGCGTTGGTCTGGACGGAGAGCCAGAGGCCGAGAACACCTTCGGCGGCCACGAGCGCGATGCTACTCAGTTGCCAGGGGAGCATGCGCCGGACAAACAGCCGCGTGGTCGCGGCGGGCACTACGAACAGGGTAGTCACCAGTATGGCCCCTGCCGCCGAGAGGGCGGAGGTAATAGATAGTGAGATCAGAAGCAGCAGCACGATATCCGGAAGACCGTGGCGCACCCCGAGCGAACGCGCCGATTCCGGGTCGAAGCCCGTCGCGAGCCAGACCCGGCCGAAGACGAGTGTAGCTACCAGGGCGGCGGCGCTCGTTGCAGCCGCGAAGACCACATCCCAACGGCCGATCACCAGCAGGCTGCCGAACAAGAGCGTGTCTATGTTGGATCCGGAGAAAAACACATCGCTCGCGAGGATGACGCCGAGCGCCACCATCCCGACCAACACCAGGGCGGTAAGGCTGTCGTGGCCGGACTTCTTGCCGCGAGAGAGCCGTTCGAGCCCCCCGGCAAAGAAGACGGCCGTGAAAAAAGCTCCTATAGGGGCGGCGAAACCGAGCCCATCGGCGAGCACCAGACCTGGGAAAGCAGCCATCCCGACCGCGTGCGAGTAGAAAGCCAGGCCCCGCAGCACGATCCAGGTTCCGAGTAACCCCGCACCGACAGACAGAAAGAGAACCTCTGTAAGACCGCGCTGCACGAACGGCAACGCGAACGGCCCGAAGATCGTCTCAAACATCCCGTCCACCACCGGAAGGTCCGGGTGCGAAGCCCAACGCTCCGGGAGCCGTTGCCCCGTCAGCTTTCCTCTTCCACCGCAGTAGGGCGTTGACGGATAGCGAAATCAGGTACAGCACGACCATACACCCGGCGACGGAGGCCCCGCCCGCCGTCCCCGCGTAGTAGGAGAGGTAGAGCCCGGCGACGCCCGCGAGGACGGCCAGGAGAGAGGCGAGCACCATCATCGGCGCCATGCGCCGGACGAGCAGGCGGGCGGTCGCGGCGGGCCCAACTAGTACGGCGACGACGAGCAGGTTCCCGAGACCCTGGACCGCCACTACGGTCGCCAGCCCGATCAGGACGAGCAGCGCGATGTCCGCCAGGCGCGGGTCCGCTCCTATGGAGCGGGCGGTCGTCCGGTCGAAGCCCACCGCGAGCAACTGGCGATGCAAAAGCCGCAGCGAGACTAGAACTACCACCGCGAGCACGGCGGCGAGCAGCAAGTCCAGGTTCGAGACCCCGAGGACATCCCCGAAGAGTAGACCCTGAAGTCCCGGCGGAGAAGCCGGCGAGAGGGCGAGCACTACGCCGAACCCGAACAACGCGCTGATGACGACCGCGACGGAGGTATCTCGTCCGATCTCCGGCGCCCGTCCCAGTATGGCGACCGCGACCGCCGCCACCGTGACGCCTATCCCGGCCCCGAGCAGGAGCGGCAACCCCGTGAGCGACGCGATGACGAGCCCTGGAAACAGGGCGTGCGCCAGCGACTCGGCGCTGTAAGAAAGCTCGTAGAAGACGATCCAACACCCCAAAGCCCCGCCGACGAGCCCCAGCAACGCGACCTCCGCGAGCGCCCGCTGCATTATCCCCTGCGTCCAGGGCTCGAATACCATCTGCAAGACCTCGGGCACCGCTACGCTATCTCCCTCTATCGTGGTGCTGCGGGGGCAGTATCGCGGAGGCTTCTCTAGTACCATCACCTTCTATCACCACGACCTGGGGTCCGTATGTCGCTTCGATAACCGGGCGGGTGAGTGTCTCGGATGGCTTGCCGAAGGCGACCTGACGTTGGTTCAAGCAGAGCACCATGTCCCAGCCACGCACCTGCTCTATGTCGTGGGTCGAGATCATGAGCCCCCGCCCCTCCGACGACAACCGCCCGAGGAGCGATCCCAACCTCTCGGAACTGGGCCCGTCGAGACCGGAGAACGGCTCGTCGAGCAGGAGCAGCCGCGCATCCTGGACCAGGGCCCGCGCCACCAGTACCCGCTGGCGCTGCCCGCCCGAGAGCTCCCCGAACTGCCGGTCCGCCAGGTCACGCAAACCTACCTCATCCAGCGCTCCAAGCGCCCTCCGGCGCTCGTCGCGCCCCGGCCGCCTCCACCACGAGACGCGGCCCAGGGTACCCATAAGCGCCACGTCCAGCGCGCTCACCGGGTAGTCGAGCCTGGAACGCTCCGTCTGGGGCACCACACCGCAACGGGTTCGTACGGTGACCGAGCCTTCGAGCGGCGCGAGCTCGCCCAGCAATACCCTGAAGAGGGTGGTCTTGCCGCCCCCGTTAGGCCCGAGCACCCCGATACGGCTCCCCGGTTCGACCCGAAAGCCAATGTCCCGGAGCACGGGATGCGCCCCGTAGCCGGCCGAAAGCCCGGAGACTTCCGCGAGATAGGAGTTTTCCTTCGCGGTCTTCATCGGCCCGTCGGGATAGAGCAGGTCTGCTTGCCCCCGGTGAAGCCCTCGACCATCGCGCCCGCGTTGGCCGCCTCCATCTTGATATAGGTCGAGCCGCTGGAGCCCTTTTCTCCTAGAGTGTCGCCGTAGAGCGTGTGGCTCGAAGAAGCGCCGGTCTGGCGGGCTATGGTCCGTGCGAGATCCGGGTTGATGGAACTCTCCGGAAATACTGCTTTTACCCGCTCACGCTTTATGAGAGAGACGAGTTGCGAGGTCTCCTTCGCCGAAGGCTGACCCAGCGTACTCTGCGACGGGATGACCGCCCCGGCTACCCGGATACCGTAGCGCTTCGTGAAGTAACCGAAGGCGTCGTGGTCGGTCACAAGCTTACGTTCGTTCTTTGGCACCTTGCTCATACAGGCCCGGATATCACTGTCTAGCTTCTCCAACTTCGAGAGGTAGATTCCGGCGTTCTTCCGGTAAACTTTCTCGTCTTTAGGGGCGGCTTTTATCATCTCGTCCCGGATCTTCTTTACCGCCACCTCGGCGTTGCGGGGATCGTGCCACCAGTGAGGGTCGTATCTGGAAGCCTCCGGGCCTTTTTCATCGCCCGGCAGCATGTCCGGCACCGCCGCCCCAAGGTCAACGACCCTTGGACCGCCCCCGGCCTCCGAAACGACCTTCTTCATCCAACTGTCGAGCCCGTCGCCGTTCTCGAACACTAACTTCGACTCGGACGTCGCCAACACGTCGTGCGGCCGCGGCTCGTAGTCGTGCGGATCGGTGTTTGGTTGGAGGACCTGATGAACATTCGCCGCGCTACCACCGACATTGCGGGCGAAGTCCCCGATCTGGGTGGTCGTTGCGACCACATCGAGCTTGCCGCCACCGGCCTCACTCCCCGTGGCTACACCCCCACAAGCGCCAGCGGCGAAACCCAACGCGAGTACCATCACCATAGGTAGCCCGTTGCGTAACTTTCTCAACCGCCGTTCTCCTCTAACTGAAACTTATTTTCATCGACGTGCAAATTTTTTCTCACCGGCACTCGGCGCATTTTCCGTAGACTTCGAGGCTATGGGACCTGACTTCGAACCCGGCTCCGACCTGCGGCATTTGCTCGGGGTCGAGCGGGCACAGCTCGAATTCGTCCACTTTCCCGCAGTCCTCGCAAATCAAATGGTGATGATGGTCCTCGGCCATCTCGTAGCGCGCCCCTTCTCCGAGATCTATCCGGCGCACCACGCCAAGTTCCGAGAAAAGATCCAACGTCCTATACACCGTTACGACGCCGACCCCAGGACACCGTCGCCGAAGCTCTCCCATGCTCTGGTGCTGGTCCGCCGCCACGGCCTCCAGAACCGCCAACCTCTGAGGCGTCACCTTGTACCCGCTACCCCTTATCCTTCCGATGGCCGTCTCCAACCTCACAAAACTCTCCGCTGCTAATTGAAATTATTTTTCGTTTACAGGATAGATCCCCGGGGCTTGATCGTCAAGTGGTTTTGTTTTTCGACTGCGTTGTGTGCTGGGATGCCCAACGAGCCGTTAAAAATCTTATAGAATCTCGCGGTTGACTGTTAACGGGAGTTGTGGAAAGTTAACATGAGAAGGTCGTATGAAATTTTGAGTCGCCGGGACTGGGTGTATCTGTCTTGCCTCCTCGCGCCTCTATTCGGTTACAATCTGCTGCTGAAGCTCATACGAGTCTTCGAGCAACCGGGTACTCCTGGCTTTCTGGACACGCTGGCGTTGGTCAGGTCGGACATCTTCTTCAACCTGGGGTACGTTGTGCTCTGGATCGGGTTGTTCGTCGCGGCCAGGCGTGGCCCTCTGCGCTGGCTGACTGTCTTTCTCTTTCACGTGGCGACGGTCGCGGTCGCGGTGGCGACGACAAGCGCCCATCTCTACTACCAGGAAACGGGGTCCACACTCGACTACGGCATTATCTTGTATTCGATCGGTACGCCCGCGGACATCAGTAACATCATTTTCAGCGTAGCCACGCCGACGATGTGGGCTCTTCTGTTGGCGGTCATACTATACGCGGTATTCGGGCCCTGGCTCGTGACGCGTTCTATCCACCGCTGGCAAGACTGGAATCCATCCATCCGGCCGATGGAAGCTTCCGGGATAGTGGCCTTGAGCGCGTGTGTCATCGCCCTCATCCTGGTTTCCGCTTCACTCGAAGACGCCGGTCCCAAGAGAAAGAGCAAATCGTTCTCCAGGGATGCGGTCGTCAACATCGTCGTCTCACAACTCATCAACCAGGCCAGGATAGAAAGCTCCATCAAGAAGGCGAGCGCCCACACCGTCGCCGAGGCCCCACCCGACAACACGTCGCTTCAGAGTACGAAGAACACGAAGAAAAAGAACGTGGTCTTTATTCACCTGGAGTCGACCCGAGCCGAGTCGCTAACCCCGTACAACGAGACCATAGGCACCACGCCGTTCTTGAATGAGTTGGCCGGAAAAAGCCTCGTGGCGGAGAACGCATACACCATAGTGCCGCATACTTCAAAAGCGATAACTGCGGTCGACTGCGGAATACAGCCGCACCTGAGTAGCCAGATCACCGAAGCTCAGCCGGGCGGTGTCCCTGCCCGATGCTTGCCCCAGTTATTGAAAGACAAGGGCTACAGCACCGCAATGTTCCAATCCGCCACCGGAAACTTCGAGGACCGGGCCGCCGAAGCCAAGAACTTTGGCTACGATCAGTTCTATCCGCTGGAGAAACTCGATAAGCAAGGGTTTCGGAAGGTCAACTACTTCGGCTACGAGGACAACATCATGCTCAAACCGAGCGAAAAGTGGATCCTCGACAACGGCAACAAGCCGTTCATGATGACGTACCTGGGGGTCACGGGCCACCACGATTACTCTCCCCCCATGACCCGCTACGGCTTCAAGAACTACTCGAGCGATCCAATGCTCAACCGCTACCTGAACGACGTAAACTACTCCGACCATTTCGTCGAAAACATCATGAACCTGTACAAAAAACTCGGTATCTACGATAACACTATCTTCGTGATCTACGGTGACCACGGAGAAGGTTTCGGAGAGCACGGTCTCTACCAGCACGACAACACCATCTACGAGGAGGGCCTGCGGATACCAATCATTATCCATGATCCTGGACGTTTCGGGCAAGGAAAGAAAGTCCAGACCCCAAGCGACCAGCTCGATATCCTACCGACCGTGACGGATCTCTTGGGCTACAAGATAAAAGGCAACCCGTACCCCGGCAGGTCTCTCCTCGCCCCGACGGATAAACGACGCACCCTGTACTTCAGTTGTTTCGACGACTTCAGGTGCATGGCGAGCCTGGAGAAGAATATGAAGTACATCTACTTCTTCGGCAACAAGCCGGCGGAACTCTATGACCTCTCCAAAGACCCTTACGAGCAAAACAACCTGGCGGGAAAGACGCCCAAGAAAGAGTTAGACCGCAGGCGCTCGGAACTCCTGCAATGGTACGCGAAGATCAACGCCATGTACGACGAGTACACCGCCTCGCCAAAGAAGAACTTCGGCTAACCAACCGAGAGCTTCAACCCTGCTCGCTGCTGGAGACTACGGCCCTGCCTGGGGGCGTTTGGGCTTATTGCGGGAGTGTCGCAAGAGTAGGAAGAGCGCGGCTCCCAGGACTAATATGCTCTCCACGAACAAGTTGCCGCGGATAGGCCCTACCATGAAGCCGGTCGTGTCTATCCTGAGGCTTTCTACGAAGAAACGCCCCAAGGAATAGAGGCTCACGTAGAGTAACGCTATATCACCCGCCCTAAGACGGCTCGCGAAGCGCCGGGCGATCCACAGAAGAGCCAGGGCGACGATTATGTCCCAAATCGACTCGTATAGGAAGGTTGGCTGAAAAGAAGTTACGTTGGCGTAACCGGCCGGCCTGTTCTCGGGGGCTATGCGGATGGCCCACGGGAGTTTGGAGGGAAGCCCGAAGAGTTCCTGATTGAAGTAGTTACCCCAGCGCCCGACGGCCTGGCCCAGGACGAGGCCCGGAGCCGCCGCGTCGGCGAAAACGAGCGGGCTGATGCCCCGCACCCGGGAAAACAGTAGAACTCCCAGAAAACCGCCGATGACGCCACCGTAGATCCCTAGCCCTCCGTTCCAGATCTCGAACACCCCTGGGAAAGGATGCCCCCTGTATAGTTCATAGTCGGTTATTACGTGGTAGAGACGGGCCCCGATAAACGCCGGGATAAGGGTAAAAAAGAGAGAGTCGAGGGCGAGGGCGCCGTCATAACCCTTGCGTTCCAGCTCCCTGCCCGCAAGCCAGGTCCCGGCGGCGATCCCAAGCGCGATGAAAAGCCCGTAGTAATGAAGCTGCAGAGGCCCGAGCTTGAACATGATCGGTGACGGAGGGCTCGGGAGTGAGAGGATCAAGTACGGCATAGAAGGCAACTATACTCCCCTATCCCCCTGAAGGTAAGCCCGCTGGGCTCCCGCCTGACTGGCCGGGGGAGCTCGGCCCAACCGTCGGTAGACCACCCGGCGGCAGTCCCCCTGAAGGAGGTGAAGGAGGAACAGCCTGCGGAGAAGTATTTACCTGAGAGGGAGGTTGGTTGCCTTTTTTCGCGACACCATAGTATTTCTCCAGGATGTTTCGTACCGCGACGTCCGAAGTTCCTTCGCCGTTTCCGCCGTGCTCTACTACCACCAACACTATGAGGGGCTTCTTCTCGTTATCGGCCCAGCCGACGAACCAACCCGTCGGGGTTCCCTGGCTCGTCTGCGCGGTGCCGGTCTTGCCGGCGACTTTGAGCGGCGAGCCCGTGAACTGCGCCCCGGCGGTGCCCTCCGGGCTCGTCACCAGATCCAAGCCCTGACGGACGGACGCGAGGGCTTGATCGCTGACGTTTATCTTTCTCTCGGGCTTCGGGTCTATTTTCTTGACGGTCTTACCGTCGGGATTGGTTATGTCCATACCGACGTGCGGCGTGACGAGCGTCCCACCGTTATCTACGGCGGCGTACGCCCGGAGTAGCTGTATCGGGCTTACCTGCAAGTCTCCCTGTCCGATCGCCAGGTTAACCCAGCGACCGATGCTCCAGTATTTGTCCGCCGCGGTCGGCCCGGATGCCTGTTGCCACTGGCTCGTCGGCACCAGCCCGGAGGTTTCGTTTGGCAGGTCGATGTTCGTCTTGCTGCCAAATCCGAACTTCTCGTAGAACTTCGGCAACAGGTTCTCGTCTTTGGTCTTGTTCCAGAGCAGGTCCGCCACCTGATAGAAATACTTGTCGTTCGAGTCCATGATCGCCTGGGCCAGGTCCTGGGTGCCGTGGACCGTGCCGGTCCCGTTGAACTCCCGCCAGCTCTGCCAGCAGCCGGAGAGTACCCCCATGGGACGCCAGCAAGCGCCGTTGTCCGTGTAGGTAGTTTGGGGCGTTATGGCGCCGTAGAAAAGGCCCGCGAGGCCGGTAAAGGTCTTGAAGGTCGAGGCGGCGGGATAGACGCCCGATATAGCCCGGTCGGTGAAGGGAGCGTTGGCAGCGGCGGAGTTCAGGTAGTCGAACTTTTTGATCTCTTTGTTGCCGGTAATACCCCCGACGAACATCTGCGGATTGAAAGACGGCAGGCTCGACATTGCCAGGATCTGGCCGTTGTTGGGGTTCATCGCTATCGCGGCCCCGCCGGTGGCCTCGTCCCCTCTCTGGCGGGCGAGACTGATGGCTTTGGCGAGCTCGTCCTGGACGTTCTGCTGGAGGCCGGCGTCTATGGTGAGTTTCAGGTTGTCGCCCGGCACGGGGTCCGTAACTTGGCTCGGCCGCGCGTGTAAGGGGTCCACACCTTTCGAGCTGATGCCGCTCCCGGTTACGAAGCGGCCCATCGAGTCCAGCTTGCTCCCCGCCGGAACCACCCGACCAAGAGCATCGACGTTGTACGTCTCGGTACCGGGCTTGCCGCTGAGCCACTTCTGGTACGAATACTCGGCCCCGGCCTGCCCGACCACGGCGTCTTTTGGCAAGCCTTTGTAAGGTTCTTGCTTGAGTTCATCCGCCGTAACCGCGCCGGTGTAGCCCAGGATGTGGGCCGCCAGACCATCTTTCGGGTAGTTGCGGATGTAGTCGTTGTTCACGGCCACCCCGCGGAACTCATCGGTCCGTTCGCTTATGTAGGTAACGGCGTCCCGCCCGGCGTTCTCTTTGACCAGTATCGGCTCGTAAAGGTTGCCCGTAGTCTCATTCTTCGCCGCGTCATACCGAGCCAGGACCGTAGCCTTGTCGGCCCCGAGAAGGTCGGCCAATTTCGCCAGTCTGTCGCGTGAGATGTCAGAGGGAATAACGGTTACGTTCAACCCCGGCTTGTTGTTGGCGAGGACGGTACCGTTTCGGTCCATGATAACCCCGCGCTGGGCGGGCACTTTGATCTCCCGCGTGTGAGTTGCCTGGGCGGTGAGCGTGTAATTCTTGCCGGTCAAGACTTGCAAGTACCACAGCCGACCCACCAGGATCAGGAAAAGCAGTGCCACGATAAACGCCAGAGAAACGACTCTTATCTGCATTCTTCCCTTGGCGATAGATTCTTTCCGGGGCGCGGGTTTCGTTTTTTTCGTCGCGGAAGACTTGAACATAGTTACCCGACTAGTACGGCCTGAATGATCAAACGATGCGTGTAATCCGGCAGCGTACAACTCTGTAAGGAGAGTATGTTCCTGCCCTTTATAGGTCTGGTTATGGCTATATCGGAAGGCGTCACGACCAAAGTCCTGAATACTTTGTAGGTGTAGTGGCGGCCGTTGGCGTCCTTCACCCTTATTTTGTCCCCGGCCCCTAGTTTGTTAAGGTCGTAGAAAGCCAGTAGGCTCGGAGTATTGAGGTAGCCGATTCGGTGTCCCGCTATGTAGACGTTTGCCTGTTTCTGCCAGGGAAAGCCGGTCCCCTTGACGTGTATGGCGGTATGAACGTTCATCGCCTCTTCATCGGAGCTAATGGCGGTAGGGACCAGCGAGTTCTTGACCCGAGCCATCTTGGGGATCGTAAGCCATAGCTTATTGTTCTTCGGCTTGTAGGCCGCTTTTGCCTTGTGGCGGACGCCTTTCTTCGTGGCTTTCGGAGCCGCCTCTTGCTTATCCATCTTCTTGATCAGGGCGGGCGGGACCAACTCCCTCGGCCCCAGGTCTTTCTGCGTGGCGACGACCTGTTTGCTCGGGGCGGGGTTGAAGAACGAGGACGGAAACAGGAAGGTGATCACAAGGGCCACGCCGATCCCTACTAATATCACGCTGAAAATATTTAAGACTATATTTACGAGGCGCATCCTCGTTTCCTCCCAAAAAGATTGCGTCTTTGTGGCGCTCTTAAACTCTTTGTATTCTATCCGAAAATCGGACGGACAATAACCTTCCCTTACGCCATCGTGCGGAGACCACGCGCGGAGACCGCCTTACGCTCTGCCGCATTTTTTGGAGTTGGGTTAGGGGCTCCCCTCACAGACCCGGGCTTCGTGTCTGCTCATCCCCGACCGAGCCTGCCCGCGAGCGTTTCCAGATCAGGAAAGTCGCGGCATTGTGAGAAGCGTGGGCCACCGCCGGGGCCAGCACACCGCCTGACACTTCATAAAGTCCGCCAAACAGGAAACCCGCGAAGACCGCCCACAGGGTCCAAACCAGATAACGACGGTCAGGTCCGATGTGGACCAGGCCGAAGACCAGAGACGCGATGACGATGCCAATCTCCGGCTGGAGAGCCCCCCTGAAAAAAGCCTCCTCCCCCACGCCCGAGAAGATGGATACCAGCACGAGGTCCCTCTTGTTCGCGCCATCCACGACCTCCGGGGCGAGCTCGGCGGCGAGCTTGCGCATCGCTGGCAGGACACGGTAGAGCACGAGGCCCAGAGAGACCGTCACCGCGGCCACGCAGAGCCCTATCGGAATCCCGACGACGGGTGCGCCCAAGCTTAGAGGTTCGCGGCCGCGAAAGAAGTTCCACAGTACGGCCGCGAGCACGAGCGCCCCGTAGAAAACGGCCGCCAGCCTGACGAACCGGGCGCTTACCCGCACTTCGGAAGATCCAGTGACACGTGGCGTTTCGTACGACGACATGCACGAGAGGGCATAACTAGATATTGTAATAGAAAGACTCGTACTGAAGCGACACGGACGTACGCTGTGCGAAGCTGTGGGAAATGGGATACGGAGGTACTAGAAGATGAAGGTAGACGAATCGATTTTCAAGGCTTACGACATCCGGGGCATCTACTCCGACACGCTGGACGAGGCGGTAATCAAGCAGATCGGCCGGGCTTACGTCGGCTACCTGGGGCTCTCCGGCTCCAGGGTTGTTGTAGCCCGCGACATGCGCCTCTCCGGCGAAGCGCTCCAAAAAGCTTTTATAGAAGGAGTGACGGAAGCGGGGGCGGACGTACTCGACCTCGGGACCGTCTCGACCGACGCGCTCTACTTCGCCGTCGGTCACCTGGAGGAGACGGGCGGAGCCATGATCACCGCCTCGCACAACCCGAAACAGTACAACGGCCTGAAGCTGTGCCGGGAAAAAGCCATCGCCCTCTCCGGAGAAGAAGGTCTGTACCAGATACGCGACATGATCTCCTCGGACACGATACCGGATGACGCCGAACGTCCCGGCTCCGTAGAGCGGGGCGATATAACAGAAGACTACGCCCGCCACTGCAAGAGCTTCATCGACACCGACGGGCTGAGGCCTCTCAAGATAGTAGTAGACGCCGGAAACGGCATGGCCGGCAAGATGCTGCCGCCCATCTTCGAGGACCTGCCCTTCGAGTACGTCCCGATGTATTTCGAGCCAGACGGCTCCTTCCCAAACCACCCGCCGAACCCCATAGAGCCCGAGAACATGGAGGCGCTTCAGGAGCGAGTCGTGGCCGAAAGCGCGGACTTCGGGGCAGCCTTCGACGGCGACGCGGACCGTTGCTTTATCGTGGATGAGAGAGGAGAGACGGTCTCCGGGGACCTGCTCGCCGCGCTCGTCGCCAAAAGCGTCCTGGAAAAAGAACCCGGCGCCACGATAATCTACAGCGCCGTCTGCTCCAAGGCGCTGCCCGAGTTGGTCGAACGAGAGGGAGGCACGGCTATCCGCTCGAAAGCCGGACACTCCATCATCAAGCCCCAGATGCGCTCCAACGACGCGGCTTTCGGCGGCGAACACTCCGGCCACTTCTACTTCCGGGACAACTACTTCGCGGATTCGGGAATCATCGCCATGCTCACCGTCGCTGAACTCGTCGCCCGCCAGAAACAACCCGTCTCCGAGCTACTCTCACCCATAGACCCGTACGTGCGCTCCGGGGAGATCAACTCGGAAGTCTCGAACCAGCAGGCGACTATAGAGCGGGTCCAGAAATTCTACGAGGAGCGCGGCGGTGTGAGCACGGACCACCTCGACGGCCTGACGGTCGACTCCGGCGACTGGTGGTTCAACCTCCGCCCCTCCAACACCGAGCCCCTCCTCCGCCTCAACGTCGAGGCAGCGGACCGGTCCACGATGGAGCGCGTGCGCGACGAAGTGCTCGGCATGTTGAAAGACTGATGAGATAACGTAGAAGCCGGCCAACTCTTTGAGGTTGGCCGGCTTCCTTGAAAACTGCTGCGCGCAGACTGTAAAAGCCTCTCTCTTTAGGAGCCCACCTCGATCAGGTTGCGCACCTCGTTGACACCCTCGACCCCGGCGGCGATTTCACCAGCTGCGTCTTTGGCCGCCACGGTGGGCGCCACGCCCCGTAACTCGGCGACTCCTTCGTTGACCTCGACGTTGATCCGGGGCATATCCTCCGTGCGCGAGTCCTCCCCGATACGGGTCCTTATGCGCTGCTCGACTTCCTCTTGCTGGCCGGTCCCGATATCCGACTCCGGCCTGTGCCCCTCGCCGATCAGAGGCCCGGAAGAAGGGTCAGAGTAATCGCGGTCGGCACCCGTACGGTTCTCATCTTCGGTGCGCTGGTAACCGGTGCCACTGCTGGCGCCCGTGACGCTACCGGACCCACCTCCGCCGGCACTCCCGAGCGGAGTACCCGAACCCCAGGTCTCGCCACGCTGCCCCGCGGGACTGCCAGGGTCCGGCGTGTGAGGTCCGGTCGAGCCGGAAGAATCGCCGTTGCCGGAGTCGCCGCCAGACCGTCCGACCAACGCCCCGATAGCGAGGCCGGCTATTGTAAAGAGCCCGTACTTTAGATAGCGGCTCCCACCAGACTCTCTGGAACCGGAGATCTGGTTGGCGATATTGGATCGAGCTTTGCCGGCCCTGTAGGCGGCCTTCGCTCCAGCACGTCCTGCCCTACCGCCGGCTCTGCCGGCCTTGGGAGCGAGCCTGGCGCCCAGCCTACCTGCCGATGGACCACCCGAGGATGAAGAGCCTCCGAACTTCAGGAGCTTGCCCGCCAGCCCCGCCTGGCCCTTGCCCGCCTTCGCGGCAGCCTTACTCGCCGTCTTGCCGGCTGCGAGTCTTCCCTCTACCCGGCCGATCGTCCGGGCGGTCTTGAGCCCGGCTTTGGCGGCTCTGCCACCCGCTTTACCAGCCGTCGGCGCGAGCCTGGCGCCCAGCCTACCTGCCGATGGACCACCCGAGGATGAAGAGCCTCCGAACTTCAGGAGCTTGCCCG
>JBBPZT010000199.1:0-16409 GCA_038198625.1 Rubrobacterales bacterium
GAGCCGCCGAACTGCTTCTCCGCGATGGAAGACTCGAAGTTCTTCATGTAAAGCATTGCGCGCGGCTGCACCGCCGTGTTGACGACGGTCGTCAGGGTCCGTTCGTACTCGCCGTACTCCTGGCCGATGTCAGAGGAGATCGAAACGGAGAGGTCCGGGTACAGCTCACGGGCTATCTCACGGGCGCGGCGTTCGTGGTCCGGGTTGACGTAGGAGTTCAAGAAACCGATAGCGAGCGCCTCGACGCCACGATCCACCAGCTTCCTAACCGCTTCACGGACCTCGTCTTCGTCCAGCTCTGAGATGATGTTGCCGTCGGCCCCGATCCGCTCTGAGACACCGACGGTATCGGTTGGGTCGGCTGGCGGGTCCGGCTTCTGGAGCGCCATCCAGCCGTAAAGCGGTCCCGGCGTCCAGGCGCGGGCGAGGTGCAGGATCTGCTCGTGTCCCCGAGTCGTCAAAAGCCCCACTCGCGAGCCGGTATTCGTCAGGATCATGTTCGTTACCACAGTTGTCCCGTGAAAGAGCAGCTTCAAATCCGTAAAGCCGATGCCGACCTTCTCGCACACGCTCTCGATCCCGGTAACCACCCCCTGCGAGGGGTCCTCCGGCGTCGAGAGCACCTTGCCCTCCGTCAGTTCTCCAGACGCCTCGTCAAAGATCAGCACGTCCGTAAAAGTTCCCCCGACATCCACCGCCACGTTGTACGCCATGCGTTGCTCCCTTCGGTCGCTAGCTGGTCAGCATCTCAGCACTTCAGCTTTTCAGCTCTTTGTCATCCGTTGCGGCATTCACACTCTTGTGCCCGCATATTCGATTTCGCACCCCGGTCATGCTTTTCCCTTCTCAATTAAGTTTTCGCTCGCCGTCGTCTTTTAGTTGCCCCGTCTGACAAGCTTCAACCCGCCACCGGCTCGAAGTTCCCGGCCTTGTAAACCTGTCCCGGAAGCTCTTTTCCTAGCTGTTCGGAGAGCCATTCCGCGACCTCGATGAGTTTGCCCAGGTCTATACCCGTCTCGTGTCCCATCCCGTGCAACAGGTACACGAGGTCTTCGGTCGAGATATTTCCGGTTGCCCTAGGGGCGAATGGGCAACCGCCAGTTCCGCCGACCGAAGCGTCCAGCACCGTAGCGCCTGACTCGATGGCGGCCACGGCGTTCGCTATGCCCGTGTTGCGGGTGTCGTGGAAGTGACAGCCCACCGTTGTACCAAGGGCCGCGACGCCCTCGACCAGCTGTTGTACCTGCGTCGGGACTCCAACACCGATTGTGTCGGCGAGGACGATCTCGTCCGGCTGAGCCTCCGACACCTGTTCTGTGATGCGGAGTACGTGCTCCGGCTCGACCCGACCTTCGAACGTACACCCGAAGGCGGCGGAGAGCGTAATGGAGACCCGCACGCCGTCCAGGCGCGCCCGCTCCGTTAGCCTCACGGCCAACCCTGTCGCGTCTTCCACGGTCGTGTTCTGGTTGCGGCGGGCGAACGTCTCCGTGATCGGGAAGGCGTAGCGCACCTCGTCCACCCCGGCCTCGACTGCACGCTCGTAGCCCCTCTCGTTGAGCGCCAGCCCGGCGTAGGAAGTGTTGGGGCGGCGCTTTATCTTCGCGAGCACCTCCTGGGCGCCTGCCATCTGGGGGACTAGCTTAGGGTTTACGAAGCTCGCGGCCTCGACCCTCGGGATGCCGGCCTCGGCCAGCTTGTCGCAGAGTTCGGCGCGGACCTCCGGGCGCAGGCTCCTATCCTCGTTCTGGAGGCCGTCGCGGGGGCCTACGTCCACTATCTCTATCTTCATCAGACGATCCCCCGCTCCCGCAACCCGCCCAGATCCTTCTCGTTCAGCCCGAGGACCTTGCCGTAGACGTCTTCGTTGTGCTCACCGAGCGACGGGCCGGTCCAGCGCACTTCTCCGGGTGTCTCCGAGAGACGCGGCACCACGTTCTGCATCGGGAACGATCCAATCTCCGGGTCTTCGACCTCGACCACGTTCTCCCGCGCGGCGTATTGCGGGTCTTCCAGCATGTCTTTCGCGGTGAAGACTTTCCCGGCGGGCACCCCGGCCTCGCGCATGGTTTCCAGCACCTCGTCCACTGTACGCCCGCTGGTCCAGTCGGAGATCATGGTGTCGATCTCCTCCATGTTCTCGCCCCGTGCGTGGTGGGTGGAGTAGCGTTTATCCTCGGCCCACTCCGGATGACCCAGCGCCTCCGCCAGCCTCCCGAAAACGGTGTCGGCGTTGCCGGCTATGAGAATGTAGTCTTCGTCTTTCGTCAGGTAGATGTTCGACGGTGCTACGAACGGCAGCACGGTTCCGGTACGTCCCCGCACCTGACTGGCGAGCACGTACTCCGGGATGGTGCTCTCCATGAGCGCGAGCACCGCCTCGTAGATCCCTACGTCCACCACCTGTCCCTTTCCACCGTGCGCCTCGCGATGGTAGAGCGCGGTCAGCGCACCGAGGGCGCCGAAGGTCGCGGCGAGCGAGTCACCCAGGCTTATGCCGGCCCTTGGCGGCGCCTGATCCGGGAACCCAGTTACGTGCCGGATACCGCCCATCGCCTCGCCTATGGCCCCGAACCCAGCCTGATCCCGATACGGCCCCGTCTGCCCGTATCCCGAGACCCGCACCATAACGAGCCCTGGATTCACCTCCGACAACTCCTCGTAGCCTATGCCCCACCGCTCCATCGTGCCGGGCCTGAAGTTCTCGACCAGCACATCCGCTTCGGCGATGAGCTTGCGGGCGAATTCCTGCCCCTCTTTCTCCCGCAGGTTGAGCGTGACGGACTTCTTGTTGCGGGCGATTATAGGCCACCAGAGAGTCCGGCCTTCCTTGCGGTGGCGGCCCCACTCGCGCATCGGGTCGCCTTTACCGGGCGGCTCTATCTTGATGACCTCGGCGCCGAAGTCGGCGAGGAGTTGGCCGCAGAAAGGGCCGGCCAGCAGGCTCCCCATCTCGATTACGCGGACGCCGTCCAGCGGGCGGTTCCCGTTGTTTTTTCCAGTCATCCCATGTCCTCCTTGAGCGCCTGAATCACGAAATCCCGGCCCTCGTAGACGTGCTCGCGCATGACGATCTCCGCCCGCTCGGCGTCGCCCTGTTCTAGGGAGTACAGGATCTGGCGGTGGTAATGGTTTGAGATCGTCCGCTCGTGCGGCGTATACCAGAAGAAAGCCTTGAACATCAGGGGAACCTCGACCGTGCGCCGGATGAGCCGCTCCAGCCTGCTGTTATGGCTAGCCGTAACGATGATCCCGTGGAACTCCGCGTTGCGAGCGACGAGCCGCCGGATCTCCTCCTCGTGGTCCGGGAACCACTCCGGTACGGTACGCTCCATCTCCGCCACCAGGCTCCTCAGCTCATCGAGCTCCCGCTCTTCTATCAGGCCGGCTGCCCGCCGCGCCGCGTGTCCCTCTAACACGGCCCGCAGGTCGTAGATCTCCCACACGGCCTCGACGCTAAACGAACAGACCGTCGCCCCCCGGTTCGGCTCCATCTTGACGAGCCCCTCGGCCTCAAGCATGGTCAGCGCCTGGCGAATTGGGGTCCGGCTCACCCCGAGTCTCTCGGCCAGTTGCTCCTCGATCAACCGTTCCCGCGGCCCGTACTCCCCGTCAAGGATCAAACGCCGCAACCGCTCGAAAACCCCCGCTTGCCCAGGCTTCTTGCCCGACGAAACAGTTCTCACGACCTCGTCCCTTCTCATATTCGGTATTTGTATACAATCTTAGCCACCCGCTAATTTTGTGTCAAGTATTTCATGACGAAGAATCAAAGATGAATCTGGCATTTGGACAGGTTAAACTGTCCTGGGACACGAAAGGAGCATGAATGGCTACGGTGGTTCT
Organism: Rubrobacterales bacterium; assembly: GCA_038198625.1. Classification (GTDB taxonomy): domain Bacteria; phylum Actinomycetota; class Rubrobacteria; order Rubrobacterales; family Rubrobacteraceae; genus JBBPZK01. The sequence continues at coordinate 3,847 of JBBPZT010000199.1, forward strand.
GATGGGGACGCTGGATACAAAAGGCATCGAGTACGAGTACCTGCGGGGCCGGCTGAAGGAGCACGAGGTCGAGGTGGTCGTGGTGGACGTAGGCATACTCGAGGAGCCGAGGACTGAGCCGGACGTTACGCGCGAGGCGGTGGCCCGGACGGCGGGCGCTGAGGTCGGGGAACTGGCGGAGGCCGGGGACCGGGGCGCGGCGGTAGAGACGATGGCGCTTGGAGCGGGTGAGATCCTCAAGAAACTGTACGCGGAAGGCAGTTTAGACGGGGTTCTCGGGCTCGGAGGATCCGGCGGGTCGGCGTTGGTCACGCAGGCGATGCGGGAGCTTCCGGTCGGGGTTCCGAAGCTGATGGTCTCGACGGTCGCCTCGGGAGATACGAGGCCGTACGTCGGGGCGGTGGACGTAACCATGATGTACTCCGTGGTCGACATAGCGGGGATAAACCGGATCTCTCGCCGCATCCTCTCCAACGCCGCCGGGGCTATCGCCGGGATGGCGAAGGCGGAGATCCCGCAGGGCGGTGACGAGAAACCGCTCGTGGGCGCCACGATGTTCGGGGTGACAACCCCTTGTGTGGATGCGGCGCGGGAGCGGCTGGAGGAGCTTGGCTACGAGGTGCTCGTCTTCCACGCCACGGGAACCGGCGGACGGTCGATGGAGACTTTGATACGCGACGGCTTTATCATCGCCGCACTCGACGCGACGACGACCGAACTGGCCGACGACCTCGTGGGCGGTGTGCTCTCCGCCGGGACCGACCGGCTGGAGGCGGCCGGTGAGATCGGCATCCCTCAAGTCGTCTCTTTAGGCGCCCTGGACATGGTCAACTTCGGCCCGATAGAGACGGTGCCGGACCGGTTCAGGGACCGCAACCTCTACAAACACAACCCCACCATAACGCTCATGCGAACCACGCCCGAGGAGTGCGCCGAGTTGGGCCGTCGCATCGCCCGCAAGCTCAACGCCGCGACCGGCCCCCTCACCCTCTTCGTGCCGCTGGCGGGTGTCTCTCTAATAGACACCGAAGGCCAACCCTTCCACGATCCCGAAGCCGACAAGGCACTCTTCGAGGCTCTGCGCGAAAACCTGGACGACAAGGTAGAGGTCCGCGAGCTCGATACCGACATAAACGATCCCGAGTTCGCCGGGGCGATGGCCGACGCGCTGCACGAGCACTACAAGGTATGGTCAAAACAACGGGAAGGGGTGAGATAGTGAACCGGAAAGAAGCGTTGGAGCGGTTGCGGGGGCAGGTAGAGAACGGGTACCCGATCATCGGTGCTGGAGCCGGTACGGGGCTCTCGGCCAAGTGCGCCGAGAACGGCGGCGTGGACCTCATCATCATCTACAACTCCGGCCGCTACCGGATGGCCGGACGCGGCTCGCTGGCCGGGCTCCTACCCTACGGCGACGCCAACGCGATAGTAGTGGACATGGCTTCCGAGGTTCTGCCTATCGTCGAGGACACGCCCGTGCTCGCCGGCGTCTGCGGCACCGACCCCTTTCGCCTCATGCCAGTCTTCCTGAAGCAGCTCAAGGAGATGGGTTTCTCCGGGGTGCAGAACTTTCCGACCGTCGGGCTCTTCGACGGCACTTTCCGCCAGAACCTCGAAGAGACCGGCATGGGCTTCGAGTTGGAGGTCGAGATGATCCGGCAGGCCAACGAGGTAGGCTTGCTCACCGCTCCTTACGTCTTCAACGAGGACGAAGCCCGCCAGATGGCCGGGGCCGGCGCGGACGTGCTGGTGCCGCACATGGGCCTCACGACCAGCGGAAGCATCGGCGCTCAGACAGCGCTCACGCTGGAGGAGTCGGTCGAGAAGGTCCAGGCCATCCACGACGCCGCCAAAGAGATTAAGGAAGACATACTGGTACTCTGCCACGGCGGCCCCATAGCCGAGCCGGACGACGCGGCGTACGTGCTGAAGCATACCTCCGGCGTCGTCGGCTTTTTCGGGGCTTCGAGCATGGAGCGGCTGCCAACCGAGACAGCGATGACCGAGAATATGAAACGGTTCAAGAAGATAAGAACTGGAGGTTGAGATGGGCGCGATAGATCCGGGTTCGGTTTCGACACAGACCTTCGATTGGGGTCAGATCAAGTGGTACGTAACCCCTGAGGCCACGGGGGGATCTAACCTCACCTTCGGCGAGGTCATCCTGATGCCCGGCAAGGGCCACGGCCGCCACAACCATCTGGACGCCGAGGAGGTACTATACGTTCTCTCCGGCGAGAGCGAGCAGGTGCTAGACGACGGCGAGCCTTTCCAGATCGGCGCCGGCGATACGGTACACGTCCCGAAGACCCTCTTCCACTCCACGATGAACACCGGCTGGGCCCCGATGCGCCTTCTCGCGCTCTACAACCCCGGCGGCGCCGAGAAAACTCTGGAGGAGCTACCGGACTTCGAGGAGGTGCCGCCCGACCGCAAGCCGGACTGGAGCCGCGCGTAGGCCGGACGCCGTCGTTTTCCCTTTCCCGATCCGGCGGCGGTCTGCGTGGTGCATAGTAGAATACGCGTAACGGTTTGCTCTCGGGAAAGGAGCAACATGCACGTTTTCGAGAAGATGGGCGAGTACCGCTACGAGCAGCTCGTGTTCTGCCACGACCAGTTCACCAACCTGCGGGCCATCATCGCCATCCACGACACCACGCTCGGGCCGGCGCTCGGCGGGTGCCGGATGTGGCCCTACGAGACGGAGGATGAGGCCGTCACCGACGTACTGCGCCTGGCACGGGGCATGACTTACAAGGCCGCCGCGAGCGGCCTTAACCTTGGAGGCGGGAAGTCGGTGATTATTGGCGACCCTCACACAGACAAGTCGGAGGCGCTGTTCCGGTCCTTCGGACGGTACATCGAAACCCTGGGCGGACGCTACATCGTGGCCGAGGACGTGGGGACCTCGACGGAAGACATAACCAACATCCAGATCGAGACCTCCCACGTCGTCGGCGTGGACGTTACCCACGGCGGCTCGGGCGACCCCTCTCCCTTTACCGCCCTCGGCGTGCTGCAAGGAATGAAGGCGTGTGTGGAGGAGACTTTCGGTTCGTCCTCCCTGGAGAGCCGCACGGTCGCCGTGCAGGGGCTCGGGCACGTCGGCTACCACCTGTGCCGGCTGCTCGACGCCGAGGGGGCGCGGCTCATCGTCACCGACCTCGAGCCCGCCTCCGTAGAGCGTGCCGCGCGCGAGTTCGGGGCGAAGCCGGTCGAGCCGGATGAGATCCTGTCCGTTCCCTGCGATATCCTGGCCCCGTGCGCCCTCGGGGCCGTCATAAACGACGAATCACTACCAGACCTCGACTGCTCCATAATAGCTGGGAGCGCCAACAACATACTCCTCGAACCCCGCCACGGGGAGGCGCTGGTGGAGCGCGGCATCCTCTACGCCCCGGACTACGTGATAAACGCCGGCGGCCTCATAAACGTCGCCGACGAGCTAGAAGGCTACAACGAGGCGCGCTCCACGAAGCGCGTGATGCGCATCTATGACTCCGTAAAGAGCATCATTGCCATCTCCAGGCGCGACGGCGTCCCGACCAACGTGGCGGCCGACACCCTCGCCCTGGAGCGCATCCGGGCCATAAGCTCCATGGAGCGGCTCCACACCGGACACCCCTATGGTCAGCTCTCCAGGCGGCGAGAAACTCTCTAACTCTCTAACCAAACCGGCCCAAAGAAGTCCGATCCGTGATTGTGAAAGGGACATTCAACCCCGACGTTACGGGCAAGTGACCCGGTGTAGATCCAAGACCGGAGGGTTTATTTCGGTCTGCGTAAGCATGTCGTGGATTTGACCCCGGTGGTGAGTCTGGTGGTTGAAGAAGTGGGCCAGCAATAGGTCGATAGGGTCTTCGATGTTCCTGTTTTCGTTGTTTACGTACCGTACTGTACCGTCCAAGAACTCTTCGTTGATGTTCGCGGTGAAAGCTTCAATGATGTCGTCCTCTTGCCGCCTCGCCGCCCAGAGTTCCTCGAAGTTCTCATACAGAATAGCGTCGAGGTTGGTAGATGGAACCTCCTTACCATAGAAGCGCGCCATCCAGATAAGATCCCCCACCATTATGTGGTTGAGCGTGCCGTGAATGCTGCCGAAAAACGACTCCCTGCGCTTCTTGCGCTCGAAGTCAGAGAGCCGGTCGCAGGCTTTATAGAGCCTGTGGTTGGCCAGTTTATTGTAGACGGCCAGCATACGAAAATGACTCAGTAACAGATCGGTCATCTCTGGCCTCTCGGGTCCGTTTAATTTATTTCACTCTCGGGCGTGTACGATTCCAACCTACGCTTGACCGAGTTGAGGAAACGCAGGACCGTTCCGCCGTCGAGGATGCGGTGGTCGAAGGAGACCTCCAGGTTCATCATGCTGCGGATGGCGATGGCCGCTCCTCCAGCGTCTTCCACGACGATCGGGCGCTTCACAATGGCTTCGGCGGAGAGTATGGCCGCCTGCGGGTAATTGATGATAGGGGTGGAGACCACAGAGCCTAGAGAACCGGGATTGTTGACGGTAAATGTCCCGCCAGATATGTCCTCCGTGCCGAGCTGTCCGCCCCGCGCGCGCCTGATCGCATCATCTATCTTGCGGGCGAGTCCTACAGTGTTCAACTCGTCGGCGTCGGGTATGACCGGCACGATCAGGGCGTCCTCCAGATCCACGGCCACCCCGACATTGATACGTTTACGCAATACAATGCGGTCCTCGTCCCACACGGAGTTGAGCACCGGATGTTCCTTGAGGCCTTCGACCACCGCACGGACAATAAACGGCAGGTAGGTGAGCCTGACGCCTTCTCGCTCCGCGAACTCCTCTTTCATGTTCTCGCGCAGCCCGACAAGCCCGCTTACATTCACCTCGACCATCGCCCAGGCGTGTGGGGCTTCGCGTTTGCTCTGGGACATGCGTCCGGCTATCGTCCGTCGGACACTCGTAAGATCCATCACCCGGTCGCCCTCGTGTACCGTCGTCACCCGAGAGCGTTCGGAAGGCTCGGGATCCGGGGCAGCCTCGCGCACATCCGATACTTCGGGGGCTGTATCGCGCTCTTCGATGTGCTTTTCGATGTCTTTCCTGGTGACCCGACCCTCGATGCCGGTGCCGGAAATGTACTGCAAGTCTATCTCGTGCTCCGTGGCGAGCCGACGAACTACAGGTGAGGAGCGCGTCAAACGTAGCGCCTCGGCGCTCTGTACCTTCCCGTTGCCGCTCCCGGAGCGGCGGACGACAGCGTCCGGCGACTCATCTTTCGTCGCCACCGGCTGAGACTCGGTCTGCGCCGCCGGAAACTCTTCCGTCGGGGCCCCGGTGGAGGCGTCTTCCCTCGGCACGGGTTGCTCGTCCGCAGGCTCATCTTCGCCGGAGACGGCCATCAGCATTAGCTCGGTGCCCACGTCTACCGTGGTGCCTTCGGAGATCAGGATCTTCTGTACTGTTCCGGCGAGCGGCGAGGGTAGCTCGGCGCTGACCTTATCAGTGTCCACCTCGCAGATCGGCTCGTCCTTCCGTACCTCGTCGCCCTCCGCCTTGAGCCAGCGGGCTATCGTACCCTCCGTCACACTCTCCCCGAGTTGGGGCATGGTTACTGGTTTCGCCACGGGACTCTCCTTCTAATAGCGGGCCAGCTCCAGCATCGCCGCCTCTATCTTCTCGGACGACGGCACGAAGAAATCCATCATCGGTTTGGCGAACGCCGCCGCCGGAATGTCCGGCCCACCGAGCCGCATCACCGGCCCGTCCAGCCACTCGAACGCCTCCCGCGCCACGACCGCCGCTATCTCTCCCGAGACCGAGCCCGTGAGGTTCGCCTCCGAGACGACGAGGAACTTGCCGGTCTTCTTCGCCGAGTCGAGGATGGTCTCCTTGTCCAGCGGATAGAGCGTTATCGGCTCGACGACCTCGGTCTCTATCCCGTGCTCTTCGGATATCCTCTGCGCCACCTCCAGGACCGAGTGGAGCATCATGCCGTAGGAGACGACGGTGATGTCATTCCCTTCGCGATGGACCTTCGCCCTGTCCAGCGGGACGGTGTAGTCGTCATCCGGGACGTCTTCCTTGACGAGCCTGTAAGCCTTCTTGTGCTCGAAAAAGATAACCGGGTTCGGGTCGCGGATGGCGCTCTTCATCATTCCCTTGGCGTCGGCTGGAAAGCTCGGGGCGACGACCTTGAGGCCGGGCGTGTTGCAGAAGTACGCCTCGACACTCTGAGAATGATAGAGGGCTCCACCGGGCACGACACCGTAGGGAACCCGGATCGTTATGGGGCACTCCCAGGCGCCGTTGGAGCGATAGTAAAACCGGGCTGCTTCGCTTACGATCTGGTCTATCGCCGGGGGGATGAAGTCGGCGAACTGTATCTCGGCCACCGGGCGCATCCCGTTCACCGAGAGCCCGATAGCCGCCCCGACTATAAGGCTCTCGGCCAGCGGCGTGTCTAGCACCCGCTCGTTGCCGAACTCGTCCTGTAAGCCCTCCGTCAGCCGGAATACTCCACCGGCCCGGCCGACGTCTTCTCCCATAACCATCACGGTGTCGTCTGAGCGCATCTCCTCGGCCAGCCCGTCGTGGATGGCCTGCAGCAGGTTCTTGGTGGACATCTCAGGAGCCCTCCGCGTACACGCGCCCGAGCGCTTTTTCGGGTTCGGCGTGGGGCGCGGCCTCGGCGTAGTCGCTCGCTTCCGCGACCTCCTCCTGTATCCTGGTGGAGATCTCCTCTCGCTCCCCTTCGTCGAGCAAGCCGGCTTCTTCCAGGTACTGTTCGAAACGGACGATCGGGTCTTTCAGTCGCCACTCCTCTATCTCCTCGCGCTCCCGGTAACGCCGGTCGTCGTCGTCGGAGGAATGGGCCGTCATCCGATAAGTTCTGGCTTCGATCAGGCTCGGTCCCTCTCCGCCGCGGGCGCGGTCGAACGCTTCCCTGGACGCCTCGTAGACCGCGAGCACGTCGTTCCCGTCGACCGCGACACCCGGAAAGCCGTAGCCCTCGGCCCGTCCGGCGATGGACCCCGCGACCTGCATGTTTTCACGGGTGGAGATAGCGTAGACGTTGTTCTCGATAAAGAAGATCACCGGCAGGTCGTGGATACCGGCGAAGTTCATCGCCTCATGCCAGTCACCGCCGCTCGTGGAAGCCTCGCCGCCGCACGCCAGCACGACCCCATCCTCGCCGCGCATCTTGAAGGCCAGGGCGGTGCCGGTAGCCTGCGGGTATTGCACGCCCACGGGGGCCGAGGAAGTGACGATGTTTAGCTCGCGGTCGGAGTAGTGTCCGGGCATCTGGCGTCCGCCGCTGTTCGGGTCTTCCTCTTTACCGAGGATACTCAGGAATTGGCCGCGGGGCTTCTGTCCGAGTAGCATCGTCATCCCGGAATCCCGGTAGTAAGGGTAGAGGTAGTCGTGACCAGGCCGAAGGTTGTACGCCGCGCCGACCTGGGCGGCCTCCTGACCCTGGCAAGATATGACGAAAGCCGCTTTGCCCTGGCGGTTCAGGATCCAGGACCGCTCGTCCACCTTTCTGGCCAGAAGCATGTGGTAGTAGATCCTACGCAGGTCGTCCTCGTCCAAGCCCAATACCTCGTGATGGGCCCGGTTTTCCCGAACAGCCATAGACCTCCTCCTCTACTCAAAGGTCCCCGTAAGAGAAGCAAAAACTACTCCTCCATACCCTGGATTCTAGCAGACTGCCCGGAGCCTAAGAACCTGGGAGTACGCCGAAACTGAAAGTTACATCCATCCTTACACGAGCTTCACTGCTCCCTGATCGGCGACAGGGAGACCGTTTGGAGCAGGATCGCGCACGTCCGGCTTTCTCCGTCCGTCACTGCCTCGACCTCGGCCTTGCAGACGAACAGCCGCCGCCCGGCGCTCACGACCTCGCCGCGAGCGACGAGCTTCTCTCCCCACGCCGGCGCGAGGAAGTTCACCTTGTACTCGACCGTGAGCACCTCACGGTCCGGCGGCGCGAGGGTCAGGGCCGCATAGCCCCCGGCGGTGTCACCTATAGCGCCCGTGACCGCACCGTGGAAGTAGCATTCCTGCTGTGTCAACCCGTCGCTGAAAGGAACTTCGATCACGCAAAGTCCCAGGCCCGCCTCCACGACCTCGGCGCCCAGCAGCCGCATCAGTCCTTGCTTGTGAAAGCTGTCCCGCACCCGCTCCAGTGCGTCGCCAACATTCGACCCTTCCAACTTGTTCCTCTGCTCGCCCACCGACCGCCTCTCTAGGTTCAGTTGGAGTTGACTTCACGATCCAACCGATAAGTAGATTCGCCAATCGCCGACACACCCGAAACCTATATAACAGGTGTCTCGCGGTAGCCGCCGAAGACCTCTTTCAAAGCGTCGGAGATCTCCTGCACGGTGGCGTAGGCCCGCACGCAGTCGAGGATCGGGTACATAGTATTCTCATCACCACTGGCGGCCTCTTTCAACTCTTCGAGGTGTCGTGCGACACGTTCGTTGTCCCGGCGCTCTTTGAGGCTCTTGAGGCGTTCGACCTGCGCCTGGGACACGGCCGGATCTATCCTGTGGGTCTCCACGTCGGATTCATCCTGGGGCTCGTAGATGTTGACGTTGACTATGTGGCGTGTTTTGTCCTCGATCTCCCGGTTGTAGCGGGCGCTCGCTTCAGCGATCTCACGCATCTGGAAACCGTCTTCGATCGCCGGGATCACACCTCCCAGATCGTCTATCTGCCGGAAGTACTCGTAGGCCTGGCGCTCCAGCTCGTCCGTGAGCGCCTCGACGAAGTAAGAACCCCCGAGCGGGTCTATAGTGCTCGTCACCCCGGTCTCCAGCGCCGCTATCTGCTGGGTGCGGACGGCGACCCGAACAGCCTCTTCCGTGGGGAGGGCGAGCGCCTCGTCCAGGGAGTTGGTGTGCAAACTCTGCGTGCCGCCGAGGATGGCGGCAAGCGCCTCGAACGCGGTGCGCGCCACGTTGTTGTACGGCTCCTGGGCCGTCAGGGAGACACCCGCCGTCTGGGTGTGGAAGCGCATGAGGAGACTGCGTTCATCTCGCGCACCGTAGCGCTCCTTCATCTCGCGCGCCCAGATGCGCCTCGCTGCCCGGAACTTGCAGATCTCCTCGAAGAAATCTATGTGCGAGTTGAAGAAGAACGAGAGCCGTGGCGCGAAGTCGCCCACGTCGAGCCCCGCCTCTATACCGGCCTCCACGTAAGCGAAGCCGTCGGAGAGAGTAAAAGCAAGCTCCTGGGCGGCGGTCGAGCCGGCCTCGCGGATGTGGTAGCCGGAGATGGAGACCGTATTCCACTTCGGCATGTGCTCGGTGGCGTAGACGAGCATGTCCCTGAAGACCCGCATGGAGGGCGCGGGCGGGAAGAGCCACTCCTTCTGGGCGATGTACTCCTTGAGGATGTCGTTCTGGTTGGTTCCGCCGAGGGCTTCGGGCGACACGCCCTGCTTCTCGGCGGCGACGACGTACATCGCGAGCAGCACCATCGCCGGGGCGTTGATGGTCATCGAGGTCGTGACCTCGTCCATCGGGATGCCGTCAAAGAGCCGCTCCATATCCTCCAAAGAGTCAACGGCCACACCCTCAGTCCCGACTTCTCCTAAACTAAGCGGCGAATCGGAGTCGAGGCCCATTAGGGTCGGCATGTCGAAGGCGACCGAGAGGCCGTTCTGGCCGTGCTCCAGCAGGTACTTGAAGCGTTTGTTGGTATCCGCCGCGTCCCCGTAACCGGCGAACTGGCGCACCGTCCACAGTCTTCCGCGGTACATGTTCGGGTAGACGCCGCGGGTGTAAGGGTACTCGCCGGGGTAGCCTATTTTCTCGTCGTAACCGCCTTCCACATCCTCTGGCGTGTAAAGCGGTTTGATCGGCACGCCAGACATGGTCGAGAACTCCGCGTCGCGCTCGGAGGTCTTCGAATACACTTCTTCCCAGCGCTCCCGGGCCGTCTTCCTGGTATCCACGGTGAGGTCCTCCTGAGTCTCTTTCCCCTATGGCCAAACTGTAGCATAAGCCGCAGTCTAGCCAACCACGGGTCGCTCTTGCGGGACGCCGGCCGGCGCTTCGGCCTGTTCCTTGAGGATGGCGCGGGAGATGACTAGGCGTTGGATCTCGCTGGTACCTTCGTAGATCTCCGTGACCCGCGCGTCCCGGTAGTACCGTTCGACGGGGTGGTCTTTCATGTACCCCCGACCACCCAGGATCTGGACCGCCTCTAAGCTACCTCGTTCGCCACCTGCGAGGCGTAGAGCTTCGCCCGCGCCCCGGCCTCCGTGTGGCGCATCCCCTGGTCCTTCATCCAGGCCGCCTCGTAGACGAGTAGCCGCGCGGCCCTTATCTTCGTCTGCATGTCCGCCAGCTTGAACGCGATGGTCTGGTGCTCGGCGATGGGCTTGCCGAACGTCGTCCTCTCGGCGGCGTAGTTCCGCGCGTACCGGAAGGCGGCCTCCGCGATGCCGAGCGCCTGGGCCGCTATCCCGATGCGCCCGCCGTCGAGCGTCCCGAGCGCCACCCTCAGGCCCGTGCTCTCCGGTCCCAGCCGGTTTTCCTCCGGCACGAAGACGTCGTCTAAGAGCACGTCGTCGGTGGTCGCGGAGATCACACCCATTTTTTGGGCGTGCTTGCCGAAGGAGATACCCTCCGCATCCATCCCGACGACGAAGGCCGTAACGCCTCCTTCGGCGCGGGCGAAGAGGACGACCGTGCCGGCGACGCGGCCGTTGGTGACCCATTGCTTGTGGCCGCTGACGCGGTACCCGCCGTCAACCCTCTCGGCTTTCGTCTGGATGGCCGCCGCGTCGGAGCCTGTCTCGGGCTCCGTGAGGGCGAAGCAGCCGATTCCCTCTCCCCGCGCCAGTCCCGGCACCCATCGCAGGCGCTGCTCCTCGTCGCCGTACTCCAGGACAGGCAGCGTTCCGGCACTCGTGTGTACCGCGAGCGTCGCCCCAATTCCCGCGTCGGCCCGGCTGATCTCCTCCAGCATCAGCGCGTAGGAAAGGAAGTCCATCCCAGCCCCGCCGTACTCCTCCGGCACGCACAGCCCCATGAGACCTGCCTCCGCCAGCTTCTCGAACGTCTCAGCCGGGAAGCGGTCTTCCCGGTCAAGATCCGCCGCGTGGGGCGCGATTTCCCGGTCGGCGAATTCCGCCGCCCGCTCTTTGATATCCCGCTGCTCCTCACTGAGTGCGAAGTCCATGGGTCCTCCTCGGTCGGACAATCTCACCGATTATATGCGCCACGTCCGGGTCTACGCCGGGCTCGTGCCCTGCGCCGTCTCACGGACGAGCATGTCCACGACGTCTTCGAGCTTTCCAGCGCGTTCGTAAGCGGCGCGCTGGCGGCTGGCGCCGTTGCCGCGCTCCAGAGTTTCGGCGACGAGCGTAGATACTTCTTCCCAGTCTCCGGTCTCTTCGAGCGCCGGGCGGGCAAAGCTCAGGAGGTTCTGGATCACCTCCCGCGCCGGTACGGAGCGGCCGGCTTCGAGGTCCACGAGTTCGGAGTCCAATCCGTCGCGGGAGGCTCGCCAGTGGGCGGCGCGCACGAGTTCCGGGCGTGAGTTTGGGCAAGGTTCTCCGCGCAGGGTTCTTTCGTGGCTCTCTCGGACCAGGGCGCGGGACAGGCCGGTCAGCATCACAGTCTCATCCAGCTTGCTGCACACGTCGGCCACCCGGATCTCGACGGTATCGTGTTTTTCGGGTAGCCTGGCGTCCCAGTAGATGCTGGCGACGTCGAGCACGCTGCCGGTCTCGACCAGCGACTTCACGAGAGAGTCGTGGGCGGAGAGTGAGCCCAAATGTCCCGCCGGTCCCGCCGTCGGGAAGCGGCCCCAGATCTGGGTTCGGTAGCTAGCGTAGCCGGTGTCTTCGCCCTGCCAGAACGGGGAGTTGGCCGAGAGCGCCAGCAGCGGCGAGAGCCAGACGCGCAGCCGGTTCAAGACCTCGACCGCGGCTTCGCGGTCGGTCAGGCCGACGTGGACGTGGAAGCCGAACGCGAGTTGCACTTCGGCGAGTCGCTGGAAGCTCTCCATGATCCTGCGGTAGCGGTTGTTCGGCGTGAGGTCCTGATCCTCCCAGCGCGAGAACGGGTGGGTGCTCGCGGCAGAGATCCAAAGTCCCTCTCCTTCCGCCGCCCGGATAACGCCCCGCCGGAGCCTCACCAGCTCGCGCCGAACGTCCGAGAGGGCGGGACAGATAGGGGTCATCACCTCGATCTGGGAGGCCAGCATCTCCGGTTCGACTTGATCTCCTAGAGCCGAACGCGCCTGCTCCAGCAAGCCACCGCTGTCGGAGACCAGCCCGCGAGTTTCGGGGTCCAGGATCTGATACTCCTCTTCGACCCCGAGGGTGTAGTCCTCCGTCTCCGCGGGCACGCTGCCTTACCTCCTGGAAAGATTTTAGGACTATTCCTCGGGGCCCCTCCGTGCGGCGTAAGTTACCATTTCGGGCAACGTTCCACACGAGCAAGGCCGGTCCACCTCCTGCAAGTATTCAGGACTCGCGCCGGAGCGACCTGCGGTGGGCGGCGGCGCGCTCGACGTAGGTCTGCACGCCGCGCTCTATGTCTCGCCTCTGCTCCTCGCCCACCTCGCTTAC
>JBBPZT010000200.1:0-7045 GCA_038198625.1 Rubrobacterales bacterium
CGGGAAACAGGCGTATACCCATCGTATTTTCTCCCGTCTCCGAAGACGGATCTCGCTGCGCTGGCCGACGCGCCACCCCACACCCGGCTGGTAATGGCTGAAAAGTCCGGACGCAGGGGACCACGTGCCGGTCTGGTGGTAGTGGATGTTTCCGGGCTCGGCCCCGGGGCCGTTCGTTCGCAACAGTCGCGGGAGATAATGGAGATACACCAGAGAGGACTGGATTGCGTGCGGCCCGCGCGTCTCTAACCGCGGCGGCGCTGCTCGCCGTCCACGCCGCGCCCGCCGTCGCCCGCTTTCCCGCCGGACGCTACTTATTTCCGACGACCACACGCGTCAGGACGAATAGTAGCAAGTCCTTAGCTCTGACCTTCGATGACGGACCGGATGACTGTCTGGAGAGCTTCCTCGACGTGTTGGATGGAGCGGGAGCCAGGGCTACGTTCTTCGTCGTGGGGGAACAGGTCGAGCGGGACCCGGGCCGGCTCCGGGAGATCGTCGCCAGGGGCCACGAGGCGGCGGTCCACTGCTACCGGCACCGCAACCACCTGCGCCTCACGCCCGAACAGACCGTCTCGGATATGCGCCGGGCGAAGACCCTGATCGAGGACGTTTCGGAACGTTCGACCCGCTTTTTCAGGCCGCCGTACGGCGTCTTCAACGCCGCCTCCTGGATCGAAGCCAACCGGCAAGGTTGGAAACGGGTACTCTGGGCGCGCTGGGGAAAGGACTGGGAGGCGCGGGCGACTCCCCACTCCGTTGTGGGGACGCTCGGGGCTCCGGAGCCGGGAGATATACTCCTGCTACACGACTCGGACCGCTACGCGGCTCCCGGTTCCTGGCGCGCCACCCTCGACGCCCTGCCGACGCTTTTGGGGGAGGCTTCTTCCAGGGGGCTCGAAATCTGTTCCGTGGGAGAGCTTCTGGACGGAGAAAAATGTTAGGTGTGATCCTCATCCTGGCCTCGACGCTCGCCTACAATGGCTCCGCCGTGCTACTCGCCGCCGAGGCCCGTAGGCAAGAAGAGGGAAAGGTCCTTTTCCTGGCGGTAGGCAAGAGGTTTCGTGGCGCATCAGCCATACTCCTGAACCTCTTGGGCTGGGTGCTGGAGATCTCCGCGCTAACCCTGATCCCGCTGACCCTCGCGCGTATCCTGAACACCGCAGGGCTGGCCTTCTTGCTCGGGCTGACCCGTTGGACGCTCAAGGAGGCCCTGGGACAGCGTGAGATTCTGGGCGTGGCCTTCGTGGGGCTCGGGATAATCGCGGTTGGCTTCGCGCCTCCGCACCGCGGCTCCTACAACCCCGGTGTCTGGGAGTGGGTCCTGCTCTTCGCTATTCTAGGACCCGGCATCCTCTTACCCATCGTGCCGAAGCTCCTCCGCCGGCCAGTTGGTCCCTTGCTCGGTGCTACGGCTGGTGGGCTCGCCTACGCGCTCAGCGGTATCCTCAACAAGGAGGTGGCCGACGTTTTCCGCAGCGCGGATATAGTTTCCATCGTGCTGGTCGTGGGCGTTATCGCGGGGCTCGGGTTCTGGGGCTTCATAGTCGAGCTTGACGCACTCAAGGGTGGGCGCGCCTCGGTCGTGGTGCCGATAGTGATGGCTCTCCACACGGTAGTGCCCATAGTCGCCGCCCCGCTTCTCTTCGGTGAGATCTGGCCTGCCGGTTTCCTCTTGCGCCTTCTGCTGGGCGGCGGCATTGTCCTGACCCTCCTCGGGACCTTTGTGCTCTCCGGTTCGTCTCGCGTGGCCGTCGGGCGGGCTGCATGAGAGATGCGCGAAAGCAGTTGTTCATGCCCAACAACGTCGGATGGGACCCCGACTCCTACGAGAGGTATTTCGGAACATCGCTGGGCGCAACCATCAGGAGGCGGGAGGAAAAGCTGGTTTTCGAGGCCCTCGGGGGCTTCATGGGATCTTCTGACTCGATCCTTGAGGTCGGGCCCGGAACCGGCAATTATACGGTGCCCGTGTCGCGCCGCTGCGCGAGGCTGGTGGCGGCCGACTCCTCCCCCGAGATGCTCCGGTATCTGGAAGGGCTCGTGATCCGGGAGAGGCTCGCGAACGTGGAGGTCTGGGCGGCCCTTCTACCGGATGAAATAGGAACAGGGCCGGATGAGAAGTTCGACGGCGTGTTGACCGTTGGGACCCTTAACTACGTCGAGGACGTGGGAGCGGCCTTGTATTCTCTGGCTTCGGTCCTCGAACCCGAAGGTTGGATCGTCTTCACCGTACCGTTTTCGAGCATTGAGGGGAGAGTCTACGCCCTGACCGAGCTGGTCAACCGGCGTTGGATCCAGCTCCACTCCTTGAAAGAAACGGTGTCTCTCGTAGAGAATGCCGGCCTGCGGATAGTAACAACAGCATCCGCCGGGTTTAGCCGGCTCGGCCTCACCTTGGTGGTCGGGGCGGTGGCCTCAACCCGTACTCCATGACGACGGGGAATAACCAAACTTGCGCGGAATACGACAAGCAGCCCGGGCCGCTTTCCCGTTCCCTCTTATAGAGAGGATCCGGCGAACCTCTTCAACTGCTCCACGAACCTTCACGCGTCTCCCGGTGGCAAGGTGGTGAGGTCTTCGCCGCCCGGTGTCGCAACCGTCCTGATTTACACGCTTATACACATGAGGGGTAAACTTCCAGGACAATATTTATCGTACCTTCTCGGTACTTTCGATCCCCGGTGATCGTCATATTTACTGGAAGGCGTGGGCAGTGGAAGACCGGTTGATCGGAAAGAGTAAGAGTCAGGTTAGCAAGACATGAACCATATCCTCCACCTGATAGAGCAGTACGGGTTCCTGTTGATACTCCTCGGGGTCATGCTGGAGAGCACCGGCATCCCGCTGCCTGGAGAGACCATCCTCATCGCCGCCGGTATCCTCGTTCAGCGTGGGACCCTCGGCTTCTGGGAGGTCGTGCTGTTCGGAGTCCTCGGGGCCGTGATGGGGGACCAGCTCGGTTACTGGATCGGCCGAAAGGGCGGGCGGCCTTTTATCCTCAAGTGGGGTCGGTACGTCAGGATCACACCCGACCGTCTCTCCGGCGCGGAGAGGTTCTTCGCGCGTCACGGGGGCAAGGCTGTCTTCTTGGCGAGGTTCTTCTCAGGGCTGCGGATATTCGGGGCGCTCGTCGCCGGGGTTAGCCGCATGCACTGGAGGACTTTCTTCTTCTACAACGCCCTCGGTGGCGTAGTCTGGACGACGGCCGTTGTCCTGATCGGCTACTTGCTGGGCGGTAGTCTCAAGGTCGTCGAACGGTGGACCGGCCAGGCCACGCTCCTGCTCGGCGCGCTCGGCGTCCTGGCGGTTCTCTTGTACCTCTCCTACCGTTGGGCTATCGGGCACCCGGAGCAGTTGGAGAGGACCTTCACGCGCTTCGGAGGGGACCGCCTTCAGACCTTCCTGGAAGGTCCGGTCGGACGCTGGCTCCGGCGCAGGTTTTCGCCCAGCGGAGCCTACGGGCTCTCCCTGACCGCCGGACTCATCCTGATGGGACTGTTTTCCTGGGCTTTCGGAGGGATAGCCCAGGACCTCGTGAACCGGGACCCTCTCGTCCGGGTGGACGTGCGCATCCTGGAGTTCCTCCACTCCCACGCCGAACCAACCCTGACTACGGTCGTCCTCGTCTTCGACTCCATCTTCTCCCCGGAATTATTGTTGATCTCGGGCGCCGTGACGGGCGCCGCGCTAGTAGCTTCGGCCTACAGAGGAAGCGGCTTCCGGAAAGGTTTCTCGGGAGGGGTACTCCTCGCTGCGGCGTTCGGCACCGGAGCGTTGGTGGAACTCTTCAAGGTCCTCTTCCACCGGCCCCGGCCTCCCGCCTCCCTCCAGCTCGCCCACGAGACTGGAAACAGCTTCCCGAGCGCCCACGCCATGGCGGCGGTCACCATCGGGGCAGCCGTTTGGTACCTCTGGAGCCTCAGGTCTCCGAGGAGCTGGGGCGGCTCCTGGCGGGCGAAGACCCGGGTCGGGCTGGTCGTGGTTACCGTTGCGCTGCTCGTCGGCCTCGGGCGCGTCTACACCGGCGCCCACTACCCGAGCGACGTACTGGCGGGCTGGGCTTTAGGAGGAGTGTGGGCTTCGATCTGCCTGACCTCCGCGGAGGTCTTCCGGCGTTTGCGTGAAAGCGGTAAACCCTTGCCCGAAACAGGCGTGAAGTACGCCCAATTCTCGATTGTCGGCGCGACGAACGCCCTGGTGGATCTCGGCACCCTCAACCTGCTCCTCCTGTTGTTTCCGGCCCGTAGTCCGACGGTACTCGTACTCTACAACCTCGTGGCGCTCACCCTGACGAACACGAACAGCTATCTGTGGAATACCCGTTGGACCTTCAAGGAAAGATCCAAACACAGCGCCTGGCAAGTGATCATGTTCGCCGTCCAGGCGGCGATCGGCGCCGGAGTAGGTACCCTCACGTTGTGGCTGGTCGCCCGCGGGCTCATAGCCTACGAAGGTCTCTCGCCTCTGGTCGCAGGCAACGCCGCCAAGCTCGTTTCCATGGTCGTTGGATCCACCACGAGCTTCATCCTCCTCAGGTTCTTTATCTTCCGGCGGAAGGGATTTTGAGACGCGAGAAGAGCCGGGCTACTGGAAATTGCGCTCTTCAAGTGATAGCGTCCCCTCGTGCTCCAGTCCATCTTGCAGCCGCTCATAAACTGGGTGACCGATACTATCGGTTCCCACGGCCTGATCGCCGTTTTCGGTCTCATGACGCTGGAGAGCATGGGCTTTTTGATCCCCTCGGAGGCGATCTCTCCCTTCGCCGGATACCTGGCCTCCATCGGCAAGATGGGGTTTTTCGGGGCGGCGGGCGCCGGGGTCGCCGGCAACCTCGTCGGCTCCTGGATCGCCTACTTCATAGGGCTCTGGGGAGGACGGGAGATCTGGACGCGCTACGGACGCTTCGTCGGGGTCCGGGACCACCATCTGGACTCCGCCGAGAAGTGGTTCAGCAGGTACGGGGACGTCACCGTCTTCGTCTCCCGGATGCTGCCGGGTATCCGCACCTTTATCTCGTTCCCCGCCGGCATCTCCCGGATGAACTTTGCCAAGTTCACCCTGTACACCCTCGCCGGCTGTATCCCCTGGGTCACGGCCCTCACGTATATCGGATACCTCCTGGGTAAGAACTGGGAGAAGATCGGATCCGTGCTCCACTACCTCGACTACGCGGTCGCCCTTGGCCTCCTCGTGGCGGTGGTATACCTGTTCCTCCGCTGGCGCTCCTCGAAAGCCTAGAACAGGCCCATAACAGAGCCGGAGCAGGGATAGCGGCTCTCCAGCCAGACCTCGGGTTGCTCAAGTAGCTTTTCAGGCGTGTGTGGTAGATTCCCTGGAAATGCAAGGTTCTTTTACAGCACGCAAGGACGAGCGCCGGGAGAAGAACCGGGTCACCCTGGTCTCGGTTCTGGCGTCGCTCGGGCTCACCGTGGCGAAGCTGGCGGCCGGGCTTCTCACCGGGAGCCTCGGCCTGATCGCCGAAGCCGCACACTCGGGACTGGATACGGTGGCCTCCGTGATCACACTCTTCTCGGTCCGCTTTGCTGGGCGTCCGGCGGATGAGAACCATCCCTACGGTCACGGGCGCGTGGAGAACCTCTCGGCGGTCATTCAGGGGGTTCTGCTGCTCGGGACGGCGGCCTGGATACTCTACGAGTCGGTCCAGAGGATCTTCTTCGTCAGGGTCGAGGTTGAACCTACAGTGTGGGCCTTCGTCGTGATGGGGGCGAGTATCATCCTCGACTTCTGGCGCTCCCGGATGCTTTTGCGGACCGCCCGCAAGTATGGGAGCCGTGCGCTGGAGGCTGACGCCCTCAACTTCCGGGCGGATATGTTCAGCTCCGGAGTAGTCATCCTCGGCCTCGCGTTGGTCGCCTACGGAAAGATGACCGGATCCGGTGGCCAGTTCCTGACGGCCGACGCCTGGGCGGCGGCGCTGGTCGGGCTCTTCATAATCTTCAAGAGTGGCCAGCTCGCCCTGAAGTCGGTCAACGTGTTGCTGGATCTGGCGCCAGTCGAGCTTCAGGAGAGGATCACACGCAGCGCGGCTTCCGTCCCCGGCGTGGTCGGGACCCGTCTCGTGCGCCTGCGCGAGTCCGGCAACCGCAAGTTCGCGGACATCGTGGTGGATGTCCCGCGCACTTTGAGCGCGGCCGAGGCGCACGAGATCACAGAGAGGGTAGAGGCGGCTGTCCGGGACCTGGACCCCGGCACGGAGAGCGTGGTGCATACCGAGCCGGTGACCACGACGGCCGAAACCGCCGCAGAAGCTGTCCGGGCCGCGGCCCTCCAGATGGGCGTCCGGACCCACCACGAGCGGGTTCAGCGTCTGGGGGACCACTTCGAGGCTTCGCTGCACGTAGAGGTTGACGCCGACCTCTCACTCGGTGAAGCCCACGAGCTGACCCGCTGGCTCTCTGCCGGTATCCGGGAGCAGAACCCGCAACTGATACGGGTCAACACCCACATAGAGGTCGCCGAGCCGGACCCGAGCGAACGCCGTGATGTCACGGGCGAATATGTTCCCCTTGCGGAAGAGATAAGGCGCGCTGTGGGCGAGGTCGACGCTGGCGCGAGGTGCCACGAAGTCCGGCTCTACCGTTCGGAGGAGAAAGGACTCGACGCCATTCTGCACTGCGACTTCTCGAGTTCGACTAACATCGGCGAGGTACATTTGCGTACGGAGCGGATCGAACAGGCCCTCCGCAACCACTTCTCCCTGCTTGAGCAGGTGGTCATCCACGCCGAGCCGAGGGAGGAGCGGGGAGGGGACCCCAGGCGGTAGAGATGCGCCGGCCCGGCGCGTGATATTCTTAGCGTCCATGTCCGAGAAGCATTCCTACGAAGAACAGCTACAAACGCCCCGAGAGGAAACCGGGGACGGCCGCCGCCCCCCAAAGAAGGGCGGCATATTCGAGTTCGTGGTCATACTCGCCATCGCCTTTGGGCTGGTCTTCGGCTTTGTCCGGCCCTTTGTCGTCGAGGCCTTCGTCATCCCGTCGGCGAGCATGGAACCGACTCTCCACGGCTGCACGGGCTGTAC
>JBBPZT010000201.1:0-8675 GCA_038198625.1 Rubrobacterales bacterium
CCTCCCGGCAAACGCTGCCCGGACCGTGCCCGCATCCCGCCACACCCCGCCAACGATACTCTAAAACAGTAAACTCACGATAGAGTACCCTGATCCCGGAAAGCTCTTATGCATTGACTTTGCGCTATTTGTAACCTCTGCGCAATCTTTTTGTAAAGATTGCGCAATATACACTTGCAAAATGTTACGGGCCTGTTACAGTCCTGCACTGTTACTGAAATACGGCCTACTATTGGAGGGGGCTTATGGTCTGTACAGGCGTGGAACGCCGTGTGGCTAGATCTGTTTACGTGTTGGGGGCGATGCTTGCGGTCGTCATTTTTGCGGGTGTTTTTTCCGCGAAGGCTCAGGCTCAGACCCTGACGGCGAGTTACTATGGGAACGAGTTGGCGGGCAGTCCGACGGCCAGCGGTGCGCCTTTTGATCCTTACGGTTATACGGCAGCAAGCCTCACCTACCCGCTCGGGACCCAGCTCAAGGTGTGCTACCAGGGTTGCGTCGACGTTACTGTAAACGACCGCGGTCCTTACGTCGGAGGCCGTGACATCGACCTCTCGCTAGGCGCCGCCCAGGCTATCGGCCTCGCCGCCGCCGGTGTCGCCCCCGTGGACGTCACCGTGGTAGGGTCCGGCGATACGGGCTCCACTTCCGCGCCGGCTACGAAGCAGGATACGACTGCTCCCGCCCCCGCGCCGGTTTCCGATACGACGGTCCCTGCGACGGTAGCTCCTGCTGAGGCGACGCCGGCCGCACCAGCCACCGGTGTGGAGCCGCTCATATACGAGCAGCCGCAGACCGTGACTTACACTCCCAGCGTGATGGACTACACCACCTACGGCACCGACACCGTCTATGCTTCCGGCAGCGGCGCGGTTAGCGCCAACGCCAGTGCCTACTCTTATGGCGGTACGGCTTCTGCTACCGCTGTCGCTGTTTCCTACTAAGAGCTAGAGAAAGTTCGTAGCCTCACCATTTGGAGGGCTGCGGGAGATAAGAGAACCGGCGCGACCTTGAACTGAAAGGTTGCGCCGGTTCTTTTCTATTTGAGTTTTTGATGCGGTTTATCTGAGCGGCCGGAGTCGCTTTTTATGATCTCTATCTTCTCTTCTGCTTCAAGCTCGTCGAGGGCGTGCCGTATATCCCTCTTGTCCTCACCGAGGATGCGGTGCCAGTCGGTGGTCGAGTACAAGACACCGTTCGGTATCGCGCCGAGGACTTCGAGGATCTTCGCCTTCGTCTCTTCCACTAGTCGAGGCCCAGTCTCTCCCAGGCGTTCGCCAGGATCGGGTGTGCCGTCTCTCGGGCTCGCTCGGCCCCTGACTCCAGAAGATCGTCCAACTCTCGCGGGTCGTCCATCAGTTCCAAAGCCCGCTCACGGATGGGCGCGAGCCCTTCGACGACGACTTCGCCCAGGTCTTTCTTGAAGTCTCCGTAGCGCTTTCCCTCGTACCGGCGCTCGACCTCGGCCACCTTTTGGCCGGTCATCCCAGCGTAGATTCCCAGGAGGTTGGTTATAGCCGGCTTGTCTGGGCTGGCGGTGATCTCCGACCCGGAGTCTGTCTTGGCGCGTTCGATCTTACGCCGTATAACGTCCGGCTTGTCCAAAATAGACACGTAGCTGGAAGGCGCGGGGGAACTCTTGCTCATCTTGGACTCCGGCTCGTCGAGCGCCATGACCCGCGCCCCGACCTCCAGGATCATCGGCTCCGGCACCACGAATGTCTCCCCGTAGAGGTGATTGAACCGCCGCGCCAGCGTCCGGGCGAGCTCCAGGTGCTGGCGCTGGTCCTCTCCGACCGGCACCAGGTGCGCGTTGTAGAGCAGGATGTCGGCTGCCATCAGGACAGGATAATCATAGAGTCCGGCGCTCGCCGATTCGGCCTCGCCCTTCTGGGTTTTGTCCTTGAACTGCGTCATGCGCGAGAGTTCGCCGACCCTGGCGACGCAGTTCAGGAGCCACGTCAACTCCGCGTGACCCGAGACCTGACTCTGGCGAAAGACGACGGATTTCTCCGGGTCTATGCCGGATGCCAGATAGATCGCCGCGACCTCCCGGATCTTCTGCCGGAGCACTTTCGGGTCCTGGGGAACCGTCAGGGCGTGCAGATCCACTATGCAAAAGTAGTTCTCGTAATCGTCCTGTATGGACACCCAGTTCTTCAGAGCCCCCAGATAGTTCCCTACGTGAAGGTTGCCGCTCGGCTGTATGCCGCTGAATACTCGCTTCTTCAGATCTCTTTCCATTGACCTATTCTAACGGACTGTTCAAGGCCTGGTTCCGCTTACCTGCCCCCCTCCAGGTTCTCCCGGACCGCGCGGACCATATCGTCGGAGGAGCGTCCGCTGTCCCGCCGCTCGTCCATCTTTATAACGGTGTACGCACGCTCGACTCCCATCTCGAAGACGGCCGCCTGCGCCCTGGCTATCGCGGCATACGCCTCTTCCACGGTCTCTGCTTCGACCGTCGTGCCCATCGGTCCGAGCGTACACTTCAGGCCGGAAGCTTCCAGCTCCCTCACGGCCGCTGCCACGTACCGGCTGACGCTGGGACCCTCCGTCCCGAGCGGGGCTATGCTTACCTCTGCCACGATCATCGTTTAATTCCTTTCCTCGACTGCCTCTGGGGCCAGTCTACCCGAGGACGACCGGCTTGATGTCCGTACCACAGGCTTCACGTAGACGGGATCCTCCACAGCGGCACGCTCGTGCGCGACGGGGGATCGGAAGACTGCTCGCGGGTGTGAGCGCGACCCACCGAAACCGGACCCGGAGAGGGCCTCGAAGATTCGACGGAGCCCGGGAGGGAGACACGGTCGCAGCCCTGACGCTTCTGCGGACTACCTTACGCGCCGCGGCCTTGATCGGCGAGGACTTCCTCGATGGTGCGCTTCGCCAGAGAGACGAATCCGGGGTTCGTCTCTCTGTAGTATGGGATGATCAAGGCCGCCTGATGGAGCGCGTAGCCGCGTGCCCGGTTCCACGTGCCGTCGTCGACGTCGAGGACGTCGCGGAACGTTTCTCGTCCGTCACGGCCGAACACGCTCCACGGGGCGATCACGTCGGCGGCGGGATCACCAACCCCGACGCCGCCGAAGTCGATGACCGCACGGATGCGGCCGCCGTGAACGAGCAAGTTGGACCTTAGCAGGTCAGCGTGCACCCACACCGGCGTTCCCTTCCACGCCGGTGCTTCGAGCGCACGCTCCCAGGCGACGATGGTCGCGTCGCCGTCTATGACGCCGCGTGACGCCTCGATCGCCGCGCGCGTGGGGGCGTCGAGTTCACGGAGTGGCTTGCGCCCGCCGCGAGGTGCTCCGACGGTGGACTCTATCCGGCGCAGCTCCGACACGAATTGCGCAAGATCCCTGGCCGCTTGCCGCTCGTCGTCAATGAGTCCATCAGCATATGGCTGGCCGTCGATCCATCTGTAGATCGCCCACGAGAAAGGATACGAGCTTGCGGGACGGCCCTTCGCGACCGGCTCGGGGACCCGCAGCGACAGGCGTGGGGCGAGCCTCGGGAGCCAGCGCCATTCCTTATCCAGGTCCCGCGCCCACTCCTCCACGCGCGGCAATCGCACACAGAGGTGGTCGCCAAGCCGGTAGATAGCGTTCACCGTTGCCATCGACCGGACCGCCTTGATCGGCAGGCTCGCCCATAGCGGAAACTGTGCGGTGATCAACCGTCTTACGAGATGTTCGTCGGTGTGTACCTCATCTTCATGCATCTGTCTAGCCTTCATGCGACGAGACCCGCTACCCTCAAGATACCCCCACGTCATGGGGTGGTCTGGCTCTGGTGTTCGGGTTGGATCAGGACTTCCTCTATCCGCCGCGACGCCGCGACGACCTCTCCGGCCATCCGCTCGCCAGGGCTCTCCCCGAGGCGGGCGATCGGGCCGCTCACCCCGACCGCCGCTACCACCCTCTCCGCCCTGAAAACCGGGGCGCTCACGCTCGCCACTCCCCGCTCCCGCTCGGCCACGCTCTCCGCCCAACCCCGCTCCCGAACCTCCGAGAGCCGCCCTTCCTCTACTTCAAGGCTGTTCCCATCATCCGCCCACGCCAGCAGCACCCTACCCGCCGACCCGCGCGTGAGCGGTAGCACCTCTCCGACGGAGACCGTGGTCCTCAAGCCAGTCGCCCGCTCGAAAGACGCCACGCATACCCTTCCGTCTCCCTCCCTCACGTAAAGCTGCGTGCTCTCTCCGGTCGCATCCCTCAGCCGGACGAGCGCCGGATGCGCCGCCTCAACCAACCCCGGTGAAGCACCCGAAGCCGCCCGCTCTCCCCATCCCAGCAACTTCAAGCCCAACCTGTACCCGTCACCGCCCCGCGCCACCAGCCCGTGCGTCTCGAGCGCAGAGAGCAGCCGGTGCGCCGTCGGACGTGGGATCCCCGTGCCCTCCACCACCGACGCTAGACCCGCCGGACCACCCTCCGCCAGAAACGTCAGGATCGCCACCGACTTGT
The DNA here is from genome assembly GCA_038198625.1 of Rubrobacterales bacterium. GTDB lineage: Bacteria > Actinomycetota > Rubrobacteria > Rubrobacterales > Rubrobacteraceae > JBBPZK01. The sequence goes on from JBBPZT010000201.1 coordinate 4,473, forward strand.
CCAATACCCCGACCCCGCTCTTGCCGACGGGAGGAGTAGCATCTATACTGTCCATATCGTGGTCAGTATGTCTCATCATGTGAGACAAAGCAAGAAGGAGTGGGGTTTGGTCCGGGAGTGGGATGCGACTCTGTACGAGGGTCTCTCTTCGCCGCAGACGCGTTGGGGGGCGAGTTTGTTGGAGCGTGTGGCGTTGCGGGGGGACGAGGCCGCCATCGACGCGGGGTGCGGGACCGGGCGGGTGACGGAGTTGTTGCTGGAGCGGTTGCCCGAGGGGACGGTGCTCGCGGTGGACGGTTCTCGGGCGATGGTCGAGGCAGCCCGGAGCCGGTTCGCCGGAGAGCCTCGCGTGCGGGTGGAGTGCCGGGACCTGACGCTCTTAGAGGTCGCGGAGCCGGTGGACCTCGTGTTCTCGACTGCCACGTTTCATTGGATAAAAGATCACGACAACCTCTTCCGGAGGCTGGCCGAGGCACTGAAACCGGGCGGGCGGCTCGTCGCCCAGTGTGGCGGCGAGGGGAACATCTCCCGCGCTACGGAGGCGGCGCGGGAGGTCATGGATGAAGATCGATACCGGGAATGTTTCGAGGGCTTTAGCGACGACAAGCATTACGCCGGCGTCGCGGCGACGGAGAGTCGTCTGGAGGCCGCCGGTTTCGTGGACGCCGAGGTCTGGACACACGAGGAGCCGACGCCTTTCGGTTCGGTGGAGGAGTTGGCCTGCTTCCTGGCGACGGTCGTGCTCGGTGGGCATCTCCCGCGGCTGCAGGAGGAGGATCGCGAGCCGTTCGCCGCCGCCGTGGCTGAAAAGGTGGCGACGAAGACCGCCGAGGAGACCGGAGAAGATGTGCCGGTTCTGGACTACGTGCGTCTCAATATGATGGCGAGCGGTTCCGGACATGACGCTTGATGGTCGGGAAGTTGTTCGACACGGCGGCGGAGGATTACGACAAGTCTCGCCGGCAGCTCGTACCCGGCCTCGACCGGGCTTACGGGGCCGCTCTGAAGAGTGTCCCGCACGGGCGGGAGGAAGACTTGCGGGTCCTAGACCTTGGGGCCGGTACGGGGCTCCTGAGTGCGCTGGTCGCCGGGAGGTTTCCGCGTTCACGGGTGACGCTAGTGGACATCTCGGTCGGGATGCTCCGCGTCGCGCGGCGGCGTTTCGCCGGAGAGTTCCCCGGAGAGGATCGCAGGTTCGAGTTTCGTACCATGGACTTCGCCCGCAAGGCGCTTCCCGGAAACTTCGACCTCGTGGTGTCGGCGCTCTCCATCCACCATCTTACTGACGGGGACAAGCTGGGATTGTTCGGGAAGGTCCACTATGCGCTCACGGACGGCGGCTATTTCGTGAACGTGGATCAAGTATCCGGGGAGACGCCGGAAGAGGAGGAGCGGCTCCGGAAATGGTGGTTGCGCAGAGTGACCCAAGCGAGTGTCTCCGAAGAAGACCTCGCCGCCGCGCTCACGCGCATGAGGGCGGACAAGAACGCCACCCTGGAGGCGCAGCTAGAGTGGCTGGAAAAAACCGGTTTCGGGGCGGTGCGTTCCGTATACAGGCATCACAGGTTCGCGGTTTACGGAGGCGTCAAGGGACGCGGAGAGTTTAGTAACAATGGGAAGGATAGAGATGAGTAGTATGGAGAACAGGCCGAAGACGCTCGTTGAGAAAGTCTGGGAGAAGCACGTCGTGCGGAGTGCGGAGGGGGAGCCAGATCTCCTCTACGTGGATCTGCACCTTGTCCACGAGGTAACCAGCCCGCAGGCGTTCGAGGGGCTGCGGTTCGCCGGGAGGAAAGTACGGCGGCCGGACCTTACCTACGCGACCATGGACCACAACGTCCCGACGACGGAGATAGGCCTCCCCATCCGGGACGAGGTCTCCGCGAAGCAGATGGAGGCGTTGAGCGAGAACTGCGAAGAGTTTGGGATAGAGCTCAACAAGTGGGGGTCCATCGGGCAGGGAATAGTGCACATCATAGGCCCGGAGATGGGCCTGACGCAGCCTGGCCTCGTCATCGTCTGTGGCGACTCCCACACCGCGACCCACGGCGCTTTCGGGGCGCTTGCCTTCGGTATTGGTACCTCTGAGGTCGAGCACGTGCTGGCGACCCAGACTCTGCCGCAGAGCCGGCCCAAGACGATGGCCGTAACCGTCGAGGGCGGGCTTCCGGCCGACGTAACGGCGAAAGACCTCATGCTCGGCATCTTGAACAGGATCGGCACCGGCGGCGGGGTCGGGCACGTGATCGAGTACAGGGGGGAAGCTGTCCGCTCCCTCTCCATGGAAGGCCGGATGACCGTCTGCAACATGTCCATCGAAGGCGGCGCCCGCGCCGGTCTAATAGCCCCCGACGAGACGACCTACTCGTACTTGAGGGACAAGCACCACGCCCCGAAAGGTGCCGACTGGGACGCGGCCGTCGAAGAGTGGAGGAGCCTGCACACCGACGAGGGCGCGGAGTTCGACAAGGAGGTCGTCATACAGGCCGAGAACCTCGTCCCTTACGTCTCGTGGGGCACGACCCCGGCCCAGACCGTGCCGCTCGACGGCGAGGTGCCCGAGCCCCGCAACGACGGCCACGAGCGGGCGCTCAAGTACATGGACCTCACGCCGGGAACCCGCATCCGGGAGATCGAGGTGGATACCGTCTTCCTAGGCTCCTGTACCAACGCGCGCATAGAGGACCTTCGGGCCGCCGCCGCGGTCCTCGAAGGCCACAAGGTCAAGGAGGGCATCCGGGCGATGGTGGTGCCTGGCTCCATGCGGGTCAAACAACAGGCCGAGGAGGAAGGCCTGGAAGAGATATTCAGGGAAGCGGGCTTCGACTGGCGAAACGCCGGTTGCTCGATGTGTCTCGGGATGAACCCGGACATCTTGCAGCCCGGTGAGCGGTGCGCCTCGACCTCGAACCGCAACTTCGAGGGCCGGCAGGGCAAGGGCGGCAGGACGCACCTCGTGAGCCCGGTTGTGGCGGCCGCGACGGCGGTGATGGGGCGGTTCGCTTCGCCCAGTGAACTCGGCGTACCCGTGGAGGTGAGGTAGATGGATCCGGTAAAGACGATAGAAGGAAAGGCGTTGCCGCTCGGCTGGGACGATGTCGATACGGACCAGATCGTCCCTAGCGACGCCCTTAAGCGCATCGAGCGGACCGGCTTCGGCCAGTTCCTGTTCTCCAGCTGGCGAGACGACCCGGACTTCGTGATGAACAAACCCGAGCACGAGGGCGCGGTGGTCCTGATCGCGGGGCAGAACTTCGGTAGTGGATCCAGCCGGGAGCACGCCCCCTGGGCCATCCAGGACTACGGCTTCGGGGCAGTTATAGCCCCATCCTTCGCCGACATCTTCAAGAACAACTGCGCCAAAATAGGGCTTCTCGCCGTCGAGCTACCGGAGGAGTCCGTAAAGGAACTCCTCGAGACCGTCCGTGAGGACCCGGAAGCGCAGGTCTCCGTGGACCTCGAAGGCCGCGTCGTGAAAGGACTGGGCTTCGAGGAACCCTTCGCCTTCGACAACTTCGCCCGCTACCGGCTCCTCAACGGCCTCGACGACATCGCGCTCACCTTATCCCATGAAGAGGACCTCGAAACCTACGAGCGGTCGCGCCCGGGGTATCTACCGAGCGTGCTGTAGCCTCGGCCTTCGGGCTGTGTCATATTTCAGGTTGGCGTCAACGTGAGAGAGGCGGTTGCGGGCGTGGCGAAAAAGATGGACAAGGCCGTAAGGAACCTGACCAAAGAGGTGAAGAAGCTAAGGAAGCAAAACGAGAAGCTCGCCGAGACCATCGGCAAGACGCGCGAGGATCAAGCCTGGGCGCACGGGGAGATACTGAGCATCCTCGAAGAGCGTCTTACCGCACAGGCTAATGTTCTTGGCGCCACGGTGGATCACACACCGGACACCGAGCAAGAAGAGAAGCCGGAGATCACGGAGGCGGCACAGCGGCGGGCCACGGACCTGGGCGTCGACCTCTCCGACGTGAAGGGTACTGGCTCCGGAGGACGCGTTCTCGTCAAGGACGTGGAGACAGCCGCGGATGGGGGACAGTAGGAGTCACGCTACCATGAGATCTCGCGTCGGGTCCACGGTCGCTACACTCGTACGTTGGCTGACCTGCCGCGGGCAAGCATGCCGGTGCGCCTGCGGGTTCGGGTGCGGAAGTTCTTTTGCGACACCCCCTCCTGTGAACGGAGAATCTTCGCCGA
>JBBPZT010000202.1:0-17054 GCA_038198625.1 Rubrobacterales bacterium
GTGTATCTCGTTCATGATCCGTCTACTCCAGCGTCGTTTTTCCACACTCTCATCACGAGATGTACCGTTTTGACTCCATAACCCGACAAGGTATCAACAGGATAGCGGGTTATACTGCTTAATAGCTATGCGAACCTTCTCTTTATTGTTTGCCTTTATAGCGTTGATACTGCTGGCGCAGTTTTTGATCTACGTGATCCGTGGTCCCATCGACCCGGTCATCGCCACGATCATCTTCGTGAGCTTCCTGCTTTGCCTGGCTCCGGCCCTCTACCTCTTGAAGCCGTTCGAGAGACCGGACAGCGACCGTCGCGGGCGCGAGAAACGTGAGAAGTCTTCTAGAGATCGAGGGTCATGAGCAGCGCGTCTTCATCACCGTAGTACCGGCGTCTGAGGCCCGTCGTGGCGAACCCCAAAGAGTCGTAGAGCGTACGGGCGGCGTTGTTGCTCGGGCGGACCTCCAGGTAGACGCGGATGGCATCCGGATGGAAAGCGAGGGCATCCTCCAACAAGGCGCGCGCGTATCCCCGGCGACGATACTCCGGACGGACCGCGAGCGTCATGACGTGCAGCTCGTCCGCAACGCGCTTCACCCCGACCTGTGCGAGTATCTCTCCATCCTCCTCCACGACGAGATACGTGCTGGAGGGACTCTTCAGTTCTTCGCGCCAGATCTCCCGTCTCCACGGACGCGCGACGCTCACCGCGTCTATCTCCATGGCGGCTGGTAAGTCCTCGGGGAGCATCCTACGGATGACAGGCTGCATCAGGCCCGGCTCCATGGGTTGAGGTCCCGGCGCACCTCGGCATCCGGCTCCCGGACGTAGAACGGCACGACCCGCGACGGGTCGACAGGATGTAGATCAGCGGAGATCAGATGCCCCAGTGCGGTTACCCGATGTAGCGGCGAATCGTCCGGCGGTATGTAACCGAGCGTCGAGAGCGTCTCCCGGTAGCGCAAAGCCCCGTCGCCCACGAGAAGGTGCCCACCATCGATCGACAGGTCCTCCGGGCGCGTGCAGAAGACCTCTCCCACTTCTATCTTATTCGAGAACCTCTGGGCGAAGACCTGGTGGCGGCGGGCGTCGAGAACGGCCAACACGCCGGTCTTTCGGGGGCCGCCCAGCAAGGCCGGGGCGGCGAGCGCCGCCAGGGTCGAGTTTACGGACAAGGGGATGCCGGAGCCGAGCGCGACGGCGCGGGCGGTCGAGACAGCGATCCTGATACCGGTAAAAGTGCCGGGCCCCACGCCCACCAGTATCCGACCGACGGAATCGAGTCTCTCACCGGCTAGCTCCAAGACAGCATCCACCGCCGGCAGCAGCGCCTCGGAAGCTCCCCGAGAAGAGATGGAGGCTTCGGTGAGGATTTCCCGGCCTTTGTCTTCGTCGTCCACGCAGGCGAGGGCGACCGTGACCACCGGGGTCGAGGCGTCGAAGGCTAGTGTCAGCACCGCTGCGGGTACTCCGCCACCGGGCCCGAGACGCGTATCCGGCGGGTGGTCGGAGTCTGGTGGGAAATCTCCACGACGCTCGGGGTTTCGAGCAACCCGAGGGCCGGTTCGGCCCACTCTATAAACGTCACGGCGTCGGCTTCGAGGTAATCATCCAACTCCAGCGCATCCCGGCTCTCCAGTCCTTCTATCCTGTACAGGTCAAGGTGGTTCACCGTTACCTCCCTTCCTTTCAGGAGCCCCCTGTAGCTCCGGGCGAGCTGGTAGGTCGGGCTCGTCACGCGCTCTTTTACGCCCATCTCACGGAGGGCGGCGCGCACGAAGGTCGTCTTGCCCGCCCCAACTTCGCCGGCGAGCACGACCACGCTTCCAGGTTCCAGGCGTCCGGCTATCTCAGCGGCCAGCGCCTCGAGCGCGCCCTGATCCAGGGCCTCGCGTTCCAGCAAAGGTTTCCCCGAAGCCGCTACCAGAGCCCCGGTTGGAGAGGCTCCCGCTCGGCGGCCGAGGTCCGGGGGATGTTCAGGGTCTCGTAGGTCGAGGGGCGCTCGGCGGCGAGTAGTTCCGGCAGGCGGGAGAAGTCCGAGAGTAGCAGCGCGCGATCCGCCGGAACGTACAGCGCCTTGCCGAGTGCGAGCGTCGGAAAGACGTAGCGCCTGTCGAGTGGAACGGCCCGGCCCCGGATACGCGATAGTGGCTCCTTGCGCCCCGTCAGGACGCGGCTCGCGAGTTCTCCCATCGCCACAACCACTTTAGGGTCTACCGCCGCGAGCTGAGACATCAGGTACGGACGGCAACTGCTTATCTCGCCGGGCTTTGGCGTCCGGGGCACGGCACCCGGCGGCCGACACTTTGCGAGGCTCGTCAAGTAGACCTTCTCCCGGTCCAGGTTCAAGGATGCGAGCAGCCGCCCGAGCAGCATCCCGGAGGCCCCACGGAAAGGTTTACCCTCTTTATCCTCGTTGAACCCCGGTCCTTCGCCGACGACGAACAGTTCAGCGTTGAGCGGGCCATCTCCGAAGACGACCTGAGTCCGGGAGTTGCACAGCCCGCACTTCGTGCAGCCTAACGCCTCTTTCTGAGCCTCGGCGAAGTCCACCGGCCCCTAGTACGCCTCGGTCTCCGGAAGTACATAACCCAATACGAAATAGGCGATGAGGACCGGTATCACGCTGAACCCCGGAATAATGATCGCGACTATGGCCGTGACCAGCCTTACCATGTTCGGGCTCCAACCGTAGGTGTGGGCGATGCCGCCGCACACACCGAGGATCCAACGGTCCCGCTTCGCACGTTTTATACCCATATCGCCTCCTAGACTCATTTGCCCCGTATTCGGAACTGTCGAAGTCTTCTCTTAACTACCGGATCATATCTCCAACCGACCCTTTTGTGAAGCACCCAAAGTCCATCGACCCATCCTATCCAGTGCTTGTTGCCCGCAAAGTTCCCGCCAAATACTCTATTCCACTCTCTTCATCCAGGCCGCGAGATCTGAGCAGCCGCAGCCGGCTCGCAGCGTAGCCGGTATCGGCCGGAGAGAGCCCCAGGTCTCTGGACAGCCGTCCGTAATCCGGCTTCTCGTACGGACCGTGCTCCTGGTAAATGCCGAGGAACTCCAGGGAGAGTTCACGGTGGCGCTCGATGTGCTCTCGCTTGAGGCGTGGTCCCCGGGCGGCGAGCCGGTCGGCCCACGAGAGGACGGTGAGTTCCTCGCCGAAGGGACCCACGGCCCGGATGAGCCTCTCCGGCGGGTAATCAGAGTGAGGGCTCGCCATGAAACCTATCTTGAGATGAAGAGCGGTAATGGTGGTGACGAGATCCGTAAGAGACGCCGAAATTCCCAGGCGCCGGCAGATACGGTGGGCGAGGGTGGCGCCCAGAGAGTCATGGGCTACGAAGAGTACCCGTCCATCTACTTCGCCACGGGTGATAGGTTTGGCGATATCGTGGAGCAGTGCGACGAGCCGGAGGTCTTCGGCCCTCTCCGGCCCAACCCGCGTTCCGAGTACTGAAGCCTCGATCTCACGTTCCACGCCACGGACGGTCTCAAGCGTGTGATCCAGAACGTCCAGGTGATGGAAAGGTCCCTGCTCCATCCCCTCGGCCAGGCCTGACTCCGGCGCCAACTCCCGCAGGCGTCGAGCATCCATCGGAAACTCTAGCGCCTCGTGGACATTCACCGCCTGGTCTGGCGACGCCGCGCTTTCGTCCTTTTACGGCTGGTGTTCGGGTTGTAGCGGCCCCTCAAGGAACCAGGCTCATCCTCTTCCGAGTCGCCATCAGTGGTACGGACCGGTTTTCCGCCCTTGCCCTTCTTCTGTGTTTTCTGGGCCTTGTATTTCGCTACCCGGTCGGCCCGTCGCTTCTCGGAGAAAGCGAAGACGAAAGCGAAGATGAAGAAGAAAAAGACCCCGTTGAGAGCGAGGGAGAAGAGTCCCTGCTGGCCCTTTATACCGAACTGTTGCGGCCAGACACGATCCAGAACGTAGATCAGTACAAACCACAGAACCACGAATACCGCAGCCTTTTTAAAGGCCGGCTTCCACTTGAGATCCTTAAACATTCGCGTAGCTCCTCTCGACGCGCCGGGGGTCCACCCCGGTCGTTACCTCGTAGTTTATCGTGCCGGCCAGCTTCCCAAGCTCCTCGGCCCCGATGCGCCCGCCGCCCTGCTCCCCAACTAATACTATCTCATCCCCCACCTCGATCGACCCGTCCACCCCGAAAACGCAGGCATCCATGGTGACCCGCCCGAGCAGGGGACGCCGCACGCCCCGAATTAGTGCCACTCCCCGACCCGAGAGCGCTCGCCGATACCCTTCCGCGTACCCGACCGGCGCCACAGCCGTGAACATCTCCTCCTCAGCCCGGAAAGTCAGGCCGTAAGAGACGCCGTCACCCGGCGCGAGCTTCCGCACATCCGCGACGTAGCTCTTGAGGCTCATCGCCGGCCGCAAGCCCTCATCCGCCGGGTCTCCCGAGTCGCCGGAAGGATGTAGACCATAGAGCGCCACGCCGGGCCTGACACACTCGTAGTGGGAGCCTGGATGCCACAGGGTACCCGCGGAGTTCGCCGCGTGGACCAGCGCGCCTCCGAAGTCGTGCGCGGCGAGGACCTCATCGAAGACTTGGATCTGCGCTTTCGTGGCCTCCGCATCCGAGTCCGCGGACGCGAGGTGCGTGTATACACCGATCAGTTTGTTTCCAAGGGTCTTACGCGCCTCCGCCACCTCTCCCGGTCCGACGCCCCAGCGGTTCATCCCGGTGTTGACCTTGAGGTGTGCTTTCAGGCCGGGGCTGGTGCAGGAGGCGATGCGCCTGGCACTTGTGAGCGAGTGAGCCGTCGCGGTGAGATGGTGCTCAGCGGCCAGCGGCAGCCGGTCCGGTAGCAAGTCGGTGAATACCAGGATGGGCTCCCGTATCCCACCCCGCCTCAACTCTGCCCCCCCCTCGACGGTCACGACCGCTAGAGAGTCAGCTCCCGCTTCGAGCGCTGCCTGGGCGACTGGGAGCGCGCCGTGACCGTAAGCATCCGCCTTGACGACGGCCATCAACCGCGCCCCGGACGCCCGCCGCTTCAACACCCGGACGTTGTGCCGGACGGCGGAGAGATCGATCTCCGCCCAGGTGCGGCTCGGGACCGCGGTCGTAGCAGGTTCGGCTGCTTTTTCAGTGCCCGGAGCCACCGGCGGGCTCACTGCCGGGGGTTGAGGACTTGAAGGGTCAGGATGTCCATCCGGGTAACGACGCCGCGCAGCCTCTCATCCTCGACCACGGGAAGTATCTTCACGCCTTGCTCAGCCATTATGGTCGCTGCTTCGGAAAGATGCGTATCCGGGAAAACCGTGATCACCTCCCTCGTCATCACCTCCCCGACCGTGACACCGGCGCTCTTCAAAGCCTCTTCCTTGTACTCCTCCCAGCTCCCGAGAGGTATGATGCCGCCCAGGATATCCAGAAATCCTGGCGTCTTTACATCCGCCTCCCGGAAAATGAGGTCGCCCTCGGTGATGATCCCCTGAAGCTTCCCATCCACCACCACCGGAGCCCCGGAGATACGACCCTCGGCGAAGAGCTTGATCGCCCGCTCCACCGTATCCTCTTCTCCGAGTGTGGGCCAATCAGACTCCATCACGTCCCTGACCTCAAGCCCCCTAATGTCCCGCTGCTCCAATTCCAACTCCCCTATACTCTTGCCCATCCGAAACTCCTACACTCCGATACTACCGTAAATCTCACAAACCGGCCCCGCCAAAAACCCGACTCCACGAGCCGCGGCACCCCAAAAGAAATCGTGTCAGTCACAGAGCTTGACCCAAGATCCATATACTTGCTACCATAGATACATCTAGGGAGAAAAGTGGCAGCCACTCCCCTGAGAACTCAACCAACCGGAAGAGGCACCATGAGGAAAGTATTGTTGCTGGTTGCTCTATCCGTTCTGGGCACGTTAGTGTTCGCCTCCGCAGCCCTCGCGTCCTTCGGTACTACAGTAGGAGGCCGCCCGGCACAGATCCCGGAGTATCAAGTAACCAAAGACGGCATGCTCGTGATCGGCGGTGACGTTATGACCCCTTGTCTTACTATTACCTCCTTGGGCGGTGCATTCATTCCCAAAGGTACCTCTCCAGCAACACGGGCCAAAATAGAAAGAAAATATCAAAAAGACCTTCGAAAGCAAGTCGCAATGTGCACGGCTAAAGGTTTTCCGCCTTCCAAGCCGATCGCCAAAGTCCGGTCGGAGCAAAGGTTGCCGGATACCGGAGGTCTACCGCTCTTGCCCGCATTCGCAGCGACGACACTTATTGCTCTTGGTCTCGCGGGATTGTTACTGGTGAGATCTCACAACTCGTAAGATAGCTAATGTTCGAGGTAGTCTGCGCCTGAACCGAGACCGGAGAGCGTGAGATCTAAAGAAGCTCGCCGACGGCCAGCGGCAGGTAAGGTAGCAGGTCGGTGGCGATCAGGCTCTCGGCCGGCCAGCCCGTCTTTTCGAGCCACAGTTCCGCCGCCCGGCCGTGTACCCAGGCTCCGGCGCGGGCGGCCTCGTAAGGGTCCATCCCTCGCGAGAGCAGGGCGCCTATGACGCCGGAGAGTATGTCTCCGGTCCCGGCGGTGGCGAGCGCGACGCTTCCGGTCGAGTTGACCGCCGCTTTACCGCCGTTGATGACCAGCGTATCCGAACCTTTCAGCAGGACGCAGCAGGCGTAATGTTCAGCGGCTTTTCTGGCGGAATAGAGCCGGTTGGCCGAGACTTCTTTGGTGCCCGAGCCGAGCAGGCGTCCGAGTTCTCCGGCGTGGGGCGTGATGACGGTCGGGGCTTCTCTCTTGGTGAGGGCTTCGGAGCCCGAGAGGCTAGTGAGGGCGTCGGCGTCGAGGAGGAGCGGGAGGTCGGTACCGGCCAGGATTCCTTCGACCAGGCGGCGGGTCCCTTCCCCGGAGCCGAGAGCAGGCCCGACGACGAGCGCCGACGCACGCCCCGCCCGCTCCAGTATGGGGTCCAGCGCCTCTTCGCTCAGGTATCCGTCTTCGTTCTCGGGAGCGCCGGAGACGAGGGCTTCGGTTAGCTGAAGGTCAACGGCAGCGGCGGCGCTCTCTGGGGTCGCGAGGAAGACTATGCCGCACCCGGTCCGCTGCGCCCCGCCGACGGACATAACGGCCGCCCCGGTCATACTGCGGGAGCCCGCGACGACGAGCAAGGCCCCGGCGGAGTACTTATGGGCGGGCTCAACCGTACGCGGGATGCTACCGCGCAGAGAACCCGCGTCCGTCCACGAGAGAGAGGGCTGAACGTCCGCCTCGGGCGGGATGCCGATATCCACGACGGTGACCTCTCCGGCGTGCTCCCGGCCCGGAGAGACGACACATCCGACCTTCGCCGCGTGCGCGCAGATGGTGAGGTCCACGTATATCGCATCTCCCTGGACCTGGCCCGTGGAACCATCCACACCAGAAGGCACGTCCACGGCGACGACGGGGAGCCGGGAGTCGTTTATCTGGCGGATCAGGGCCGCCTCCTTCTCCCGCACCTCTCCCGAGAAACCAGTTCCGAGCAGCGCGTCCACCACAAGGTCCGTCCGCCCAAGTTCCGACCCGAGCGCCTCCGGACCGACAACCTCCAAATCCAGGTTCCTCAAGACCCCGAGGTTTACCTCCGGGTCTCCCGAATACTCGTCTTTGGTCGCGAGCAACGCCACATCGACCCCGGCCAGGTGTAGTTCGCGGGCGATAACGAAGCCGTCGCCGCCGTTGTTGCCGCCGCCGGAGACCACGAGCGCCCGTTTCGTGGAGTAACGCTCCAGTATTTCCTCGGCCATCGCGGCGCCTGCGCGCTCCATGAGGACACCCCCGGGGATGCCGAGTTCCTGGGCGCCTCCGTCGGCGCGGGACATCTCGTCGGCGGTGTAGAGCTTCACCCGTCGTTCTCGCGGCGGCGCACGATGCAGACGGCGACGGCGGAGAGTTCGGAGTGGGTGATGGAGATGGAGAGGTCTTCCTGCCGGACACCAACCATATCGGCGAACTCCTCGATCTTGCCGAAGATGCGGACGGAGGGAGCCTGACGGGGACGCCGTATAACCTCGACGCCGTTCCACTGGATCAGGCCGCAACCCAATGCTTTCGTCACGGCTTCTTTAGCGGCCCAGCGCCCGGCGTAGTGACGCTCGGCGAAGCGGAACTTCTCGCAGTAGGCGATCTCCGCCTCCGTAAAAAGACGCTGCCTGATGCGTGGGGTGCGTTCGAGGGCGAACTGCATCCTCTCGACGTCCACGACATCTACCCCAACCTCCGGCACAAAGAATTTCCTCTTTTCGGTCATGGTTTACATCTTACGGCAGATGCGCCGCGCGCAAAAGGGCTTATGATATGTCTATGAAGATGATCGTGATCGGCAACCCGAACTCAGGACGCGCCAAAAGCGCGGACCACCTGGAGCACTACGCGAAGATCCTGGGCAGCCAGGGCGCCGAAGTAGAGGTCTGGCCGACCGAGTACCCCCAACACGCCACGGAGCTCGCCACCCGCGCGGGCACGTGCCTGGTCGTAGCCGCGGGCGGCGACGGCACGGTAAACGAGGTCATAAACGGCCTTGAAAAAGACGCTACCCTGGGCATCCTGCCGCTCGGCACGGCTAACGTCCTGGCACGGGAGCTAGGGCTGCCGCGCGACCCCGAACAAGCCTGCCGGCGCATCTTGTCCGGCGACAGGTCTCGCATAGACATCGGAGTCGCGACGGACCGGGAGGGGGTGGAGCGACGCTTCTCCTGCATGGCCGGGATCGGCTTCGACGCGACTGTCGTCCGGACGGTTACCCCGCGCCTCAAGCGATACCTCAGGGTGCTCGCCTTTCCGCTGATAGCTTTCAAGGTCTATTTCGAGGAAGAGATGCCGTCGGTGCACATCGTCCACGACGGCAAGACCCACAATACACAGTCCGCCATTATCGCCAACGGGCAATACTACGGCGGTGATTTCCGGGTCACCCGCCGGCGCGACTCGCTTACGAGCGGGGTGCTTGAGACAGTTCTCATCGAGCGGGTCAGCCTGCTCTTGAGGCCGGACATCATGGCCCTGTACCTCGCTAGAGACCCTCTGAGCAAGTCCATGCGCTCGTTTTCGGCGAGTGAGATCCGTGCCCGCGCCCCCGGAGGCGACGTACCCGTCCAACTCGATGGCGAAGTCTGGGGCCGACTCCCGATGTCCTTCCGCATCGAACCAGAAGCCCTGCGCGTAATCCGCTAAAAAAGGGCTACCAAAAATCGACAAGCCTCCGCATGGAAAAGGACCGGAAGCCTGATAGAAACGGCCTCCGATCCTGAGATATCAATTCTTTAAACTACCGCGCGATCTTGTGCGGCACAAATTTCTAGAGGTCTACTTCTCCTTCTCCTCGCCGATGGCGGCGGCGCGCTTTTTGGGGTCTTTCTCGGACTCGCTTTCGCCGGAGAACACGTTCCTGAACTCCCTGATACCCTGCCCCACGCTCCGGCCCATCTCCGGCAGCCGCTTGGGACCGAGGATCAGGACAGCGATGACGAGCACTATGATCAGGTGCATCGGCTCTAGAATGTTTGTAAACGGCATTGGCCAAAACCTCCTCTGTTTTCCGGCGGGCGCGACACTCCCCGGTTTTTCTCTCGACGATTATACTCCCGCCACGCCGGGAAGGATCAACCCTCCAAACAAATATTTCATCATTGGCTTCCCATTTCGGCCCGGCGAGGCTACTCTAGGACGGCGATGGCCTCTATCTCCACGAGCTGCCCCTCGAACCCGAGTAGGGAAACACCCAGCAAAGTGCTCGCCGCCCCGGATATTTCGGAGCCCTAGACTACTTCCCAGACGGCGGCCAGGTCCGCCCGGTCCTCCGCGACCACGTAGACGGTCGTCTTCATGACGTCATCCGCCCCTGCGCCAACCGTCTCCAGTGCCAGCATCAGGTTGTCGAGCACCTGACTTGTCTGTAAGCGACGGTCTCCGGGACCCACCAGGCTCCCCGCCGCGTCAAGCGGGACCGCACCAGCGGTGGTGACCAGCCTTCTTCCCGACGAGACCACGACGTGCGAGTAACCAGGTGGCGGACTCAACTCCGGAAGGACAATCCGTTCGATCATCGTCACCTCCAAACTACCGTATAGGGGCGCATCTTTTCAGGTAGAGCTTTCGGTTTAGGGGAGGCGATTCTCCACCGCCCCATAAGCCCCTCAGCCTAAAACCTTCTTTGTTCGTCTGAACTTACCGGCAGCTGGCTTTTACTCTACGGTCACGCTCTTGGCGAGGTTTCGAGGCTTGTCCACGTTGAGGCCGCGTAACCTGGCGACGTGATACGAGAGCAGTTGGAGCGGCACGGTCGCGACGAGCGGGGCGATTATCTCCGGCGCTTTCGGCACCGGGAGCAGGACGCGGGAAACTTTGCAGGCCGCGGCGTCATCTTCGTGGGCCACTGCCACGACGTTCGCGCCGCGGGCGACGGTCTCCTGGACGTTGGAGAGGGTTTTCTCGCGCAGGATTCCTTCTCCGAGCACGGCGACGACCGGGCAGAACTCGTCCACGAGGGCTATGGGACCATGCTTCATCTCTCCCGCCGGGTAACCCTCGGATGGTATGTAGGAGATTTCCTTGAGCTTCAATGCGCCTTCGAGGGCCGCCGGATACGCGGGTCCACGCCCGAGAAAGAGCGAACACCGCGCTTCCTCGAAGAGCTCCGCCGCCTCTTCCACCCGGCCTCCGAGCATCTCAAGCGTCTCCAGGACCTTTTCGGGCGCCAGGCGCAACTCATGCCCGATTTCCAGCAGGTCTTCTTCCGGCAACGTCCCTTTCGCCCGCGCGAGATCCAGGGCGAGCAGGTCCAGGACGAGCACCTGTGCGAGGAAGGTCTTGGTCGAAGCCACCGCTACCTCCGGCCCGGTCTTCGTCAGCAGGACCGCGTCCGCCTCACGGATTATGAGCGAACCGCGGGTGTTGGTAACGGCGACCACCTTGCCACCGAAAGCCCGCCCCGTCTCGATGGCGGCCAGGGTATCGGTCGTCTCGCCACTTTGAGAGATGGCGACGAGGAGTGTCCTATCGTTCCCGATAGGGTCAGCGTAGCGGTACTCGCTCGCCACGGCCACCTCTACGGGGATGCGGGCCAGGCGCTCGATAGCGTACTTGCCTAAAAGCCCCGCGTGGTATGCGGTGCCGCAGGCGACCACCACCACCCGGTCCACCTCCGACAGGTCTAGCGAGATTTCGGGAAGGCTCACCGAGCCGTCGGGGGCGAGGCGGTCCGAGAGGGTCGCCCGGAGGGCTTCTGGTTGTTCGTGGATCTCCTTTAGCATGAAGTCCTCGAACATCCCGAGCTCCGCGGCCTCCGGGTCCCAGTCGACCATCAGCGGGTCCCGCTCCACGGGCTCGCCTCCCACCGTGGAGATACGCACCGAGAGAGCGGTGATCTCCGCGATCTCACCGTTCTCTACGACCAGGAACTCCCGCGTCTCTCCGGCCAGGGCCTGTACCGCGCTCGCCAGGTAATTCTCTCCATCCCCGAGCCCTATAACCAGCGGGCTCTGGTTACGGGCCGCGACGATGGTCTCCGGCTCGGCGGCGCTTATGGCCGCGACGGCGAACGAGCCTTCAAGCCTTTCGAGAGTAGAGGCCAGCGCCTCCCGGAGCGTCTCGCCGGCCTCAACCCCACGGGCGAGCAGGTGCGCCATCACCTCGGTATCCGTCTCGGAGTTGAAGACGTACCCATCGCTTTCCAGCTCTTCCCGGATCTCCGCGTGGTTCTCGATGATACCGTTGTGCACCACGGCGACCGTCCCCGCCCCCCCGAGGTGCGGATGGGCGTTCTCCTCGCTCGGGCGTCCGTGGGTAGCCCAACGCGTGTGCCCGACACCGGCACGCACCCGGAAAAAGTCCCCATCTCGTTGGCCGAGCGCCCCGGCAAGGCTCTTCAGGGGACCGACCCTTTTCAGGGACTCTATACCGCCCGGCCCTTGCAGAGCGAGTCCGGCGGAATCATACCCCCGGTACTCCAGTTGCCGCAGGCCCTCCATCAAGACCTCGACGCAACGCTCTTTTCCGACGTAACCCACGATTCCACACAAGGCGCATCCCTCCCTTATAATTTCCGGACAGGAGCCGAGGGAAGGCAGAGAGAAGTAGAACTTACCGGGCTCGGGTGGCGTTTTGTCCCCGGCGTCACCGCCTGGTTTTGTCGCCGCCCTGACGACCGCCCTGAAGCCGAGACGCACCCGCCGAATCCTCGATGAACGTCTGCCTCGTCAACTCCCACTTATGAGAGCTCTGGCGCTTGTGGTTGTTATCCCTCTGCTACTCCGTAAGCCTCGACTATCCCGTCGAGCTTGCTACTAAGTAGTTATCGTCCGTAAAACGTTTCTTCTTTAGCGCTCCTCCCAACGTCACGAGCCGAAAACACCAACGACCGTACTCTACCTTCTCGAAGCGGATTAGGAAAGCCCGCCGGCCAGGCTCTACTTACAGGGAGCCTACAGGGAGCCGAGCTTTATTATCCCGAAGAGTATGAGCGTCGCGATGATTACGGGTTGGTGGACGAAGTAGAACAGGAGCGAGTTCCTCCCCAGGAAGGCGAGTGGTCCGGCGGGTCGCGGGGCGCTGACGGAACCGCGCTCTCTCTTCCGGTTTCCGTAAACGATCTTTCCGACGAACAACCCGAGTAGGATCACGCCGAACCAGGGTAGCAGTGGCCGGTAGTCCGGCATAAAGATGGGGCTGTCCGGTAGTATGCCGAGAGGCAGCAGCCACGGCCCACTCATGTAGACGTCGTTGACCTGAATATAGATCCCGAGCGCAATAAGGGGAATTGCCAGGATCAGGTTGACCAATCGGAAGCGGAGGAAGGGGTAAGCAAGGATTATAGAAACCCCGATCAGGTGCAGGATACCGAAGATGATCACACCTATCCCCAGCGACCAACTCACCAGGGTGAGAATCATCCCGTAACCGAGGACCTTGAGCCCCCGTCTCAGATATTTGCCGAACGTGCTCCCACCTGGCTGCCGCTCTTCTTCTCGCGAGTAGCTTATAGCCAGAGAGACACCCACCAGGAACAAGAAAGAGAACGCCGTCACATCGGCGAAACGCGCCCAGAAACCGGAGGTAGCCTTGATCGCGTACCCTCCGAAGCTCTGCAGGTCGTAAAGAGTATGGTAAAGGGCCATCATCAGCAGGGCTACCCCGCGGGCGACATCGACCTCCCAGAACCTGCGCACCTTGCCTACGGCTTCGACCGTGGACATGCTCCTGACCGTACTCTCCGTACCGAAACTCCTCTCTCCGGGCTGCCTGGGATCATACCTCAAAACTCCACCCCGCAGCCGCCACGCGCCGGCCTTTTCCGCTAGGATTCCTTTCGTGGAAGAGAGAGACTTCAATATACGTCCCGCACGCCGGGAAGACGCGGCGGAGACGGCACGACTCTGGATGCAAAGCGCCGCCGAGCACGCCGCTTACGACGAAGTCTACGTAACCGCACCCGACGCCGAAAGGATGATGCGCCGCTTTCTCTCCGACCTCGCGAGCGGGCCCCAAACCTTCCTGTTCATCGCCACCTCCGACGGACAGACCGTCGGCTTTATCTCAGGCGAACTGCGGGAAGGCTCGCCTACCTTTCGGCCGAAGATCTGGTCCTCCATAGAAGACGTGTTCGTACTGCCGGATTACCGGAGCCTCGGCCTCGGCCACGCCCTCGTGGACTACGTGAGGTCTTGGGCGAAACAGAAAGGCGCAAGCGGCGTCTCACTCCAGGTCGCCGCCGCCAACGAGAGAGGACGCAAGTTCTATAGAGAACTGGGCTTCAGAGAGGTCTCCGTCTACGAAGTACTGGAGTTCTGACCCCCGTACGCTTACAAAGGATACGAACGAGATAAGACCTCGACCCCTTCTTCCCTCTCGTATCCGAGCGCCGCGTAGAACCCCGCAGCCTCACCTTCAGCCTGAACCTCAACGTAAGACACGCCGTGCGTGCTCCAGTGCTCCGCAGCGGCATTCAGTAGCGCGCGGCCGACCCCCTGGCTGCGGGCCTCCGGGCTCACGTGTAACTCCTCGATGCTCGCGAAGCATCCGCCGGCGGCGATGTTGAGCCGGTAAGCAAGCACGAGGACACCGACCACGTTCTCACCTTTTTCTCCCTTCTCACCCAGGTAGGCGGCGAGCAGCACGGTCTCACCCTTCCGCGCAGATTCGCGGAGTTTTTTCGTGAAGTCGGGGGGTACGGGTGTCCCGCCTCTCAGGGATTCTTCCAGGAGCTTTAGGGGTGGGATCCGGTCTTCGACTGACACTATTCTTTCTACGCTTACCTTCAACGTCAGGAGACTTTAGCCTTGAGCCTGGAGGCAGCTTCTATCGCTGTTTCTATATCCCTGTCGTTTACGTCGAGGTGCGTGCAGAGCCGCACAGTGGTGGCGCTGCGCGGGGTGGCGAGCACTCCTTCGCGGGCGAATGCTCGGAGGAACTCTTCCGCCTCGCCGACTTCGACTAGCACGATGTTCGTCTCGGGCGCTTCTACCGTGTAGCCAGCTTCGGCGAGACTGGCAGCCAGCTTACGGGCCCGCTCGTGGTCTTCTGATAACCTCTCGGTATTGTGCTCGAAGGCATAGAGGGATGCGGCGGCGATCACACCAGCCTGACGCATACCGCCGCCGAAGGCCTTACGCGCCCGGCGGGCCTCTTTTATTGTCTCCTCATCACCGGCCAGCAGCGAACCGACCGGCGCCCCGAGACTCTTAGAGGAGCAGACGGAGACGGTGTCAGCGTGGGCGGCCCACTCGCGGGCCGGTGTTCCAGTGGCAGCTTGCGCGTTAAAGAGCCTCGCACCGTCCAGGTGTACCTTGAGTCCCGAGTCCCTCGCTTCATAGGCGACGGCGGCGAAGTCTTCGAGCGGGAAGACCTTGCCACCGGCGGAGTTGTGGGTGTTTTCCAGGCACAGGAGCTTCGGCCGCGGGAAGTGGAGGTTCTCGGGGCGGATCGAAGCCCGCACAGTCTCCGGGGAGATGACGCCATTCTCTCCCGGCAGCAGACGCACCATCACGCCAGAGAGGAGCGCGGGCGCCCCGGCTTCGTAATTGTAGATGTGGGCGGCCTCGTGCAGGATCACCTCGTCGCCCCTGGTGGTGTTGATGAACAGCCCGATCTGGTTGGTCATCGTCCCGGACGGAGCGTAAATGGCCGCCTCTTTACCGAGCAACTCAGCCACGTATTCCTCAAGGCGGTTTATCGTTGGGTCCTCGCCGAAAACATCGTCCCCGACGGGCGCCTCCGCCATCGCCCGGCGCATCTCCTCCGTCGGACAGGTTACCGTGTCACTACGAAGATCTATCATCAGCTCCCTCTCTTTCTACGACTTTCGCCACCAGACACACCAAGTATCTTCTCGGTAATGCTGAAATGCATTTTTGCGACTTCCGTAAGCCCCTCTTCGCCACGCTCCCGGAAGATCCTCCGGCCAGCCCCGAGGACGTGCGTGGAGCCCTTTGGCAAGACGAACCCGACCCGCTCGGAGAGCTTCCCGAGCTCTTCCAGGTATCTCGCGCGAGCCAGGATCGAAGCTGACGCTACAGCCGCGTCATCCTCGGCCCGTACCCGAACCTCCAGCCGCACACCGGCCGGCACGTGCGGCTCTATGTAAGACCGGGTGGCCCTAGCGAACTCGTCTACGATCACCACCTCCACGTCATCTTTAAGTTTAGCCAGTATCTCCACATCGATCTCTCCGAGCAGCCGGTTGATGTTGCCGGCCTTCGCACGACGGGCTTCGTACTCTTCGAGAGCGGGCGCTACCACGCAGACGTTGCCAGGGCCGACGCAGTTCAGGATAAGAGCCGCGAGCCGCGCGGATTGAGTATCCGTGAGGTCTTTCGAGTCCCTGACCCCTATCTCCCGCAACTTTCGGGCCGCATCCTCGCCAGAGATGCGCACTCCAGCTACTACCAAAGGTCCGAAGTAGTCGCCCTTTCCAGCTTCGTCGATGCCGAGCCGGGGCGTTGGGTCCACGGGAGGTCTCGAAGGCCCGGCTACCTCTGGAGATCTTCCACCAGAGGTTTTTTGGGCGAGCCGCCAGCTTTCCAGGAGGCTTTTCAGGCTGGAAGATTTGCCGTCCACGGAAACTTTTCCCGTGCGGTAGACGTTCAAGTTGCTCTTCTCCGAGCCAAGAGAGAGATGATGCTGGGTACCGTAGTTTATTTCGCGGTGTCCGGTAACTTCCACGCCGTTGTCCTCGATCAGGCGCATCAGGTCTCGGGGGATGACGTTCAACGGACCTCGAAGCTCCCGAGACCTCCGCGAGCTTCCTCGAAGTCCACCTCTACATCCTCTACGTCGGCCCGTTGCGGGCCCTCCTCGCACCACCGCACCATCTCGCGAACCTGCTCGGAGGGACCTTCGAATACGGCTTCCACCCTTCCGTCGGGGAGGTTCTTAACCCATCCGGCAAGGCCGAGTTGCTCGGCCCTCTCCTGCGATGAGTCTCTGAAGAAAACTCCCTGCACAGCGCCCGAGATGCGGACGTGCGCCCGTTCCGAATCTCTGTTGTTTTCGCCGTTACTCATATCGACCTCCAAAAAGAAGTGTTGCCAGGTCAGTTTACCCGTAGTTCGGCTGGATATTGGGGCTCCGCGACGGATATGCTAGCCTAGGGCGGCTATGAAAGCAGGGAAGCAGACGGTAGACGATACGAGGGTCTTGGGGAAAGCTTTCCTCACGGTGGTCATCCCCACTCGTAATGAGGTAGACAATGTGCCCCGCCTGGTGCGCGAGGTACAGCAGAGCCTTTCGGGCATCGACCATCGACTGATCTTCGTCGACGACTCGGCGGACGAGACGCCGGAGGTGATCAGCCGCCTCGGTGATGAGGATGGACGCATAGTACTGATCCACCGTGACGAGGCGGAGCGGAGTGGTGGGCTCTCTACAGCCGTGACGACAGGGATGGAGACCGTCTCGGGCAAGAGCCTCTATACCTGCGTCATGGATGCGGATCTTCAGCACCCACCGGAGAAGGTGCGCGAGATGCTCGAAGTCGCCCGTGAGTCGGAGGCGGATGTCGTAGTGGCGAGCCGCTACACACCGGGAGGCAGCTACA